>PMBT01000130.1:0-16289 GCA_003153035.1 Opitutia bacterium
GGTGTCATCGACAGTGCCTCGCCTAGTGCAGGCTGATTGACCTCAAAGCGCCGTTCTCCCCCTCACGGAATACAAGATGGCCTTCGGGCCGCACAACCGTGCAAAAGGGCCATGGCGCCGCGGGAAATGGCGGTCGCGGCAGGAAGCAGCAGAAGGCTGCAAAGGCACTCGCTGCGTTTTTTCCTTTCCCGCTGCCCGCCGGGCAACGGTAGCGCCGGCTACTCGCGCCCCCTCCTACTGCAGAGCCGGCTCTTTGTTTTTCTGGCGTCCTTGGCTTCGAAAAGCTTGGTCGGTTTTNNTCCAACACTTGCGCACTTGTTCTTGTCATAGACGCAATACCCTATGATGTTTCGTCGAGATAAATCTCGAGGATCATCGGTTCAATCCGGGTTCGGAGTGGGACGGATTGACCTACCGTGAAAACGGTACGACGGCGCGACGGTGGCTAACGAGCGTGGGATGATGCGGACGGTTTGGGATTACGCAGTCATGATTGCTTTCTTGGATTAGTTANNGGGTGCGGGGGCGGCGAGCGCCCCGCGGCAGTGGTGGTGACATGGAAGACGTCTCCTCGGCTTGGGAAGGGCCAGCGGCGTTCGGCTGGGTTCAACCTATGATCCGTGCGGCTTGGGTGACCGGCACATTATGAGTTATGCAATATCAGGCCGAGGAGCGAGCGCCGCCCAATCTAACGACGGGGAATCTACCGAGGATCCCAAGGGTATTGGCGGGCGGCGCGCCGCTCCAAAGTGGAAAGTCAAATGGTTGGGGCCATGACCAGCCCGAGATCGGCGAGGCGGATCCGTCCGGTGCGCCAGCGCCACAGGTCCACCGCCCATTGCCGCGCCAGAGCAACAATGAGTTTCTTGCGACGAGCCCGGCTGGCGCGAGGATCGGTGAGTACCGGCCCCCATTTGAGCATCGGCTTGTGGCTCGGCTGATAGAGGACCAGTCGCCAGGCACACTCCACCAACAGGCGTCGCACGATGGGATTGCCGTGCTTGGTAATCGAGCCCTGGCGTTGGTGCTGGCCGGAGGACGCTTCGCTTGGCACCAGGCCGGTGAAGCTGGCGACCTGCTTGCCGTTGCGGAATCGGTGCCAGTCGATCACCTCGCGGTCCACCAGAGCGCTGGTGAGCGCGCCGAGGCCTTTGGGGCGTTCGTCGGGGACGCTCGCCGTCATCTCCTTTTCCAGCGCTGTCATCTGGGCCTCGATGAGCGCGACTCGCGCGAGCGTGGTGTCGATGCTGTGTTGGAGCCACTCGGGGAGGCTGCGGCGAAGCTGTAACCAGCGCGTTGGGCTCCACCACGTGCCGTGCATGGCATAACCGTGAAACAGCGCCGTCCCCCGGGCCTGCTGCAACTCCCGGCGACGTTGTCGGCTGAGGTGCTCGCGCTGCCGCGCGAGGGTGCGGCGCTGTTCTTCCTCAGGCGAAGGGACGGCAATCGGTGCGAGTGCCTGCAGGTTGCCACCGAGAAAGCGGTCGAGATTGTTGGTTAACTGCTCGGCATCGCGCCGATCGGTCTTTAGTCGCTGACCATACTCCGCGAGCAGTCGCGGCCGCACCACGATGTTGTTCACTCCGACCTTCGACAGCTGCCGATGCAGGCCGAAACCCAGCGGTCCTGCCTCGTAGCAGGTGAAGACCGCGTGCTGCGCCCGCCGATGATCGCCTACCAGGCGCAGCAGGCCTTCGACGTTTATCTTGCGCGCCGGCTTGGGCGGCTGCTCGTCGCATTGTTCGACGATCACCAGCCAGGCCAAGTGGGCGTCAATGCCGATCTTCACCAGCGGCCGGCCGTGCTCACGGGCCTGCCGCGCACTGTCCAACAGGGATGCGATCTGTTCGGTTATCGTTTGCATGCGGTGTGTCAGACGCTCGTCCGCGCACCGCGATCACATGTCATCTAACGAGTTCGGACTTTCGTAAGTCACTCTTGAAGAGCCCATGAATTCCGACGGATTGGCTTCAACGAAACGCCACGAATGCCACCCTTCTGCGGCTCCTTCCAGCAACACGTTTTCGCTGAACCACGACGAGTCTGGTCTACCGGGAAAAGGGTAGCCGCGAAATGCCCGTAAGGACGGCATTCCTGTCCACGGCCCGAACCCAAGGAAGTCCTTAGCAGGGCCTTGCGTCTGTGGCCAAAAAAAGCGCAGAAACTCGGCAAACCTCCCCAGCTCTTCGAAGCCACGGGCGCGCGAAAATTGAGGAAAAACGGATGAAAGGATACACCGTTCGCGGTAAGCCAACTACCCCAGAATCGGGGGGCACTAGGCGTTGTGCAGGACTGCGTTTTCGACCGTGCTTTTGCGCATGATCACGGTCGGAGGCAATCACAACGGTGCCACTTATATTTCGCATCAACTGCGGAAGAATGACTGCTGGACCGCAGGCAAGAAAGAGGTGCGCGGCGAATGCGTCGAGGAACGGGCGAAGGCCCTCAATCCGGACGTGTCGGTGATGAACAAGCCGTTCAATACGCTACATCAAAACCGGCATCCGATAATCGGCGAGCTGTTGACTGCCCGCGACCGTTTGAACCGGGTTGCATCGTTCGGCGCGCTGCCGACGAACTTTGACCTATAGCCACGTCTTTCAACGTCACCCACGGTCCTTCGATGAATGGTCCTGACATCAAGCTGCTCGACGCCACCAAGCTTGCTCGGGAATTGGGTGTGAGCACGTGGGTGCTCAAGGGGATCAAAATCGCTGCGGTGGCAACCGGTGACAGTCCCTTCCGAGGGCGATTCAGCACGGTTGCATGGTTGCTCGATTGGCTGGAAAGACACCCTGAATTCGTCGCTTCCCATCACTTGAGGTATCCTCGGGAGGCGGGGCGGCCGGCTCGCACAGCATACCCGGCCGAATCATGCGCGGTTTCCGAGCTGTCGCCCTAACCCACGTCGGGCCGACGGCATACGGGTCTACGACTAGGAAACACCGCCGATTGAGCGGGTGCAGGCATTGGAGCGGCACCATCTCTTGCCATCTCAAGCATCCGTCGTCTGATTGCCGGATCGTTAAGCAGCAACTCAAGCACGGCGTGGCTTGTGTCAATCTGGTCGTGCTGAGCAGCTGAGCCGATCACGGATTGGGTGCCGGGGTTGATCGCAGCGACAGCGTTTCCGGTATCTGCCGGCTTCAGTTTCTGGTAGATCTTGTGGATTGCTTCGCTCGCATGGCCCACGAAGGCCATGGCCTGTTGGATCGGGACGCCGGCGCGGGCCATTCTGGTTATGACCGTCACTCGTGTGCAGTGGAAGCTGAAGTGGGGGAGGCCGATCTCCTTGAAGAGGAAGTGCCACTCCTTGGCCGCCATCACAGGCAGGATGCAGGTGCGCTCACCGCCGGAGCTTCTGGCCTTCAGCTCTTGCAGGATGGGTTTCAGTTCGGGATGGAGCTTGGTCGTGAACTCGTGCGGCTCCCCGTTCCTGCCTTTGGCGAGGAAGGCGATTGTGTTGCGCCCAAAATCGACTCGGTCCCAGGGCACCGAGGTTTCTTGCAGGCGGCAACCTTGGTGAATTGCGATCTCAAAGCTAACCCGCATCCACAGCGGGCGCGTTTTGAGTTCCTCACGGATCTTGTCAATTTCAGCGTCAGAGATCTCGCATTTCTCCTTGGCTTTGTCCTTGGTGATCCCAATCCGGTCGCAAGGGTTGCCCTCGGAGAATTCCCGCCGCATCGCCTCGCGCATGATGACTGACATAATCCGCACGTCGCATAGAGCGGTATTCTTGCTCACTTTCTTCCCCGACGACCTTTTGATTTGGCTAGACCGCCACGCGACAAAATCCAGGACCGACTGATAGGTGAGTGCGCGGGGGACGGCGATGTGCTGGTCGAGGAGGAACTGCCGCCATTGATTCCAGCCGCCAACCATCCGGTCATGGGTTTTCTTCCGTGCAGGAGTCGGATAACGCAGCTCAAGGAAATCGGAGACCCAACACTCCCACCGATCCCGACCCTGCACGCCTTTGTCGGCCGAGGCCGCCTTACCGAGGTCATTTGCCAGGTCGAGTGCCTTGCGTTTGCCCTGAATCGAATCCCATCGGTACGGGGTGGCTTGGCTGATCCGCTTCTGCCGTTTCGGGCACCAGTAGACGATCCACCAGAACGGGGAACGGGCGCGCCGGTAGACCGAAACGTATTTCACGGCCTCAGCCTGTCATCCAAGCCTCTCCGATCAAGCCGAATCTGCTACACTTCTGCTACACTCCACTCATTTCAAGAGTGGAGGCGCGGGTCGGAATCGAACCGACGCATAGGGGTTTTGCAGACCCCGGCCTTACCACTTGGCTACCGCGCCGAAAAACAGAGGGGGCACGTTGGGCGAATTGGCCCGGGCGCGCAAGTTTGGAAATTGTGCCGGCCAATCTGCCCCAAATCGCCGGCGGTGCGCACGCGCAACCCGGCTACCGCGTGAAGAACGGGTTGTGCTTTCGCTCCTGCGCCAGCGTGGTGATGGGACCATGGCCGGGGGCGATGACCGTGTCGCGGGGCAGGGTGAAGATCTTCTCCACGTTGTTGCGATACTGGTCCTCATAGGACACCAGCCCGCCGCCCATGGAACTGGCAAACATGGAATCGCCGCAGATCGCGAGCGGCCAGGCCAGGCCGGCGACGAGGTAGGTGGTCTGCCCGGGCGAGTGGCCCGAGGTGAGCAGCGTCTTGATCGCGAGGCTGTCCAGGTGGAACGTCTGGTTCTCCCGGAACGTTTTCCCGCCGGCGAAGGGCTCGCGTTCCGAGGCGTAGATTTCGGCGCCGGTGGCCGCCACCAGCCGCGCCGCGTCGGCGACGTGATCTTCGTGGGTGTGCGTCAGGAAGAGGTAGCGCACGGTGAGTTTCTCGCCGGCAATCGCATCGAGCATGGGCGCGCAGGTGGCGCCGGTGTCGAAGGCTGCGCTCAGCCGGGTGCGCGGATCCCACACCAAATAACTGTTCACCGTCATGTCCTCAAAGGCGGTGTTGAACATCGCGAAACCGCGCGGAGGCAGCACCGGGGAGGGATACCAAGTCTTGCGGCCCAACGCCACGAGCTGATCGGCGCCCAGCCGGAGGACCGGGGCTACGGCCCGGGCCGCGGCTTCGTCGAATGCGCCGTCCTTCAACGTTCTAAGAACATCAACGCCGATGCCTGCGCGCCGGGCGAGTTCCCCGTCGGCCAAGCGCAGGCCGCGCTGCGCCTTGTTGATGACGTCGTCAAAGTTGTCCTCCAGCGGGATGTGCGGCATGAGATCCAAGGAAGCGAATTCGTGGGAAAGTTCAACGGCAACGATGCCATCCGACGTGCGAGGGCGCGGCGCCGAGCTGTCGGTCGTCCGAGGTGGCATGGGCATCTTGCCCAGGTCTGGGGTTCTTCCAACCTCGGGCCGGCCTCCTTCGCCCGGCCTCGCCGTCCACCGTCAATCATGAGATGCGCTTTGCCGGACGCAGCGGTCACCTTTACCCTTGCGGAAGGGGGCCGGACCCGGCTTGGTTGGTGGCCACAATTCAATCATGGACTCCCCAAAATTTCTCAGCTCTTTGTTTTCTCTTGATGGCCGGGTGGCGGTCATCATTGGCGGTGCCGGCGAACTGTGCGGTACGATGGCCGAGGGTCTGGCCGGCGCGGGCGCGGAGGTCGTCCTGGTCGGGCTGGCCGGGCGCGATGAGGAGAATGCGAAGGCGCGGCTCGCCAAGATTGCCGCGGCCGGCGGCAAGGGCTGGTTCCACGTCGCCGATGCGACCGATCTCACGCAGCTTCAGGCGCTGCTGGCCGCCGTGCTCAAGCGCTCGGGTCGCGTGGATATCGTGATCAACGGCGCCGGCATCAACTCGTCCACGCCGTACCTCGAAATCACGGAGGAGGAGTTTGAACGCATCGTGCGCGTCAACCTGAAGAGCATCTTCCTGGGCTGCCAGGTGTTCGGCAAGTACCTCGTCGAGCGCGGCCAGGGCGGCTCGATTATCAATATGGGCTCGATGTCGGGGATCACGCCACTCTCCCGCGTTTTCACCTACTCGCTGACCAAGGCGGCGGTGCATAATCTCAGCAAGAACCTGGCGCGGGAATGGGCGCCAAACAACGTCCGGGTGAACGTGCTCGCCCCCGGCTTTTTCCCGGCGGAGCAGAACCGCAAGGTGCTTACACCCGACCGGGTGGCCAGCATCATGGGGCACACCCCGATGAAGCGTTTCGGGGAGTCGCGCGAACTGATCGGCGCGACCCTCCTGATGGCCAGCGACGCCGGCTCCTTCATCACTGGAGCGGAAATCGCGGTCGACGGCGGCTACCACGCGATGACGATCTAGCCACGGCCCGGCTCCCCGGGCCGTAGGTTGCGGCCGCGATCGATGATCTGCAGGCCGGTTTCTATATACATTCCGAGGCCGGTCCAGAGGATTTATAGTGCAATCCCAGGAAAGATATGCTTGTCCGCGGCCGGATTAATGTATTTAATGATCGTTATATGGTTACCGACAAAATAAAACAACTGGCTGATTATCAGGACAAGATCGTGGCATTACAGAAAGACATTGATAAAGAACGGGCGGGCGCGCTGGCGCATCTGCATGAGAAATTTGGCTTCGCCACCCCCAAGGATCTGATCAAGGCGATCCGGGCGGCGGCCAGCGGCGCCAGCAAACGCGGGGAGAGGAAGGCGCGGCGGCATCGGAAGCACGCGCGGATCACGGCGGAGATGAAGCAGAAGATCAAAGCGGCCCTCCAGAACAAGAAGTCGGGCGCGAAGGTCGCCGAGGAATTTGGGATTTCGTTGCCGAGCGTCTACAATATCAAGAAGGCATTCGGCTTGGTCAAATCGCGGAAAAAGAAGTGAGCCGGTGACAGTTTTGGCTTTCCGGGCTTCCGCCAGGCGGAGGCCTTTTTGTTTGCTGGTTTTCCGGGGTGCGTCCCACACTGGCTGAATCTCATTTTATGGGCTCCGACTATATTCAGGCCAACACCAGCGGCCGGCTCCATGACGCCCGCGAACCATCCATCGCTCCGCTCAATCGCGGTTTTCTCTATGGCGACGCAGTCTACGAGGTCTGGCGGAGCTACCATGGCGTGATCTTCGCCTGGGAGGAGCATTGGGAGCGGCTGGAGCAATCCGCCCGGGCGCTGACCCTGGCGCTGCCATTGTCGGAAGAGCGGCTCCGGGCGGAAATCGACCGCACCGTTCGGGAGTTTTTCGCCCGCGGCGGGGCCCGGGGCGACGTCTATGTGCGTCTGCAGATCACGCGTGGAGGAGGTCCGATTGGTCTGGATCCCGCGCTGGCGGACGGCGCGGATTATGTGCTGCTGGTCCAGGCGAATCGGGAATTCCCGCCAGAAAAGCTGGCGGCCGGCCTGAAATTGTCGCTGGCGCGGGAACTGCACCGCAACGACCGGCGGACCCTTGATCCGGCATGGAAGACCGGCAACTACCTCAACAACCTGCTCTGCCTGCGTGAGGCCAAGGCCCGTGGGGCCGACGAAGTCGTGATCACCAACCTGGCAGGTGAGATCACGGAGGCGGCCGTCTCCAACGTCTATTTCGTCCGCCAAGGAGTGGTGCTCACGCCCGGTCTGGAAAGCGGGTTGCTCGGGGGCATCACTCGGCGGTTGCTGATCGAGAAAGTCGCCCCAGCGGCGGGCATCCCATTGCGGGAGGTAGCCCTGAAGCCGGCCGACTTGGACAGCATGCAGGAGTGCTTCCTGACGTCGTCGACGAAGGATGTGACCCCGGTGGCGGCAATCGACGCCCATCGCTTTGAAGTGCGGCCGGACTCAGTGACCATGCGGTTGAAAGCGGCGTTCGCCGACTATGCCCTGGCTTATGCCCGGGCACATCCGGAACTGCGAGTGCTGCCGGGGGAATAGTGCGGAGATTTCATGGCGTCGCGTCTCTATTAATCTGACCAACGGACGTCCACTCGCCGGCGCGTTGTTCAATAGCGCCGCATCGCCGGGTCAAAGTGCTCCGCCCACGCCGCAATGCCGCCCTGGATGTTGCTGACCGCCGGAAACCCCTGACTGCGCAAATATCCGGTCACTTGGCGGCTGCGGTTGCCGTGATGGCAGATTACCAGAAGGTGACGATCGCGCGGCAGTTCGCCAAGCCGCGCCGGAAGCTGCCGCATCGGAATGTGCGCGCCGCCCTCAATCCGGCAGATCTCCACCTCGTAGGGTTCGCGCACGTCCAGGAGCAAAACGCGGCCGGCCTTCGCTGCTAGCAGGTCGCGGGCCTCCTCGACCGAGATCTCGGGCGGAATCTCGGCCGAAGCCGGTCTGCCCGCGACCGGCGCCGGTGCCTCGCAGCCGGACCGATAGGCGGCAGCGTCGATCTGCCGGATGCTCGGTTCGCGACCGCACAGCGGACACCGGGGATCGCGCGGCAAATTCAAGGTGCGAAACTGCAGCGTGAGCGCATCGCAAACAAGCAGGCGTCCGCGCAGCGACTCGCCGATGCCGAGGAGGTACTTGACGGCCTCCATGGCCTGCAGGCTGCCAATCACGCCGCAGAGGGCGCCAAACACACCGGCCTCCCCGCAATTCGGCACGCTGCCGGGCGGCGGCGGTTCGGGGAAAAGGCAGCGATAGCAGGGGCCGCCGTTGGCCGAGTCGAAGACCGACACCTGGCCTTCGAACTTGAAGATGCTGCCGTAGACAAGCGGCCGCCGCGCAAAGAAGGCAGCGTCGTTGTTCAGGAAGCGCGTGGGAAAATTGTCCGAACCATCGACGATCAAGTCGTAACCCGAGAACAGCGCGATGGCGTTGGCCGGCGTGACGCCGCGGTCATGGAGCTGGAGCTTAACGTGCGGATTGAGGGCGGCCAGCCGGCGCGCGGCCGACTCGACCTTGGGCTGGCCGACGGCCGCCGTGTCATGGACAATCTGCCGTTGGAGGTTGTGCACTTCGACCTGGTCATTATCCGCCAGGCCGAGCACGCCCACACCGGCCGCAGCCAGATAAAGCGCGGCTGGACTGCCCAAACCGCCGGCGCCCACCACCAGCACGCGCGCGGCCGCGAGCTTGCGTTGACCCGCGACGCCAACCTCCTCAAGCAGCACCTGACGGCTGTAGCGGCTGAGCTCCTCCGCGGAGAGATTTGGCAGGGAGTCGGACATAGAGAAAACACATTATCGGGAGCAACCCGAAGGAATGAAGAAGGCCGTCATTGCGAGTAGCGGAGCGACGAAGCAATCCAGCGAGCTGGATCGCCACGCCCGGCTGTGCCGGGCTCGCGATGACAGCTGTCATTTGATTAGGTAAATCTCAGCAATAGGCGATGTGGGTTCGGGGCTTCCCCCATGAAAGCCCCGGCCCCGCGAGGCCGGATCGGAGAGATTCCGCGGCTGGACGGGAGTCCGGGCCTCCATCGCGAGCCGAGGAAGCGCGCAGCTAAAGTACCACTGCGCGCAACCCCGGTTTTCGCAACTGCATTTGCGCCTCGACGGCGGCGGGCGGGAAGCAAAAGCTGTGAAATATGCGGTCGAGCAGGGATATTCCATGCGGTGGTTTGAAGACGCGACGAGGGCCTCGAATCTCCAAGCTATTCTCTCTACCGATCGTGCTTTTTCGCGGCGATTTCAAGCCCATGACTCTTTACAGGAGAAAACGGAGGGAACTGAGAGGCTCTTCTTTCCCATCGTTTAGTTTCTCCGCTTCCTCTGTTACCTCCTGTAGAATGGCTTGGCTGTGGCTCTGCCGCGTTGGGGAATCTCCACGCTAGAATTATCCCTCCATGCGTTGCCTGGGTATCGACTATGGTGAGAAGCGGATTGGCCTCAGCTGCGGCGATGAGCTCGGCGTGGCCACGCCATTGCCCGCCCTGATTGATCCCTCGCCAAAGGTCCGGCGGGAGCAACTCGCCGCGTTGATCCGCCGCCGCCGCATCACGGATCTGGTGCTTGGTCATCCCCTCAACATGGACGACACGGCCGGCTTCAAGGCCAGGGAAGCCGAGGCTTTCGCGGCCCAACTCCAGAAAGACTTCGGGCTGCCGATCCACCTTGTGGACGAGCGCCTGACGTCCTACGAGGCGGAGCGGTCGATTCCCAAACAGCAGCGGCGGACCGTTCGTGCCAGCGGACTCATCGATTCCCGCGCCGCCTGCCTGATCCTGCAGGATTTCCTTAACGAGCGCTTCCCGCCAAGTCCGGTGGAAGAATCACCGCGGATTCCACGGATCTCGACGGAGGGAAAAAACACCGGGTGATGTGTACCCGTGCAATCCGAGGTTAAGCGATAACTTCCGTGTCCTCTTCAAGAATCCAGCGTTGGAAATGCGTCTGCGCCTATGATGGCCGCTATTTCAGCGGCTGGCAGAGCCAGCCTGATGGCAGGGCGGTGCAGGACGTGATCGAGCGCCGCCTCAAAGGAATTTTCAGCCGGGACGTGCGCATCCACAGCAGCGGCCGGACCGACGCCGGCGTGCACGCGCATGGGCAGGTGTTCCATTTCGACGCGGAATGGAAGCACGGCGCCGCGAAACTACTGGCGGCCTTCCGGGGCGGACTGCCGCCGGCGATCCAGGTGCGGTCGGTGCGGCCCGCCGCGGCGACCTTCCACGCCCGCTTTTCGGCCCGGGGCAAGGTTTACTGCTACCAGCTCCATCCGGGGGGGCTGGCGGACCCGTTCCAGGGGCCGTTCTGTTGGTCGATTTACCAGAAGCTCAATGTCGAAGCGATGCGCGCGGCTGCCCGGCGTCTCACAGGGCGCCATGATTTCCGGGCGTTTTCGGCGTTCAACCGGGTGGCGGCGGAGAACACCGTGCGGCACCTACGCCGGCTGGAAGTGACCGGGCGCGGCGCGCGGTTGCGCATTACCGCGGAGGCCGACGGGTATCTGTACAAGATGGTGCGCAGCCTGGTCGGCGCCCTCGTGGCGGTGGGGCGGGGGAAGCTCACGCCGGGGGAGGTCGAGGCGATCCTGCGCTCCGCGCACCGCACCCACGCGATCCAGACGGCGCCGGCCCAGGGACTGTTTCTGGTCCGGGTGATTTATTGAGGTCGATCCATGGAAGCGACGGCATGACGTCGGCTGAGATATGAGCACCCTGCAAGTGATGGGCGCGTTTTGGCGCACCGCCGGCGACCTCGTGTTTCCGCCGGTGTGCGTGCATTGCGGGGCGCTGGTGGAAGGCGGTCATCTGCGGCACCTCTGCGCCCGGTGCGAGCCGTTGATCGCGTTCGCGAAGCCGCCGTGCTGCGACACGTGTGGGTATCCGTTTTACGGGGAAATCCAGGGCGAGCGGCAGTGTCCCCACTGCACGGCCCTGGAACCCGCGTTTCGGGAGGGGCGCACCTGCGTGCTGCTGAAGGGACCGGGGCGCTCGCTCGTGCATGCGCTGAAATACCACCGGGCACTCCATGTGCTGGAGGATATCGTGGCGCTCATCCGGGCCACCCCGGGGATTGCCGACTACCTGCGCGGAGCCGTGCTGGTGCCGGTGCCCCTGCATTCGCGCAAAGAGCGCGAACGCGGCTACAACCAGAGCCGGTTGCTGGCGGAGAGCTTTGCGGCGGCGGCCTGCGCGGGCGCGCGCGTCGAAGCGCCGCTGCGCCGGGTCGTGGACACGCCGACGCAGACCGCCCTGGACCGGCGCACCCGCCAGGCGAATCTGAAAAATGCCTTTGCGTTGCGGAACGGCGCTGCCATAAATCCCGGCGAACGCTACGTTCTCATTGATGATGTCTTCACGACGGGTTCCACGCTCAACGCCTGCGCCACCAAATTGCGCCGCGCCGGCTGCCTGAATCTCGACATCGTCACCTTTGGCCACGGCTAAGTCCCATGGTGCATTTCAGCAAGCCCCAGTACCCCACGGTTGTCCCCAAGAAAAAGGACATCCCCAAGGGTGTCTGGGTGAAATGTCCGCTGTCGGGCGAGATCGTCTTCAACAAGGACCTGGAGGCCAACCAGATGGTGGTCCCGAAGAGCGGGTACCATTTTCGCATCGGCGCCCGCGAGCGCCTCAAGGGCCTGCTCGACCCCGACACGTTCAAGGAACTCGGAACGGAGGTGCGGGCGGCTGATCCCCTGGCCTTCGTGGATTCCCAGCGGTATCCCGACCGGCTGAAGAAATATGAAAAGGACAGCGGCCTGACCGAGGCGGTGGTCTGCGGCACGGGCCGGCTTCACGGCATTTCCGTGGCGCTGGCCGTCATGGATTTCCGCTTCTGCGGCGGCGCGATGGGCGGCGCGACCGGCGAGAAGATCACGCGCGCGATCGAGATGGCGCTGGCCGAGAAGATCCCGTGCCTGATCTTCAGCGCGGCGGGCGGCGCCCGGATGCAGGAGGGCATCTTCTCGCTGATGCAAATGGCGAAGACCAGCGCGGCGCTCGGCCGGCTCGCCGCGGCCCGGCTGCCCTTCATTTCCATTCTCACCGATCCGACCACCGGCGGGGTCACGGCGAGCTTTGCGACGTTGGGTGACATCATTCTCGCCGAGCCGGGCGCGCTGATCGGTTTCGCCGGCGCTGTCGTAATCAAGGAAACGACCAAGCAGACGCTGCCGGCGGGCTTCCAGCGGGCCGAGTTTCTCCTCAAGCACGGGTTGATCGACCAGATTGTCAGCCGGCTGGAGATGCGCGACCGGTTGCGCGACATCCTACAGGCGCTATATGTGAAGAAGCGGCCGGTGGTGACGCCTACCTCGTGACGGTCGGGCCGCAAAAGACGGCGTGACGCGGACCTGCTGAACTCACGCCTTTTCATGGCAACCAGCGGGATATTCACCGGCTACGCAGCGGTCCAGGATTACCTGTTCAGTCTCAAGGCTCGTGGGCTGAAGTTCGGCGTGGATCGGATGCGGGTGCTGGTCGAGGCGTTGGGGCATCCGGAGCGGCGCTGCCCGGTGGTCCATGTCGCCGGCACCAATGGCAAGGGCTCGGTGGCGGCGATGCTCGACGCCATCCTGCACACCGCCGGCTGGCGCACCGGACTCTACACCTCCCCGCACCTCGTCAAGCTGGGCGAACGGGTGCAGGTGAACCGCCAGTTGCTGGGCGAGGCGGAGATCATTGCCTACACGAACGAGCTGCGGCCCGTCGCGGAGCAGCCGGCACTCTTCGGCGCGGACGATCATCCGAGTTTTTTCGAGTTCATGACAGCGATGGCTTTTCTGCAGTTTGCGCGGCAGGCCGCCGATCTGGCGGTGATTGAGGTGGGGCTCGGCGGGCGGCTCGATGCCACCAACGTCGTGGAGCCGGAGGTGACGGCGATCACGTCGATCGGGTTTGATCACTGTGATATGCTCGGCGACCGGCTTGAGCTGATTGCGGCGGAAAAGGCGGGCATCATCAAACCCGGGCGGCCGGCCGTGCTCGGCCGCATGCCGGCCGTGGCGGAGGCGGTGATCCGGGCGATTGCGGCGGAGCGGGAGGCGCCGGTGACAACCGTGCGCGAAGTGTATGGCGACGAGCTGGCGCGTTATCCGCAGACGAATCTCGAGGGCGACTATCAGCGCTGGAATGCGGCCACCGCCACGCTGGTCGCCCGGCTGCTGCCCGCGCGCTGGGGCCTGACGGATGAAATTGTTGCCCGCGGGCTGATGCATGCCAATTGGCCGGGTCGCTGGCAGCGAATTACCCTCGGCGGGCGTCCGCTTATCCTGGACGCTTCGCACAATCCCGAGGGGGCGCAGGTGCTCGACGCCAACCTGACGAAGCTGGTGGCGGAGGCCGGCCGGAAGCCGATCGTCGTGACCGGTGCGCTTGGTGAGTATCGCGCCCGCGCGCTGCTCGAGGTGATTGCGCGGCACGCCGGCGAGATTCACCTGGCGATTCCCCATCAGGCGCGCGCCTGCGGCTATGGGGAGCTTGAGCACTCCGTTCCGGCGGCCTTTGGCGGGCGGGTGGTGCGGACCACCGTTGGCGAAGTGTTTCCCGAACCGGATCGCTGTGCCATCGGCAGCGCCGGCGACACGGTGGTGGTGACTGGGTCAATCTACTTGATCGGCGAAGTGTTCGAGCGCATTGAACCCGGGCGCGGGGCCGGCGAAGGCCGCTTGCAGGATTTCTGACCCGCATCGATCTTCCGGCGGGGCAGGCGCAGCCCAAAGGTGGCGCCAGTCTCCGATGGGCGAAATCGCCGGTTAGAAACCGGCCCTCCATTGAAGGCCGTTTCCGCCGCGGTGTGCTGGTCCCGGCTCAGAGGCTGTCGCCGAAATCCTTCTTGAACTGCCTGACGAGGCGTTCGGGCCAGTTGCTCGTCGGGGCGAGGCGTCCCATGAAGAACCGGAGCACCGTCGGTTCGTCCACAAACTTAAGGCCGCCGACCAACCCGCGGTTTTTGTACAGCCAGATCAGGCGGTCGAGGACGAACTTCGTCTGCGAGAGCGTGAAAACGCGCCGGGGAAAAGCGAGGCGCAGCAACTCGACGTCGGCGAGGATGTCATTGCCCTTGTCGTCGCGGACACTCGAGATCGTGCCGCGCTCCATCCCGCGGACGCCGGAAATGATGAAGAGCGCGGCGGCGAGCGCCCCGGCGGGATATTCGGTCTGCGACACATGGGGCAGAAATCCGCGGGCGTCGACGTGGCAGCCGAGCGCCCCGGGCGGGGTGATGACCGGGATGCCCCGCTTGTCGAGCTCGTTGACGAGATAGGCGATGAAGGAAGGTGACTGGCTGATCACGGTCTCGTCGGTGGTTTCGTACATGCCGATGGCGAGCGCCTCGATTTCGCGGACGGACATGCCGCCGTACGTCACGAAGCCTTCATAAAGCACGACGAGATCGCGCACCTTGAGGAACAGGTCCTTGCGGCTGGTGCAGATGGCACCGCCGCGGGTCGAGCTGACCTTGCGGCTGGAAAAATAGATGATGTCCACCAGGCCGCACATCGTGAGCAGGATGTCCTTGATCGAGCTGTTCTTGAATTTCGCCTCGCGTTGCTTGATGAACCAGGCGTTCTCACCGATGAGGCTGGCATCGAGCAGAACGATGATCCCGTGCTGATCAGCGACCTTGCGCACCTCGCGCATGTTCGCGATCGAGAAGGGTTGTCCGCCGATGAGGTTGGTGGAGGCTTCGAGGCGGATAAACGGAATGCGGGCGGCCCCGTATTCCTTGATGAGGCCTTTCAGCTTGGTGACATCGAGGTTTCCCTTGAACGGATGGCTGCTCTTGATTATCAGCGCCTCGTCGGTGTAGAGCTCGAAAATTCGCCCCCCGTTCATCTCCATGTGGGCCTTGGTGGTCGTGAAGTGGTAGTTCATCGGGATCACGTCGCCCGGCTTGATGAAGGCCTTGGAGATGACGTTTTCGGCGGCGCGCCCCTGGTGGACGGGGATCACATATTGCGTGCCGAACACCTCGCGCACTGCCGTTTCCATGCGGGCGAAACTCTGCGAACCGGCATAGGCGTCGTCGGCCCGGAGCATGGAGGACACCTGGTTGTCGCTCATCGCGTTCGTGCCGGAGTCGGTCAGCATGTCCAGGAACACGTCCGGGGTGCTCAGCTGAAAGGTGTTGAACCCGGCGGCTTCCATCGCCTTGCGGCGCTCGTCGATGGGGCGCAAATACAGCTTCTGCACGATGCGCACTTTGTGCAGCTCCAGCGGGATGTCCTCGCCGCTGTAGAATTTGACCTTCATCGGGGTGGTAGGGGCTTCGTTCATGAACGGGATCGGGGGTTACGGACGTTATTCGAATCTCCGGAGGGGAGCGGCCTCCGGGCATGCGCCGCCCAATCTCCTGTTCGCCGGAGGCGACGTCTATCCCGTTTTTCGCCCGGGCGCAGTCGACAGTCGTTCTTATACGATCCAATGCCGTGGCTTCACGGGAAACCGTTGATCTGACCAAGGTCAGGCCCTGCAAGGGAAACACCACCCGCGTTGGGAGGCTCCGAACTCGCCCGCGGTTCTTTCGTCACGCCAGCTTCACCAATTCCGGCGTCGGCGGAACGTCCTTAATGATCTGGGCCGGCAGGGGACCGACGCCCAGATAGCGCAGGTTGGGCAGGCGCTCCGGCCAGGCGCGGCCCTCGTAGGCAACCTCCAGTACGGCCTTCAGCATTGCGCCGGCGTACCGCTGGGCGTTACCGGGCAGATCGGCGAAGCGCCGCACGCCGGCAATATCCCCGGACCAGCCGGGGCAGCGCTCATAAACCGGGCGGAGGGCTTTGCGGACCGCCTCGTTGCGCGGCACGTGGCGGCAGACCCGCCCGTTGGGCGCCTCATAGGCCGTGCAGATGAGCAGATCGCCGCGCCAGTCACCTCCGTGAGTGAGTGCGTCGAGCTTGTTGATCATCAGATCCTGGAACCCGCCGTAGCGCAGGGCATCGCCCTTCTCGACCGCGTCGTACCAGCCGACCAT
>PMBT01000130.1:16312-46175 GCA_003153035.1 Opitutia bacterium
GTGTGCGAGGCGGTGACGTTGGGCGAGAAGCCGCGGCGCTTGTCGAGCCAGTAGGACTGGCCGAATTCGCCAATCACAGTCCGCCGGGCCGCCAGTTCGCGCAGGACGACTTCGCGCACCTCGCCGATGTGCCGGGCGAGCGCCGTGCCGGCCTGCCAGTAAACCTCGGTCAGTTCCGGCAGGTTGAGCGAGAAAGGCTCCGCGCCGCGAAACCGGGTGAAATCAAACTCCTCCCGGCTGAAGACGCCGAGTTCGAGGGCCTCGGCGTTGGCGCGTTGCTCGGCGGCGGTCAGCCGGTCGAAGAACCCTGCGAAAGTCTCTGGCGAGACGCGGCACACGTGCTGGATGGTGCGCAGGGCGCGGTCCGCCCGCTGGGCGAGCTTGCGGGCGAAGTAGTTGGGCCCGGCCTGAAAATCGGAAAAACAAATCTGCCACTGCGCGACCTCGTCGCCATAGGCCGGCGTGATGCCGCGGCCGGTCGAACCGCGCGGCTCCTCGGCGAGGATGTGCGTGCGGTAGTCCTCCCAGGCAAGGTCGAGCAGGCGGTGCGTGAGATCGGACACCAGGGTGCGCTCGTCGATGAGCAGGCGGGAAAGGACGGCATGGCCCTTGCGCTCGAGCGGCCGGGTTTCCCACCAGNNCGAGTTGGCGCCGCCGTTGACCTTGATGACCACCGAAACGGGGGATTCCGAGGTGCGCAACTCCTCGGCGACCTCGGGAATGAGCCGGCCTTTGCCTTCATCGCCGAAGCTGATGCCGACGTCAGCAATGAGCTGGCTGCGAAATGAGGAAAGGGACATGGATCAGGCGGCAGCCGGAGAGATCAAGCCCCTGTTGCCATAAAGGAGCAAGCGGAGGGGGGGCGGCGGGGCAACCAAAAACCATGGCGCTTCAATGATAACGCCGCGGGCCAGCGCGGTGGTCGCACGTGTGTCATCCGCCTCACGCCTGTTCCGGTCGCGCGGGTGGTTTTCGCAATCGAGTCCGGTGTTGCAATCCGTGCGGGGCACGACCCTTTTGCAGCAATCGTTTCCGTTATCCGGTGTTTGGGTGAAACCCAATCCGACGCTTGGGCTTTTCCTCGGGTTGCGGATTAAACAGTGGCAGGAGTTTCTCGACGACGTCCTGCAGCACGACGTCGTGTTCCAGGAGCTTTTTGTCGATTTCCGCGAGTCGCTTGAAGATAACAGCGCCAGTCATGAGTGCCTCGCGCATGCGCACGAATGCGCGGACGACGTACACGCTCATCGCGACCGCGCGAGGGCTGCGCAAAATCGTGGCGGCCATGATGGCGCCATGCTCGGTGAACGCCCAAGGCAGATAACGACGGCCACCGTGGGCCTTTAAGATCACCTTTTGTGACCTTAAAGATCCGGCAATCTCTAAACTTGATATCACAATCTGTGATATCAAGTTTGCAACCTCTTCACGGTTAAGTTGAAACGCGAAATCCCTAGGGAAGCGATTGGCGTTTCGCTTGATGGCTTGGTTGAAGACCATCGTGGTCACGCCGTATAGCGCGGCCAGGTCGCTATCAAGAACGACGCGCTGGCCTCGGACGGTGTGGATGGGCGGGAGTTTGGGGTCGGGCATGAACGAGAGAGTGTTGGGTGATTCGCCGTGCGCAGGGCGGCCCGGGGAACTGAGGTTTTGGAAGTCGCTTAGTAACCGGGAAACGGTGCATGGTGAGTAGAAAAGAAATTCTGTATAATAGAATTCTGACGGTCAAGGATCGACCTTCCTGGTTCAATTTCTAACCAAACCCCGCGCTTGGAAACAAGGACGACGAAACCAACCGTATGTCGCCGGCCGCTCTGAACCCGCGACCCTGAACCCTGAACCCTCGCCCCGCCTACGGGTGATTCTTGGTCGAAACCTCAATGACGTCATGCGGACCGGCTTCCTTCTGGCCGGCGGCGGTGACGTGCACATAGCGGGCCTTGGCGCGAAGTTCCCCGAGGTTGCGCGCGCCGAGGTAGCCCATCCCGGACTGGAGGCCGCCGATGAGGTCGGCGAGCACGCTGTCGACCGATCCGGACACCTCTTTCAACGCCTCGATGCCCTCCGCGGAGATCTTGCGCGTTGTGTCCTCCTTGTCATGACCGTAGCGCGCGGCCGAGCCGGCCTTCATGGCCGCGAGCGTGCCCATGCCGCGGTACTGCTTGTAGAGCTTGCCATTGATCTCGAGGATCTCGCCCGGCGCTTCGCGGCATCCGGCGAACAGGCCGCCGCAGATGACGGCGTCGGCCAGGGTGAGCGCCTTGACGATGTCGCCCGACTTGGCGATGCCGCCGTCTGCGAGGATGCGCACGCCCTTGGCCGCGGCGCCCTTGCCGCCCGCCCACAGGGCGGTCAATTGCGGAATGCCCACGCCCGCCACCATGCGGGTGGTGCAGATGGAGCCGGGACCCTGCCCGATCTTGACCGCGTTGGCGCCGCAGTCGGCCAGAAACTCGACCCCGGCGGCGCTGGTGACGTTGCCGGCGATGATCGTCAAACTGGGAAACGTTCCGCGAAGCAGCTTCACCATTTCACCCACGCCGGCGCTATGGCCGTGAGCGGTGGAAACGGCGACCGCATCGACCGCCTCATCGGTGAGGGCACCGACATGGTCGATGATCTTTTCGCGGTCGAGTTCGCCGGACGGTGTCCGGAGCGGGGCGATCGCGGCGCCAGCCACCAGGCGGAAATGCGTGTCGCGGCTGGGCTTCCGGCGCGACTTGGCCTCGCCGATGATCCGCTCGACGTCGGTGCTGGTGACGAGTCCGTGCAGGTGGTCCTCGTCGTCGACGACCAGCATTTTGTTGATGCCAATGTGTTCGCTGAAGAATGTGTCGGCGTACTTGATCGGATCGCCGCCAAGGTCGCGCTCGTTGACCGTGGTCAACCGGGCACGGGGGGTCATCGCCTCGGTGACCTTCTTGGAGTGATAACGGTCCTTGACGATGCTGCCGGGCAGCAGGCCGACGAGCCGGCCCTGATCGTCCACGACGGGGAAGGTCTGGAAGCTGAAATGCCGCTGCTCGATCATCGCGAGGACGTCGCCGATCGCGAGGGCGGGCGAGACCGTGATGGGATCCTGGATCAGGCCGTGGATGTGGCGCTTGACGCGGGCGACCTCCTTAACCTGGTCCTTCGCCGGCAGGTTGCAGTGAATGAGGCCGAGCCCGCCATTGAGCGACATGGCGATGGCCATGCGCGACTCAGTGACGGTATCCATGTCCGACGAAATGATCGGAATCTGCAGGCCGAGCGTGTCCGAAAGATGAGTGGCGAGGTCGGCGTCCTTGGGCAGGATCTGCGAGAAGAGCGTCGCCAGGGAGACGTCGTCATACGTCAGGGCCGTGGGCAGCAGCCGAGCAAAAAACTCGTCGGCCGCGGGATAGAACTGGTGATCGGCCGGAGCAGCAATCGTGACAGGCTTAGTCATGGTTGCCATGGATGACATAACGCTGCGCGAAAAAACCTCAACGTCTTTTTTCCTCGGATTGCCTGCGCGGTTGCGTGCGGCGCACCACCCGCTACACCAGAAGGCTGTGACCCATCGCCTGGAATTCCGCCGGTACCGTGTCCCGTTCGGGCGCGAGGTGCGCACCGCTCACCGCCCGTGGGTGGAGCGGGAGGGGCTGTTGGTCCGGCTGGAGGATGAGGCCGGCCGGAGCGGCTACGGCGAAGTGGCGCCGATACCCTGGTTCGGCACGGAGACGCTTGAGGAAGCCGAGGAGGTGCTGGCCAAGCTCGGCGGTGCGGCGGAGGCCGCATCCCTCGAGGGCATCGGCGAGCGGTATGGATGCGTGCGCTTCGCCCTGGCCTCCGCGTTGAGCCAGGACTGGGTGACGCCAGCGGAAGCGCGGCGCCTGCCGGTAGCGGCATTGCTGCCCGCGGGCAAGGCGGCGCTGGCTGCGGCGGACCAGGCGCTGGAAAGCGGATTTGTCGCGCTCAAATGGAAAGTGGGCGTGCTGGCGGTGAGCGACGAACTGGTGGTGCTGGACGACCTGCTGGCGCGCCTGCCGGCCCACGCGAAGCTGCGGCTGGATGCCAACGGTGCCTGGACAACCCGGCAGGCGGCCACAGTGCTGGAGCGCTGCGCCGCGCGTCCGATTGAATTCGTCGAGCAACCCTGCTTCGCGGAGGCTTCGCAGGGCGCGGCCGGGCAGAGGCGGGTCGCCGATGCTCTGCTCGGTTTGGCGAACGACTATCCGACGCCGATCGCATTGGACGAATCGGTCGCCGGTCTGGCCAGCCTGCGGGCCTGGCTGGAGCGCGGCTGGCCGGGCGTGCTGGTGGTAAAACCGGCGCTGGCGGGCGCCCCCGCCGACGTGCTGGCGTTGCTCGCGAGCCATCGGGCCGATCTGGTTTTTTCCTCGGCGTTCGAGACCGCGGTCGGACGGCAGGCGGCACTGCGAGTGGCGTTCCAGTTCAGCGGCCGGCAGCCGCGGGCGCTCGGTTTCGGCGTCGTCCCGCTGTTTAAGGACGGATGGATCGATGCGCTGCCCGCCGTTCCGTTTCTGACGCCTGAGGCGGTGAATGCCATTAACCCGGAGGCGATATGGAACGCCTTGAGTTAGCGCGCCGGCTCGGAGCCGGATCCCGGCGGGCCGGCGGTCACGCGATCATCGTGGAAGAACGGGATCCCGGCAGGTTCATGGCTGCGTTTGGCGGGGCGGTGGCGGCCAGCGGTACAGTGCTGGTGATGGATCCCACCTGGGGGGCGGTCGAGCGGGAGCGCTTTGCGGCGCTGGTGAAGCCGCAAAGCGCCGATGGCGAATCGAAAAGCGAAAATCAAAAAGCCGAAACCGAGATCGGCTGGCTCTGCCTGCCGACCGGCGGATCGAGCGGCTTGGTCCGGTTGGCCCGGCACGACGAGGACACGCTGGCGGCGGCGGTGGGCGGGTTCGGGGCGCATTTTCAGATCGATCGAATCAACGCGGTGGGAGTCCTGCCGCTGCATCACGTCAGCGGCCTGATGGCCTGGGTGCGTTGCGCGCTCACCGGCGGCCGGTACGTTCCCTGGGTCTGGGCGGACATGGAGGCCGGGCGGTGGCCCGCCACGGGGCGGGGCGACTGGGTTATCTCCCTCGTGCCAACCCAGTTGCAGCGCCTGCTGGACCAGCCGGACGCGGCGGAGCGCCTGCGGCGCTTTCGCGCGGTGTTCGTCGGTGGAGGCCCGGCCTGGCCGGATCTGCTCGACCGGGCGGCGGAGGCGCGGCTCCCGCTGGCGCCGGGTTATGGAATGACCGAAACGGCGGCGATGGTCACCGCCCTGCGGCCGGAGGAGTTCCTGGCCGGCCGCCGCGGCTGCGGTTCCGCCCTGCCGCATGCGCGGGTGGAACTGGGCGCGGACGGCGGCATCGCGATCGCGGCTGAGTCGCTGTTCCGTGGCTATTATCCGCAGTGGCGCCAACCCGGCGCGTGGGCCACCGAGGATCAGGGCTGGTTGGACGAATCCGGCGGGCTGCAGGTGATCGGGCGGCGCGACGCCGTCATCATCTCAGGCGGGGAAAAAATCGATCCGGGCGAGGTTGAGGCGGTGTTGCGCTTGACCGGACAGTTCTCAGACGTCGCAGTGATCGGACTGCCGGACGCGGAGTGGGGCGAGATGGTCGTGGCGTGCTATCCGGCCGGCCCGAAAGAACCGGACGCCGGCGCAGTCGACCGGGGAATTGCCGACCACCTGGCCCGGCACAAGCGGCCCAAACGTTATCTGAGGATTGCCGACTGGCCGTGCAACGACCAAGGAAAGGTGAACCGCCGGGCGTTGACGGTCCTGGCGCTGGATGCGGCGGGTGCCATCAGGCGGAATGATGCTTGATCCAGGCGGCGATGGCCGCCGGCAGGTCGTGACGCCCGCGGGCCCGGGAGGAGACACACATGTGCTCGGTGCGGACCCGAGCCGCCAGTTTGTCCGGGTGGCCGAGGCGGACCACCTCATAGTCAATGGCGTAGCTGTCCGGGCCGAGGACTGACGGCGAGAGCGTCACGGTCACCTTATCGCCGCAGGTGAGCGGCCGCAGGTATTCGGCCTGGCTCTTGGAAATCGGAACCACCACGCCTTGTTCGCTGAAGAACGTCTTCAATTCAATGCCGTCCGAGGCCAGCGACTCCTCATAGGCTTCGTGGCAGATGGCGAAGTAATTGGGGAAGAACACCACGCCGGCAGCGTCAGTGTCGGCGAAGCGGATGGTGCGACGGTAGGTGAAAACCATGGGAACATTAAAACACAGAACCCGGGGAAAGGAAAGCCATCCCATTGGCCCGCGCAGCTTGAGCTTTGCCGCACCTTCCGTGTATTGGAGGGTGGAACAGCGAATGAACAAGAATGCCATCGCCGGAATCCTGAACGAGATTGGGATCCTCCTGGAATTGAAAGGGGAAAACCCCTTCAAGGTGCGCGCCTATCATGCGGGGGCGCGGGCGATCGAGACGCTGGAAGAGGACCTGGGCTCGGTCATTTCGNNATTCCCGGACTGGGGGCGAGGAAGATCAGGGTGCTCCACGAGCAGCTCGGGATCAGCTCGATTGCCGGACTTGCGCAGGCCTGTGGGGAGGGCCGGGTGGCGGTGCTCGCAGGATTTGGGGAAAAGACGCAGGAGAAGCTCCTCGCGGGGATCCGCAATCGCGAGGCCTATGCACGGCGGCACCTCTGGTGGGACGCCTTCAGCGTGGCCGAACCGATCCTGCAGGGATTGCGCGCCCTGCCACAGGTGCGGCGAGCCGAACACGCCGGCAGCCTGCGGCGGAAGCTGGAGACGGTCGGCGACCTCGATTTTCTGGTGGCTGCGGAGGAATGGGCGCCGGTGGTTGACTGGTTCATCACGCGGCCGGAGGTGGAGGAGGTGACGGCCAAGGGGGAAACGAAGGCGAGCGTGCGGTTCGCCGGCGGCCTGCAGGCCGACCTGCGCATCGTGCCGCCAGCCCAGTTTGTGTTCGCCCTGCACCATTTCACCGGAGCGAAGGAGCACAATGTGCAGTTGCGCCAGCGGGCGCTTGCGCGCGGACTCAGCTTGAGTGAGTGGGGGCTCGTTCCCTCGGGCGGCGAGGGAACCGCTAAAGCCAAGGCGGGCGCCCTGCTCGGAACCGCCGGCGCTGCTGCCGGGACCATTCGGACGGAGGCCGAGCTTTTTGCCGCCCTCGATTTGCACGAGATTCCGCCGGAGCTGCGCGAAGGATTGGGCGAAATCGAGGCTGCGGAGCAGGACGCGCTACCGCGGCTGGTCGAGGCCGACGACATTCGCGGAGTCTTTCACAACCACACGACTGCCTCCGATGGGCGGAACACGCTAGGCGAGATGGTGGCGGCAGCCCAGGCTTTGGGCTGGGAGTATCTGGGCATCGCCGATCACTCGAAGGCGAGTTTCCAGGCGAATGGCCTCAACGAGGCCCGCCTGCGCGCGCAGGTGGCCGAGATCGCGGCGCTCAACCAGTCCCGCCGCGGTCAGATCCGGGTCCTGGCCGGCGTGGAGTGCGACATTCTCCCCGACGGGCGGCTGGACCTCGATGAGGAGGCACTGCGCGCGCTCGACTACGTGGTGGTGTCGGTGCACTCGGCCTTCAGCCAGAGCGAGGCGGAGATGACGGCGCGCATCATTCGCGCCATCGAACACCCATGCGCGACGATGCTGGGGCACCTGACGGGCCGGCTCCTGTTGAAGCGCGAGGGCTATCCGGTCGACGTGGCGAAGGTGATTGACGCCGCGGTGGCGAATCGCGTGGCGATCGAACTCAACGCCTGTCCGCAGCGGCTCGACATGGACTGGCGGCATTGGCAGGCCGCGGCCGCCAAGGGCCTGGTCTGTGTGATCAATCCGGACGCCCACGACACCGCCGGACTTGAATATTACCGCGCCGGGGTCGCGGCCGCCCGGAAAGGCTGGCTCACGAAGGAGCAGGTGCTCAACACCCGCAGCCTGGCCGAAGTCAGGCACTACCTGCAGGCCTGCCGCCGATGATTATCCGCGCTTCCCGGGCGGGGCCCGATCGGTAACGGGGCAGCGGGGATTGGGAGCGGATTCCGGGCGGAATCGGGGCGACCGATTCGAATCAGAAGTGTTTGTCCAGCCCGCAAACCTACCAAAAATTGAGTGCCCGGCATCGTTGTAAGTGAGAGGCAGTACCACCCACGATGAAGTGCCTCCTGAAGGTCGGATGAAGCGGTCACGGGTCCGCAGGCTTTCAGAGCAACCCCAAAATGACCTCCAAGAAACGGTGCCGGCTCGCGCAATGTAATGCAAAGCCGACGTTGGTACTCATGCCCGCGCCGCAGTCCGCCCAGGAAGTGGTGGCCTTTCTCCGCTTTGCGGCCTGCCTCGGTCTGGCCAATCCCGAATTGGTCGGCCATTTAGCGGAAATGGGTGAGGCATTTCCCGAAGAGCTGTTGGGGGCCTACCAGGCGTTCCGGGAAAGGCAGGCCGGCGACAATTGAGCGGCCATGAAGTGGCGGCCAGCGCCGGGGCAGCGACCGGCATTCTGGCGGGACGCATGAAGGACGGAGACAAGGCCGGAGCCGCCAAAGATCCTCGCAAGAAAATTAACAGAAAAGGAAGCCTGGCGACAGAAGAATTCGAGGCAGTGGCCAGGTGGCTGGCCCTGGATTTCCCCATGCATTCCCCGCCTGACCGCCGGCACCGCAGACCTCGGTCGTGTCCGAGCCCGGACAAACCGCGATCCGGGAAGCGGAAGCCTGGCAGAGTTGGGCAAACCGGAGGAAGACGGCCGCGCCGAGCTCGCGGATTGAACCCAGGCGAGCTTCTCGCGCATGTGTGCGAGGTTCTGCGTCTGTTCCCGGACGCGGGGAACCAGGCAGTCGCAGAAATGATCGGAAGATTGAAGCGGGAGAAGGAGGCACGCGCGGCGGCCGTGACAGTCCGCCCGGTCGGTCGGGGGCGAAAACCAAAACGGCGGGCACGGCGGCGGGAATAGCGAAATTCCTGTGCTGGCAGGAAGGATTTGCTTGGAATCGGCGCGCTGACCGGCGAAACACGATCCTGTGGCAGGACCCGACTCACCGGAAGAGATGTTCGATGTGGTTGATGACACCGACGCGGTCATCGCCCAGGCGGCGCGGCGGGAGGTGCATGCCCGTGGTTGGCGGCACCGGGCCGTGCATGTGTTGGTCTTTAACCAGGCGGGTGAGCTTTTCCTGCAAAAGCGGGCGCTGAGCAAGGACACCGCACCGGGGGCATGGGATTCCTCGGCCTCGGGGCATGTCGACGCGGGCGAGAGCTACGATGCTTGCGCCGTGCGGGAACTCCGGGAGGAAATCGGGCTCCGCTTGGACGGAGCACCGGCGCGTTGGCTCCGCCTCGGGGCGTGCGAGGCGACGGGCCAGGAGTTTGTCTGGGTGTACCGGCTCGCGGCGGAGGGGCCCTTCGTGCTTCATCCCGGAGAGATTGAGCGCGGGGCGTGGTTTCCTGCGGCTGAAGTCACCCGCCGGCTGCGCGAAGACCCCTGCAGCTTCGCAAGTTCATTCCGGCTGATCTGGAGGAGTCTGGCGGAGAAAGGCGATCTCCCGGGGTTCATTGAATGAAATGACAACGGTTGTCGCGAGTCCGGAGAAAAAGCGGCGCTCTGCTGGCAAGCGGAGCGATCCGCTTCACATGCGTCGAGCCGTCCCTATTTCGGTCGCAGGCGTTTGATTTCCTCGAACTGCTTGGGAGAAAGCAGCCGTCGCGGCACGCGGCGCTCCGCCTCGGCAATCAACAGGTCCCAATCTTCATCCGTGGCTTGGTCGAGCGGCTGCCAAGGCTGATGGTGTCCCTGCTTGCGGCTCCATGCGATCGCTCCGCCGAAGATCGCGGCCCGCACCTGGTATCTGCGCCCGTCGGCATCCCGGGCCCACCAGCCGAATTCCGTGGTCATCGGGTGGGCGCCAGCTTGGGCAGGATGGCGGAGACGGCCCCGGAATTCTCATCCGTCGGGGCGAGGGCGAACGACGCCACCACACGCCCGAGCGAAAAGCTGCCTTGTTGGTGGCGCACCTGCCGCACCACCACCCATTCCGGCGAGACATCGACGGCATAGCAGCCAAAGGGCGGACGGAACGAACCGGTGTTGATGACCACGCTGCCCGGTCGCACCCAGACACCGGGCCGGTGCGTGTGGCCCACGACGACAAAGCGGCTCCCCGGGCGGAATTCCCGGGCAAATGCCGCCGCCCGGTCCGGCAGCTCGTGCCAGGCCCGGATCATCGCCAGGGCGCATTGAGGCGGCCAGAAAATGCGCGCGGTCAGGAGGACACGCTGCCGGAGATCACGGGGATGCGGATCGTGGGGCAATCGTACCTGGGCGCAGGCGCGCTTGCCGGCGGCCAGACGCTCCCCCGGGTTTTCCCGCTGGGCCGGCGCCAGGGCATCCAGTTGCTCGCGGAACAGCCGGCGGATCTGCGGCAACTCCCGGCTCCAAGGCACCAACTCGTCAAACAGCACCTCCCCGTGGGTCACGAACACGATGCCGCCGAGGAGATCGAGGCAGTGGGTGTCGGAGAGGTCGGCGTCGTGGTTGCCCGTCACCAGCGTGCAGCGCGGGACCCCGTGACGCGCAAACTCCAGGAACTCCCGGCGAATCTCATCCGTCTGCGGGGAAATCGGGCTCGGGCGCGTCTCCAGTGTATCCCCATTGAAGACGATCCGGTCGGCGCCGGCGAAGAGCGGACCCAACGCTGCAAGCGAACGCACCCGGCTAGCGGGATCGCCATAGTGGAGGTCGGAGAGAATCCGGGTGATTTCGGCAGCCACAGGCTGATTACGACAGCAGAGTCACGCGGCCGGCAATGTTTTACAGCCATCAGGGCGGGCAGCCCGCCCGGTGCCTGCGGCAAATCAATTCTCTTTCTTGCCGAAGGGATTCAAACCCTTAAGGCCAGGGAACGAGGGCATCTCGAATTTCTTGTAGTCAGCTGGCACCGCGAAGAAGGAAGCGTCCAGGGATTGCGACTCGACCGACTGCGCCTCCAGCCGCGTGATTTCCTTGCCCGCCTTGTTGCGAGACACCGAGCGCAATGGAAAGAATCCGTGCTCGGCGAGGGCGGTCTCCCAGGAGCTTTTCGGCGCCGAGCTGTTCGTTGCCCCGCCTTTGCCCATGGCCATAAAAGTGCCTAAACCCTCGGCACCCCACGCCTCGGTGGCTATATCCTTCATCGTGACGACGACTTTCTCGCATCGGTAGCCGAGGATCTTCTCTGTCTCCCCGGTGCGAACGTACTCTGGCTGAGCCTGTGCCGCGGCTTGCTCCACTTTCTTGGGATCGAACAGTTTGGTGACCATGTACATCTTCTGGTCGGGCATGAGGGTGATTATTTCCCCCGGTTTCGCGGGATCGAAAAGCGTTATGAACGCTCCCCCTTTTCCGGCCTCGATTTCGATGCGCGCGAAACCATCCCTGAGGAAATAGTTCATGAACATTTCCTTACCATTTTCGACGGTCATCTTGAGGCGGATCTTGCCCTCGAAGTCCTTCGCGGAGAGCCCGACCGACACGGCCAGCACGCTGATGATGAGAGTAATGATTCGAGATGTTTTCATTGGGTAAGCCAAGATTGCAGTGAACCGAAGTACAGCTCAAGCCTCAAGAAAGCCGGCGACCGGCCGTCGGTGCGGGTCGTGTCATGATTATGGCGGGCACCCATTTGCAGGTTGAGGCCGGGGAGGGCAGTCATTCAATTCACGGCATGGCCATTTTCGGATCCCTCGCCACCGTGCGCGGTCAATGCGCGCGCTTCCCGGAATTCTCCGCCGCGTTCGTCTATGCCGGTGAGGCCTTGGCCGCTGGCTCCGCGGTTCACGCGCGGATTATGGGAATGCCCGGCGGTTCGACGCACCGCGAGGAACTGCCGGGCGGCGCCTATGTCGTGGAGATGACCTACCGGACAAAGCCGCGGCCGGAGGGGTTTTTCGAGACGCACCGCAAATTCATCGACGTGCAGGTGATCGTGACCGGGGACGAATTGATGGAAGTAACCGAGGCGGCCCGGCTGGAAATCACCCAGCCCTACGACACAGCGATAGACTTCACCAAGCTCGCGGACACCAACGAGGCTTCGATCCTCCGCATGCAGACGGGGGACGCGGCCGTGTTCTGGCCGGAGGATGCGCACATGCCGTCGCTCGCGCCAAAGGAACCTGGGCTGGTTCGCAAGGCTGTCATCAAGGTGCCGATGGGCTCCTGAACGCAGGACGGCTCAGAACTTCAACAGCTGCTTGGTCAGAAAGGCTGTTTGGAGCGCGGCAAGTTCCTTGAGCCCCTTCTGCGCGAGGACGAGCAAGCTCTGGAGCTGGTCGTTCGAGAAGGTCGACTCTTCACCCGTGCCCTGCACCTCAACGAACTGGCCCCGGCCGGTCATGACCACGTTGAAATCGACTGCGGCGCCCTTGTCTTCGACGTAGGCGAGATCGAGCAGTTCTCGGTCCTCAAACAGACCCACGCTCACGGCGGCGACAGAGTCGGCGAGCGGATTCTCAGTGAGACGCTTTTCGTCGAGCAGTTTCTGGATGGCGAGGCGCGCGGCAAGGTAGGCTCCCGTGATGGAGGCGGTCCGCGTACCGCCGTCGGCCTGGAGCACGTCGCAATCGATCCACAGGGTGTTGTCACCAAGCTTCGCGAGATCAAGCACGGCGCGGAGTGACCGGCCGATCAGGCGCTGGATTTCGACGGTGCGACCGTCGAGCTTCCCCCGGCTGATGTCGCGCGGCTTCCGATCAAGCGTGCTGTAGGGCAGCATGGAGTATTCAGCGGTGACCCAGCCGCCAGGCACGCCCTGCTGCCGCATCCAGGTCGGCACTTTGGGCTCGATCGTGGCCGCACAGATGACCTGGGTCTGGCCGAAGCGCGTTAGCACGGACCCGGCGGCATAGGGAGCGATGCCGGCTTCGAAGGCGATGGGACGCAAGGCATCGGCGCGTCGACCGTCGGGGCGAAGGAAGGACATGGGAAGAAGAAACGTCAGTGGCGACGGCGCAACGGGTTCGGCTCAGGGGACGGTGCGGTGCTTCGGCTCTTCGCGGGGGAAGGGAGATTCGGGCACCTTGAGCGGTTTCTTCTGGCCGGCTTCCGGATGCTCGGCCATTTGCGCGATGAGGCGATCGTTGAAATCCTTGGCAGGATCGTGCCCCATCTGCTTCAGGGCCTGGACCATGGCGGCCACCTCAACGAGGCGGGCGATGTCGCGGCCCGGCCGCACGAACAGCTCGATGTGCGGCACCTTAATCCCGAGGATCTCGTAATAATTCTCCTCGAGCCCGGTGCGCTCCTCCACCGCGTCGGGCGTCCACCCCCGCAGGCTGACCACCATGTCGATGCGTTTCTCGAGCCGGACACTCTTGATTCCGAACATCTCGGCGATGTTGATGATGCCGATGCCGCGGCACTCCATGTAACCGCGCGTGATGGGGCGGCTGCTGGCCATGAGTTCCCGCTCGTCGAGCACCTTGATCACGGTGATGTCGTCGGCCACGAGGCTGTGGCCGCGTTCGACGAGGGCGAGCGCGCACTCGGATTTGCCCACGCCGCTGTCGCCCCGGATCATCACGCCGACGCCCTTGATGTCGACGGTGGTGCCCTGTTCGGTGGAGGAGGGGGCAAATTCGTTGTCGACGCAGAGCGTGGCCGTGTTCACGAAATTCATCGTGATCATCGGCGTGCGGAAGACCGGCAGGTGGCGTTCCCGCGCGACTACCATCATCGGTTTGGGGAGATTGTAATTCCGGGTGAGGACCAGGCAAGGGATGTGCCGGTCAATCATGCCGTTGAGGACGTCGCGCTGGGTTTCCCCAGGCAGTACGCGCAGGAACGTCATCTCGGCGGCGCCCAGCACCTGGATGCGTTTATTGGCGAAGTACTTGAAAAAACCGGTGAGCGCGAGGGCCGGACGGTTGATCGCTGGTTCGCGGATGAGGCGGTGCAAACCGTCGCGACCGGTCGCGAGTTCCAGCTTGAGCTTGGCTCTGTAGGTTTCGAAGAAGTGGGCGACCGTGATCCCGTGAATGGCTTTGGACATGGGCGGGGTATGCCGGAAGGTAGGCGGTGACAGATGGCTGGCCGACAAAATGACGCAGGTTGAGGGACGGCGCCAGCCTAGAGGTTGAAATCCTTGCCGAGGTAGAACTCCCGGGCCTTGGCGTCGTTGATGAGATAATCCCGCGCCCCCTCGGCGATGACCCGGCCCTCGTGAATGATGTAGCCGCGGTCCACGATGTTGAGCGTTTCGCGGACATTGTGGTCGGTGATCAGCANNCCGATGCCGTGCTCCTTGAGCTGCAGGACGATCTTCTGCACATCGGCCACGGCGATCGGGTCGATGCCGCTGAACGGTTCATCCATCAGCAGGAAGCGCGGCGCGGTGACCAGCGCGCGGGCGATCTCGAGGCGGCGGCGCTCGCCGCCGGAAAGCGTGTAGGCCCGCTGCTTGGCCAGGTGGGCGAGGCCGAGCTCCTCCAGGTGGTGGCGGACGCGCCCGGACCGATCGTGCCGGGCGAGGGGCAGCGTCTCGACGATGGCGAGGATGTTCTCCTCCACAGTGAGCTTGCGGAAAACGGAAGCCTCCTGCGGAAGGTAACCGAGGCCGAGGCGGGCCCGGCGGTGCATCCGGAGCCGGGTGACATCGGCGCCATTGATAAAGACCCGCCCGCGCGTCACCGGCACAAGACCGACGATCATGTAGAACGTGGTGGTCTTGCCGGCGCCGTTGCGGCCGAGCAGGCCGACCACCTCGCCGGCGTCGACGCGAAGGTCGATGCCATTGACGACCGCACGCTGGCCGAAGATCTTCACCAGCCCCTCGGTGCGGATGGAAACGGTCGGCTCCGCCGCCCGCGCTTCCACCGCTCCCGGGGAAGGGTCGACGCGGGAAGAACTGGAGGGAGTTGCCATGCTCAGGGTTGCTTGGGCGGTTCGATCGTCGGCGCGGGCGGCGGCTGCTTCTTGTCGAAGCCGAGGTCTTTCAGCGGCGGGAGCACAATTCTCACGTTGGTTCCGTCGATGCGACGTTTGCCACGAAAAAGCACCAGCGGCTCGCCGGTGGCGGTTGAGTTGTTGCCGTGATCGACGACCATGGGCCGGCCCGTCAGCGTGATGCGGTCCTCCCCTGGCAGCACCTCGGCGCGTTCGCAGGTGGCCTCGCGGTCGCCCTGCAGGATGCGCACCTTGCCGGAGGCGACCAGCGATTTGAACCGGTCCTGTTTGCCGAGGGTGTCCTCCCTGGCGCCGCTCCGCAGCGAAACGACTTCGAGCCGGTCGCACGTGATGCGGATATTGTTGCCGGTCACGGTGACATTGCCGGTGAAAACCGATAGCGTCTGGGTGTCGGTGCTGGAGATTTCGCAGGCTTGGGCCTCGATGACGGTGTCAGCCACCGGCTCCTCGGCGCAGACCGGCAGCCAGAGCGCGGCGGTGAGCAGGCAGGCCAGAACAGGGCGGAAGCGGCGGGTCATCGGAGGATATCCTTGAGTTGGGTGTGGAAAACTACCCGGACGTTCTTGTAGATGGAAACCTTTTTAGCGCGGTGATCGTAGCGCCAGTCCTCCCCGGTCGCCTCAAAATCGTCGGTGATGAGCCGGAGCCGGTCCTGGCCGCGCACCTGGCCATCATTGATCAGCGCGGAGGCCGACGGACTCAGGAAGACCGATTCCACCCGGTTCGCGGCGGTCCCGTCGAACACCGTGAGATTGAGGTCAGTCACGTCGAGCTGGTTCGCATTCACGTAATGGCCCTCTGCGCCGGACAAAAGCCACGATCGAAAACCTTCCCTGGTGAAGGTCGGCACGCGGAAATTGACNNCTCGTCCGCGGCCCGCGCCGGGAGCCAGAGCGCGACCAACATCCAGAACAGGGCGGTGAAGGAGCGGCGGATCATCGAAGAATGTCGTTCAGTCGGGCGCGAAAAACTACCCGGACGTTGCGGTGGATGGAAACCTTTTTCTGGCGATGATCATAGAGCCAGTCTTCGCCGGTCGCCTCGAAGTCGTCGGTGATCAGGCGCAACGCGCCGGGACCGCGCACGCGGTTTTCGCCGAGCAGCGCGATCGCCGATGGACTCAGGAAGACCGACTCGACCCGGTTGGAGGCGTCGCCGGAAAAAACGGTGAGATTGAGATCCACCACATCGAGGCGATTGTTATCGACGTAGATTCCCTCGGCGCCGCACAACAGCCACGACCGGTATCCCTGCGGCGTGAAGGTCGGCACGCGGAAATTGACCACGGGCGCATTGACCGTGAAGGCGGTCGGACGCTCGTCGGCCCCGGGGAGCTGGCTGCCGCCGGGCGCCAGGCCGAGCGCGCAGCAAACAAGGAGGAAGAGCCGTCGGGATCGCACGGGAGGACGCTAGACCGAGGCTTGCAGAATATGTTCACAGACCTCCCGCACGGCACCCTGGCCGGCGGCGCGTCCGGTCACATAATCGGCGGCGGCAAGAGCGGCGGGCATGGCGGTGGGCACGGTGGCGCCGACGCCGGCCCATTGGATCGCAGGCGCGTCAATGTCGTCGTCGCCCATATAGCACACCTGCCCGGCGGCGAGGCGGAGCCGTCCCGCCAGTTCCTGCAATGCGACCAGCTTGTCCGTGCGGCCCTGGATGAGGTGGGAGATCTTCAATTCGTCAGCCCGGACGCCGGTGGCCAGCGACGCCCGGCCGGAAATCCAAGCGAGCTCGATTCCAGCGACGCGGCAGCGCACGAGGCCCATGCCATCCAGGACGGAGAAAGCCTTTGCTTCCGTGCGATCGGAATGAACCGTGACGGTTCCGTCGGTCAAAACCCCGTCGACATCCATCGCGAAAAGCCGGATGCGCGCCCAGGCTGCGCGCGGAACGCCGGGAAGAGGTTTACGCTTCTGGGGAGGTTGTGGTTTCAAGTGGGGCAAGCAAACAGAGGTCTTTCCACAATCGCCAACCCGAAATCCGCAGTCAATTCACCCGAGCCAGCGAGCGATCGCCTCGATCACCTTCTCCTTGGTCGGCCGGAAGGCAGCTTCCAGTTCGGGGGCGAAGGGCACGGGCAGATCCAGCGCGCCCAGGCGCAGCGGTGGCGCCTCGAGCGAGTAGAAATGCCTCTCGGTGAGACGAGCGACCAGCTCAGCCCCGAAGCCGTGGGTGCGGCGGCCCTCGTGGAGCACAATGAGCCGGTGGGTGCGGGCCAGCGACTCCTCAATCGCGTCGAGCCGGAGGGGGGAGAGGGCGCGCAAGTCCCAGAGGGCGAAACTGCGCTCGTATTCCGCGGCGAAAAAGTCGCAGACCTCGCCGGCGAGGTGCACCATCTCGCCGTAGGTGACGAAAGTCGCAAAATCCCCGGATCGCAGGCATTTCGGCTGCCACATGTCGCGGTAATTTGGATCCCACGTGACTGGTTGCTTGCCGCGGCGGTAGAGGCCCTTGTGCTCAAACAGGAGCACCGGATTGTCATCCTCGAAGGCGGCGAGCAGCGCGTTGAAGGCGTCCTGCGGATTGCTGGGATAAAGCGCCTTCAGACCGGGCATCGAGAGGTACAGCGACTCGAGCTCCTCCGAATGGAACGAGCCGAACGTCAGTCCGCCGCCGCAGGGCAGGCGCAGCACGAGGGGCACCTTTGCACCCGAGCGGAAATGGAAGGTGGCGGCATTGAGCGCGATCTGCGTCGTGGCCTCGGTGGAGAAGTCGGCGAACTGGAATTCCTCGATGGGCCGGTGGCCGTTGACGGCGAGACCGATGGCGTAGCCGGTGCAGCCGCTCTCCGCGAGGGGCAGGTTCATCACGCGCGGCCGGCCGAACTCTCTGAGCAGGTCCTCGGTGACCTTGAACGCGCCCCCGTAGGTGGCGATATCCTGGCCGAGGACGAGGGACTCGGGGCGCTCGGCGAGGATCTTGTGCAGCGCGCGATTGAGCGCCTGCGCCATGGTGAGAATCTCAGTTTTCGGAGCAGCCTGCGGAGCCACGGAATCGATCGAGGGCACCCACGGAACCGGTGGTGCGGGCGGCGCATACAGATCGGCTTCCATCCCGGCGGGACCGGGGCGCGGCACGGCCAGGGCCACCTTGAGACAGTCCTCGACGAATGCAGCGATTTCGGTGTCGATGGCGTCGAGTCTGGCGCCGCTGCCCCCGGCGGCGAGGCGGGCCCGAAATTTGGGCAACGGATCGGCTGCAAACATGGCGTCGGCCTCGCCTGGCTTCAGGTATTCGCAGGTGTCGTAGGCGGCATGGCCGCGCAGGCGCAGCGTGTGGGCCTCGATCAGCCGCGGCCGGCCCGTCCGGCGGACCTGCTCGATGGCCGCGGCGAAAGTCTTGAGCGTGGCGGCCACGTCGGCCGTGCAATCGAGGGCCGAACCTTCAATGCCGTAACCGGCGGCGCGGTGCCAGAGTTCGGTGCCGGCGGCGTATTGCTCGCTGACCGGCGTGGAGTAGGCATAACGGTTGTTCTCGACGACGAACAGGACCGGCAGGTTCAGCAGCGAGGCCAGATTGAGTGACTCATGGATGTCACCGGTGCTGCTGGAACCGTCGCCCATGAAGGCGAAACCCATGGCGGGCCGGCCGAAACGGCGTTGCGAGTCGGTGGCGCCGACGACGTTCGACACCATGGCGCCGAGGTGGCTGATCATCGGGAACGAACGATGCTTGGGGTCGCCGTGGTGGACGTTGCCTTCGCGCGCCTGGGTGGGGCTGGCCGCGTTGGCAAAGTACTGGTTCAGGTGATCGACGAGATGGCCGCTCCAGATGAGATGGCCGCCAAAGCCGCGATGGGTGATGGAAATGACGTCGATGTTCTTGTCAGCCAGCAACGTAAGCGGAACGATCAATCCCTCGTTGCCCTGGCCGCCGGTGACCGTGCCACGAATCAATCCCTGCCGGAAGAGGTCAAGAATGCGGTTGTCCGCGGTGCGGGCGACCTGCATCCAAGCGTAGGTGCGGAGCAAGGCGCTGGTAAGGTCGGTGTCGAGATCCGCAGGCCGCAGGTCGCGCTCCGTCAGAATGGCGGGAGGTTTTGGATAGACCATGCTGGGGCCCGACGGTGGCAACGGGTCGCGCCGCGTGCAAGCCCGCGCTGCAGGAATGGTTGCAGCCGGCTGGAGTCGTCAGACGGAGAGCGATTCGCCGGGTTTGAGAACCTCGACGGTATGATCGGTCCGCGCGGCGGCTTCGACAAATCGCTGTGGATCGATGGCAATCAGCGGCCAGGTGTTGTAGTGCATGGGCACCGCCACTTTCGGCTTCAGCAGGTCGAGCGCGGCGGCGGCATCCTCGATGCCCATGGTGAAGTTGTCGCCGATCGGCACCAAAGCGACGTCGAGGCCGAATTTCGCGATGAGCTGCATGTCGAGAAAAAGCGCGGTGTCGCCGGCGTGATAGATCGTCTTGCCGTCGGCCTGGATGATGAGGCCGCAGGGATTGCCGAGATAAACCGGATTGAGGCCGGCGTTCACGCTCGAGGAGTGAAAAGCGAGCGTGAGCTTGACCCGTCCAAAGGGGAAGCTGAACGCTCCGCCGGGGTTCATGCCGTGGGTCTGGGCCCCCTGGGCGGCGAAGTACTCCGCGATTTCGTAATTGGCGATGATGGGGGCGCCGCAGCGTTTCGACAGGCCCAATGCATCGCCCGTGTGGTCCTCGTGACCGTGCGAGCAGAGGATGTAGTCGACATTGAGGTCGGCGGCCTTGACCGGTGCGAGCGGGTTCCCGGTAAGAAACGGATCGATGATTAGGCGGGCCCTGGACGTCTCGATGAGGAAGCAGGAATGGGCGAGATAGGTGATTTTCATGGGCGGAACTAAGAAAAGAGCCGAGCGAGGCGCGGGCGCGGGTTAGTCCGCCACCGGCTGCGAAATCCGGTCCAGCCGGGACATCATCGCAGGCGTAAGCCGGTCGACCACCTCGAGGGCGCCAAGATTCTCCTGAAGTTGCGTGACCTTCGAGGCGCCGAGAATCACGGTGCTGACGTGAGGGTTCTTCAGGCACCAAGCGACGCCGAGGCGCGGCAGGGTCGTGTTCAGCTCCGCGGCGATTTCCGCCAGTTTCGCCACGGCGGCAAGTCGCTGCGCGGCTTCGGGACCGGCCGCGATGTCGCGCAGCCATTCCAGACCCGGGGTGGCGAGACGCGACCCCTTGGGAATACCCCGACTGTATTTGCCAGTGAGGAGGCCGGAGGCCAGGGGCGACCAGATGGTGGTACCGAGGCCGAATTCGCGATAGAGCGGGGCGTACTCCTTTTCGACGCGGGCGCGGTGGAAAAGGTTGTACTGGGGTTGCTCCATCACCGGTGGGTGCAGGCCGAGTCGGACGCAAACTGCCTGAGCCTCGGCGATCTGGGCGGCGCTCCATTCACTGGTGCCCCAGTATAGCACCTTTCCTTGGACGATGAGGTCGTGCATGGCGCGGGCGGTCTCCGCGATCGGCACGACGGGGTCGGGACGGTGGCAGAAATAGAGATCGAGATAGTCAACCTGCAAGCGGCGCAGGGCCGCATGGCAGGCCTCGACCACGTGTTTGCGGGACAGACCGTCTTCGTTGGGGCGGTCGCCTTCGGCGCCGAAGAAGACCTTGCTTGAGACCAGATAACTGCTGCGCCGCCAGCCCGCCTTCCTAAGGATCTGGCCCATCACAATTTCCGCCTGTCCGTCGGCATAGGCCTCGGCGTTGTCGAAGAAGTTCACTCCGGCGTCGTAGGCTGTGTGCATGAGTCTTCGGGCGGTGGGATTGCCGATCTGCTTCCCAAAAGTCACCCATGCGCCGAGGGACAGCGCGCTCACTTTCAGGCCGGATCCTCCAAGCTGGCGGTAGGTCATGATCATGACAGACCGCAGTATAAGTGGAGGCCGCGGATTGTCGAACGACGAGTAGCCCGGCCGGGTCCGAAAGCCCGGACTGCGGCTATTCCCCGTCGATCTTGCGAACGCGCTGAAGATGGCGGCCGCCCTCGAAGGGCGTTTCCAGCCAGACCTTCACAATGGTGAGCGCCAGATCTTGCGAAATGGTGCGCTGGCCGATTGCGAGCACGTTGGCGTCGTTATGCAGGCGGCTCCACACCGCGGTCTGTTCATTCCAGCACAGGCCGCAACGGACACCCCGCACGCGATTGGCCACGATGGCCTCGCCGTTGCCCGATCCGCCGAGCACGATGCCCCCCTGGCATTCGCCGCGGGCCACGGCCTCGGCCACCGGCCGGATGAGGTCGGGGTAATCGCAGGGAGCCTCAGAGTCGGTGCCGAGATCGCGCACCGTGTGGCCGGCGGCAACCAGCATCGCCTTGATCGCTTCCTTGTATTGATAGCCGGCGTGATCGGAGCCGATGGCGATGGTGAAGGTGTTCATGCACTGGGTGGGAGGGAGCTGGCGGGGCGCGAACGGAGCGGGAGATTGTGGCGGGTTGCGGATGTCGATAGTTCAGTCCTGCTTCTGGTCGGCAACCCTTTTTACCGCCATAATCCTCCGGATTCCGTTTGCATGCCTGTTCCTCGCCGTGGCGGGCTGGGGCACCACTCCGGCGGAGCGTATTGAAGAATACCGTACCCTTTGCACCTGGCCGAGCGGCGTTCAGGCCGGGGTCAGGGCGGGCTAGGCCGCGCCGATCGCGCGCCAGAACGAGGCCGTGTCGGCAAGATTCTCGAACACGGCGTCCGGCTGCAGGGACTGCAACTGGACGACCGCGTGCCGCCCGGTGGCCACCGCCAAAGCCCGGGCACCAAAAGCGCGGGCGCAGACCACGTCATGTGGCGTGTCACCAATGACCCAGGTATTGGCGGGGGCAAATTCCACGCCGTGATGGGCCCGGGCCCGGCGCAGGGCATGAGGGCCAAGCCGGTCGCGATCCTCGGAATCGTCGGCAAAAGCCCCGAAGGGAAAGAAACGCCAGAGGTCCCGGCTGTTCAGCTTGGCCTCGGCGCCCCGGCGGAGGTTGCCCGTGAGCAGCCCCAAGGCCATGTCGCCGCGGGCCTCGGCGGTCGCGAGCAAGGCCGGGATTCCCGGCAAAAGGTGCACGCCGCGATCCGCCAGATGCTCCGGCAGAGCGGTCACGTAACCGTCGGCCAGGCGCGTGAAGTTTTCCTCGCTGGCAGGCAGGCCGAACTTGGCGAAGATCTGCCGCATGATCCACCGATCAGTGCGGCCGGCAAAGTCTATATCGTTGATCGATCCGTCGATGGAGAACACCCGTTGCAGGGCCGTCTGCAGTGCGCGCATGCCCGCGCCTCCCGCGGTCAGGAGGGTGCCATCAATGTCCCACAGCAAGAGGGTGGTAATACGCATGAAACCAAAAAGTCCGGCAGGCGTCACACATTTGCGAGCAAAACAATTCTGACTAACCTGTTTCCCATGAAAACGTCCAAATTTCTCCTGACGGCCTTCGCCGCTCTGGCGGCGGTCATCATCGCCGGGTGCGCAACACCCGAGTCCCGCATCAGACAGAACCCTGCGGCCTTTTCCCGCCTGACGCCCGAGCAGCAGGATTTCATCAAGAAGGGGCAGATCGCCATCGGCTTCGATCAGGAAATGGTGCAGCTCGCACTCGGCGAACCTGACCATGTTCGGACCCGGACCGACGCCGGCGGGGCGAGCGAGATATGGAGCTACACCACCTACGAAGGAACGGACGGCGTACTGCTCTACCGCGGCTGGTATCATCGCTATTATTACATGGGCGACCCGTTCTACCCTTATTACCTCAGCTATCCGGCCCGGCGTGAACATGAGCACTTCCGGGTGACGTTCAAGGACGGCAAGGTTGTCTCCATCGAGCAGGAGACCCATTAACCGGGGCGGGGCCGCCGCCCGGTCGGGCGCGTCCCCGTCAGCGCCGGATCATGGTGAGGAGTGTGCCGCCGAGGATGAGCGCGGCGCCGGCGAGTTCGTGCGGCTGGAAGCGCTCGCCGAAAAACAGCGCTCCGCCGCCGGCGATGCCGAGCGGCACGAACATCTGGAGCAACGAGCCCCGAGCCACCGTCAGGTCGCGATAGGCCCGCGTCATCATGAGCTGGCCGGCGCCTGCGCACAACGCGCTCGCCACCAGCAGCGCCCAGGCGGGAAGGGCGGGCAGATCGAACCGCACCGCGGCGGGCACGAGGCAGAAGAGCAGTCCATAGAAGCACTGGGCGCCAAAAATGGTGGCCGTGTGCTCGGTGCGGTGGAGCTGGCGGATGGTCACGATCACGATCGCCGACGCGAGCGCGCCGAGCAGGGCCAGAAAATCGTAGAAACTTGTGGCCGATAGGACCAGGTCGCCGCTAGTGAGCAGCGCGACTCCACCAAGACTGATGATCGCACCGGCGACCAATGCTGGGGTGAGCGGCTCCTTGAGAACCACAACAGCCAGCAGCGCGCCCATGACCACATAGGTGTTGCTGATGAAGGTCGCGCGGCCGGCGCCGAGATGGACGATGGTCACATAATAAAGGTAAACCCCGATGCCGCCGAGGACGCCGCGGATGATGAGCTGGGGATTCCGATACAGGTTGTTGAACTGAAACACCCGGCCGGGCGGGAACAGCATCACAATAAGCGCAAGGCCGACCACAAACCGCACGGAAGACAGCAGCCAGGAATCCACGGCGAAACGCGCGCCGAGCATCCGGATGACGAGCGCGTTCGCGATGAAGCAGCCAGCCGAAGCAAGCATGAGCATCGTGCCGCGGCCGGCGGTGGGTTCGGGGGGCAGGGAGGTGGGAGGCATCGAGGCGCCGGGCGTGACGGATGGCTCAGGAGGAGAAGAACCGCGCTGAGAGCTGGCCGAGTGGCGGACAAGCATGCAGGCGGAAAAGAATCAGCGGCCGGGACGGCGGCGACAGCCCGGATATTTCACACTCTCGACCGTTATTGCGAGCCCGAGGAACGAGGGCCTGGCCGCCGAGGCAGGGCGCACTCAGCGCGATCCAGCCCCTCGACTCCGCTTAGGGGCCCTGCGAGCATGTCGAACGGGTCGAATGAACTGCTTCCTCCTTCGCCAAGCCTGCGGAGGATTGGTCGTCGCTTCGCTCCTCGCAATCACCACAAGAAAACACTGCGCCCTGCCTCCTGGGCCGCGTTCAAACCGGAGGATGGAATCTGCGGGCTAGAGCTTGAACGGCAGGGCGACGCGCGTCTTGACGGGTATGCCCTTGATCGTAGCCGGCTTGAACCGCCATTGCGCGGCTGCGGCGAGGCAACGCCGACCGAATTCCGGGTCGGAGGCCGAGTCGACCTTCAGGTCCTTGGGCGTGCCGTCCCGATCGATCGTGAGTGAGATCACCGCGGTGCCGCCCGACTTTTGCTGCTGGTAGCTGACAGCGGGCTCGACCGACTTCGTCGCTGAGGGAGGCGCGTCAAGTTCGTTCAGGTGCGCGATGCGATCCTGGGAGTTGAACGTCGCGTTGAGCTGCAGCGATTTCTCAGGCTCAGTTCGTCCGCTTACAAAGGTGGTCGTAAAGCCCTGGAGTTCGAGGGTGAACTCGACGTCTCCGGGCTGCTGGTCTTGGAGAGTCAGCGGAGTGGTGCCGACGGTCGCGCCGTTCCGCGTCACGCGGGCTCCGGGGGGGGTGGTGGTGATTTCAATGGAGCCTCCGACAAACTTCGACGTAACGTGGGCAGTGCCTTTGGACTCAATCACGGCATTCTCGGCATGATTTGGCCAGCCTTCGCGCGAGAAAATCACCGCGTATTCGCCGGTCGGCAGATCCGCCAGCGTGGCGGGTGTCTTGCCCTGCTTCACGTCGGCGCCGGCGGCAAAGAAGCGGGCGGCCGCCGGCCGCACCTCAAAACTGACGCCGGGGGGATCGGTCGCGAGTTCGAGGGAGCCGGTCTGGCGGACAAGGTGAATCGGGCCGGGATCGGTCGTCTCGTTCTCCTTGACCTCCACATCCATGGTCACCGGATCGTACCCGGCGAGCGTGACGCTGACAGCGTAATGCCCCAGCCGGAGGTCACTGATAGTGGCGGGCGAAACCCGCGGGGCGAAATTGCTGATTGCAATGGTCGCGCCAGCGGGCTCGGTCACGATCGCCAGTAATCCGCGGCCATTGAGCAGGCGGTTGGTCTCGACTTCGTGCCGGCGGGTCTCCTCAGCAGCCTGCTGGCGAGCCGCCTCGGCGGCGGCGGTCTTCCGGGCGGAGTCCTCTTCGGCCTGCCGGCGCGCTTCCTTCTCGGTCTTGGCCTGTTGCTCGGCCTTGCGGGCGGCCTCCGCCTCGGCGGCGGCATGCTGCTCGGCCTGGGCTTGCTTGCGCAGCGCCTCAGCCTTCTGCTCGGAGAACTGCTGGTAGAAGAAGAAGCTCGCCGCCAGGACGAGCACAAGAGCACCGATGACGGCCAGGCCGGCCGGGGTCTTGAGAAACGGCCGTGGTCCGGCGGGCGGCTCGCCGCTCGTCGCCGGCTTGGCGGCCAGGTACGGCTTGGGGGAGCCGGACGGCGCCGCGGGAGCCGCTGGCGCGGGCTTGGCCGGGGCCGGCTTGGCGGCAGGCGTCACGGTTGGAAGCACGGCTGCCTTCTCCGGGGGTTTGGCCGGGGACGCGGCCGCTGCCTTGGCCGGAGTGACCGCAACCGGCTTCACCGCGGCCACCGGAGACGTCGCGCTGGCGGCGGCCGGGGGAATGATCTTCACGGTCGGAACCGGCGCCGCCGGCGCTTTGGCGGGCGGGGTGGGCGGAATGGTCTTTGACGCGACGGCCGCAGGCGGCTGGACGCGGACGGTGGCCGTAATCGCAGGTGCCGTTGGCGGAATGGTCTTCACGACTGGAACCGGAGCGGCTGGCGCCTTTACAGGAGGGGCGGGCGAAATGGTCCTCGCGATCGCGGGTGCGGCCGCGGCCGGCGGCACCGATGCCTTGGCGGGCGGGGCGGGGGGAGTCGGCCTCGGCGCGGCGGGAATAGCGGCGGCCGCAGGCGGTATCGTCCTGGGAGTCGGCGGCACTGCCGCCGGGCGGACCGCTGCAGGGGGCGGGGTTGGCTTTGGGGCCGAAGGAACCGCTGCGACGGCTGAAGGTTTGTCCTCTGCCGCCGACGCATCACGACCCCAGGCAGGATGCCAGGCGCTGTCGGTCGTGGATTCGCCAACCTGGGAAGCAACGACGATGCTGAGCAATCCGAGCCAGCCGGGCGAAAGCTTGGCCTGCAGGGTATTGCCGACGAAGGTCAGCCCGGCCTGATCGCACCAGGCGACCATGTCCGGCTGCCACGGCACCAGTGCGACCGATTTGGCCACCTGTTCGGTGAACCAGGACTGTTTGGACGTCAGGCCGGTGCACAACAGGGCGGCTGGCGCGCCGGACGTTGCGGAGATTTCCGTCACGGCCGACCGGAGGGAATCGGCGACCCGTTCGGCAATCTTGGGGCCGATTTCTGAGAAATCATAGAATTCGTTGAAGAACAATTTGGCCGCGGCCCCCTTGAATTTCAGATTCAGTTCCGTTTGCACGCTCTCAGCGACCTTATCGAAGCCAAACGCCAGCCGGCTGACGGCTTGCAGCTCCTGGCTGCCGACCAGAAAGAGTTCAGAGGCGGTTTCGCCAATATCCCAGATCAACACCGGCGCTGCACTGGTGCGTCGCAACTCGGCCAGCACCGCGCCCAGCATGGCGACGCCGGCCGCTTCAACTCGGGACGGAGCAAGTTTCCACTCCCGGAGGGTGGACTGCATCGCCGCGAGACTCGCCTGGGGCGCGCCGGTGAGGAACCAGCGGGAGCCCGGCTTGCCATCAAGCGGCAGGCCATTGCCGGCCTGGAGACCGATGATCCCGCTGGGGTCGGTGCCGGCATGAGGAAGACCTCCCGCAAAGGTCTGCAAAGCAGCCGGCGTGAAGAACTGTCTGGACTCATCGTCTCCAGCGAGATGGGAGAATCGCTGCCGGGGGCGCAGCGCGCAGATCACGCGCGCCGTCCCATTGCCAGCCTCGGGAAAGAGGCTGGCGAGCGCCTGTGCGATGGTCGCCTTGTTGTCGAGGGTGATTTCGCGGAAATCTTCGATCACCGGGGGATGACCTAGCGAGGCGGTCCTGGCGGCAAGCAGGACGGATTCGTTGAGCTCGAGGTAATAGCCTTTGTTTTGGGACGCGGACATGGCGGGGAAAAGCTTGACTGCTCGGCTCTAATGTCGTCGCCAAAGTCATCTTGTCGACAAGCAAAATCGGGATTTTGATGGCTTGCGGACGACAACTAGATCAATTATTTACACGAATAGGCGTGATTTTTGCGCGGCCATGCAAGCACGGTGATGGACTACCTTCCCCGCCTCCGTCCGGTCCAATTGCAGACGGACGGCAGGCCGGGGCGGTTCTTGACGCATGCCGGGATCGGAGACCGCTTCCGTCGACGGGCCTATTCCGATCTGGTGGAGTGAGCGAAGTCCGTGCATCATTCACGAAAGATTTATGCATGCGCTCTTTCCACCGGCCCCTGTTTTGATAAACAATTCGCATCCATTATTGCCGGTCTGATTTTACCCTATGTCCCCAGCTGCCCAAAGCACTAGGTCATCTTTGAAGATTCTCCTGATTAGAAACCACCTTCAGGGAAACCAGGTGCGCTCGCTGGTCGCTGATGAGTCGGCGCTCTACTGGCGGTCCTCAGAATCCCACAAGGAATTGGAGGCTTCCGTGGGTAATGAGCGGTTCAATCTGATCATTGCCGATTACCGTGAGGCCAGAACCGATGTGCTCAGCGGAGTCGAGTCGTTGCGCAAGCTTCAACCGGAGGCGCAGATCTTTCTGATCTGCAAACAACTCGAACTGGAGGAGGTCATCCGCGCGATCCGACTCGGAGTGCGGGATGTTTTCCAGGTGCCGCTGGATTTCAAGTCGCTGGCGGGACGAATCGAATCCCTGGTGCGGAACGGCGACAAGTTCCCGGGAGCTTCGGAAGAAACCGCGCTCGGGCGGTGGAGCGAGCTGGCGCAATACCTGTCGGAAGCACCCGCGGCGGAGGTCGCGCCGGCCGCGGCGGCCAAAGTCGCCGAGCGCAAAGGACACGCCGTGAAAGTCTCCGATGCGCGCCTGGATGCCGTGGTGCACGAGCGGGACCGGCTGGCGGGCGAGATTGAAGCGCTGAAGAAGAAGTTCACGGCGGCCGAGGATGCGCAGCAGCAGCTGCAGGGAGAAGTCGCCCGCCTGACCGCACTGAAGGACACGACGAAGAAGGATGAGGAATTGCGGCTGCTCCGTCAGGAGCAGGAAATACTCCGGGCCGGACTGAAGACGCGGAACCAGGCGGAGGCGGCGCTCAAACTGCAGCAACAGCGGCTGGCGGAAGCCGACGCCAAACTTCAGGCCGAGAAAGCGCGCGTGGAAAGAGTTCAGGCCGAGCTCGAGCGGCAGGCCGGGAGCCGGACGGCTGAGGCGGAGGGTCAGGCGGCTGAACAGACGGCCCAGTTGGAAATGGAGCGGGCGATGCTGGAGCAGCAGCGCCAGGGGCTGGCCAAGCAGCAGGCGGCGCTAAAGGAGGAGACCGCCCGATCGGAAGCGGAACGCAAGACTTCGGCCCAGGAATTATCGCAGCGGGAACAGGCCATGGTGGCCAGGGAGAAGGCCGTCCAGGAACGATCCGCAGCGCTGGCCGCCGCCCGCCAAAAGCTGGAGGCCGAGCAAGCGCTCGCCCAGCAAGCGGTGGCCAAAGTGGACTCCACCCAGCGCGAGACCTTGCAGGCGTTGGAGCGCGAAAAGGCCGGCCTGGTGGCGGAACGGGCCAAGCTGCAAACGGACCGAACCCGGCTGACCGCAGAGCTCAAGGTGCAGCAACAGCGGCTCGCGGAAGCAGAGACCAAATTGCAGGCAGAAAAGGTGTGCGTGGAGGAGTTGCAGGCTCAGTTGGAACAACTAGGTAGCGCCCGGGCGGCCGAGGCGGAGGGTCTCGCGGCAGAACAGACGGCCCAGCTGGAAATGGAGCGGGCGATGCTGGAGCAGCAGCGCCAGGCGCTGGCCAAGCAACAGGCGACCCTCCAGCAGGAGGCGCTGCGGCTGGAGGCAGCCCGCAGGAGCTCGGCCGAGGAGAGTGCCAAGCGCGAGCAGGCGATCTTGGGTAGGGAGAAGTCCCATCAGGAGCAGCTGGCCGCGCTGGCCGCGGCCCGGCAGAAGCTGGAGGCCGAACAAGCGGCCGCGAAGCAGGCGGTCACCAAGGCGGAAGCCGCGCACCGGGAAGCCCAGCAGGCGTTGGAGCGCGACAAGGCAGGACTGATTGCAGAACGGGCGAAGGTTCAGACGGAGCGGACCCGGCAGACGGCAGAACTGAAATTGCAGCAACAGCGGCTGGCGGAAGCCGAGGCTGCCATCCAGGCCGAAAAAGGGAGCGTGGAGAAACTCCAGGCTGAACTGGACCGGCAGGCCGGGACCCGGACAACCGAACTTGAGAAACTCACGGCCGAGCAGACGGAGCAGCTGGAGATGGAACGGACGATGCTGGACCAGCAGCGCCAGGCGCTGGCCAAGCAGCAGGCGGCGCTCAAGGAAGAGGCGGCACGGCTGGAAGCGGCCCGGAAGAGCTCCACCCAGGAAGGTGCCCAGCGGGAGCAGGCGATTCTGGCCAAGGAAAAGGCTTATCAAGAGCAGCTGGCCGCGCTGGCTGCCGCCCGGCAGAAGCTCGAAGCCGAACAGACGATCGCCAAGCAGGCTGTTGCCAAGATTGATTCGGCGCAGCGCGAGGCTTCGCAGGCGCTGGAACGCGACAAGGCCGACCTCATCGCCGACCGGGCCAAACTGGACGTGGCGCGAACCCGAGAGGCCGCGGAACTAAAGGCGCAGCAACAGCGGTTCACGGAAGCGGAAGCCAAGCTCAAGGCGGACCGGGTCAGCGTCGAAGAACTGCAGGCAGAGCTGGAAGTGCAGTCCAAGACGCAGGCCGCCGAGGCCGCGCGGATGGCCTCCGAGCAGACGGAGCAGCTGGAGATGGAGCGGACGATGCTCGATCAGCAGCGGCAGGCCGTGACCAAGCAGCAGGCGGCGCTCAAGGAAGAGGCGGC
>PMBT01000096.1 GCA_003153035.1 Opitutia bacterium
GGCGCGGTATCGAAGAAATCGAAGGTGATCGGCGCGGTGGCGGGCAACTTGTTGCCGGCCATGTCGGCCAAGCCGCGGACCACCAGTTCGTATCGTTCGCCGTCGACGAGTTTCGAAGTGGTGATCTTGACGGTTGCAGGATTCTTGGCGTCGACCTCGGGCTGGCCCTGGACCATGGCCTTGTCGTCGCCAAATCGGAAGGAGGCCTCCTTCGCGTCGGTCTTGACCGAAGCCGGGTCGATGGCCTTGGAGAAGCGGACAATCACTTGGGTATCGCCGGGCAGACCAACATTCTGGTTCTTGTCGAAATTGATCAGCTTGGGTGGCGTACGATCAATAACCGCCCTGGCGACTAGTAGACCGCCGATGGCCAGCACGAATATCGCGGCCGCCGCGAGGGCCGGCTTCAGCCACGGGGAGAGCTTCCGCGCGGAGAGTTTGGCGGCGACGGTATCTCCGCCGGGGCTGGCGACGATCACGGCAACATCGCCCAACGCCGGCGAGGCCGGCGGGGCCTCCGGGGCAATCGCGGGGTGTCGCGTCAGCGGCAGGGTATTCTTCTGCGTTTCCCTGCCGTCGACGAGAATGACCAGACTCTTGCCGCGCACGAAATATGAACCGGGCAACTGGTCGGGGTCGGGCAGGCGAAACGCCCGGCGGATCTCCTTCTCGTAGGCGGTCACATCCGCGGCCTCGGTCCGCGCCTTGTCGTAGAAACGGCTGGCCGCCTTATCGAAAGCGACGCATTCGCCGGGCCAGACTCGCCTGAGAGGTTTCAGTTTTTTCGCGGGGATCGTTTGTCCCTGAAGCGCGACGCCAACAAACCGTCCCGAAGGATCGAGCGCCGGGCGGGCGAGAAAACGCGCAAGGGGCTCCGCGGAATTGAGAGCCATCTTGAACGCCTCTCGCTGGCGAGTTTCCCACGACATGACATGGGCTTGGAGTCGGTCGAGGATCGTGCGGCCGGCGGGAATCTTGAGTTCTTCGTCGGGCGCGAGCGGCAGGGAAGTGCCGGCTTTCAATTCGCAGCCCCACAGAATGAGCAGGCGGCGGTCGTGCGCGGGGCCGTAGACCCAATAAGCGTCGGCTTCGAGTTCCGGGTCGGGCAGGCGGAAATGAGCGCGCAGGCGTTTCTCATAGGGCACGATGCGCTGGGCGGCTTCATGGGCCTTGTCGTAGAAGGCGCGCACCGCCTCGGCAAACGCGTCGATCTCGCTCTGGGGCAGAAACTCCATTGGCCGCGCCGTGTCGAGCGGGATGGCGGCCAGATCGTACGTAATCGACCGCACGCCTCCGGTCTCGACCACCCGCGCCGGCGCGAGGAAACGCGACAGCGGCTCCTTGGGCGACAGCACAATCGGCAGGTTCTCCGCGGTGAAATACGTGCCCGTGCCGTCGAGGGTGCGGAAGATGAAGTAGGGCGACCGCAGATCGCGACGGGTGGGGGCGGTGAGCGGGGCGGATTGGGACGGATTCATAAGGGATCAGGTGGTAGCGACGCGCGCGCGATGCAGGACTTTCGGCCGCTCGCCGGACAGGTCACGGATGACCCAGGAATACACGGCGGCGACGGTGAGGTGATTGCCGGAACCCTGCCGCACGGTTTGCATCGTGTCCGGGTCAAAGCGAAAGGCGGGCACGACCTGTTCGATCGAAAGCCGCGATGCGGCCACGGCGATCATCGCGCGGACCGCGTCGATCCAATCGCCGCTGGCCTGAACTGCTTCGTCCTCGGTCAGGCCGGGGAGGCTCTGCCAGTAATGATGCAGGGCTTCGGACAGCGCGGTCACGGCGTTGCCCACGTCCGCGGCGCCGGGCGCCGGGCGTCCGACCACCACACGCAACGCGAGCAGGGCGGCGACCACCGGCAGGGAGGAGTGGGCGGAAGAGGAGAGATCGGACTCGAGCGCGGTGCGCCAGCGCGCCAGCGGCGAAGCAGGGTCGCGGAACGGCTCCGGCCACAGGGCCGCCGGCGCCGCCGCAGTTTCAGCGGTCGCGATCGGCGACGGGGAGACGGATTTCGCCGGCGGCGCCCCGGCTGCAGGTTCCGGGGCCGTTGGCGATGCTTCGAGTCGCTCAACCAGACTCTGCAACCTCGTGATGGTTTCGTTCAGCGGAGGGTCGCCGGGCGGCGCGGGCCGGACGGTCTGGGCGGCGAGGTGTTCACGGATTTGCCCGATTTGTTGTCCGAGCGAGGCGACCGCGAGAACGGCCTCCGTCTGGGGGGCCTCGCGCGGTTTCAGGCCGAAGTAAAACACCAGACCCCCGACGAGCAGGGTGGCAACGGCCACAACCGCGATCATCGTCCCAAGGTCGACGCCGGCGGGAGCGGCGACCGCCGACGCCCGGGCCGTGAGGTCCTTCTGCCAGCGCGCGAGGTCGACGGCAAGCGATGCAATCTGTTCCTGCAATCGCGCCGCCTGGGCGGACGCTGCCACCAGTTTTCCTCCGGTGTCGGCACTGGTCTTATCCAGTGCTTCAGCGAGCTGCGTTACCGCCGTGCGGGTTTCCCCGACGCGGGCGACCAGCGTGCCCATGCTCTGGCGCAACGAATCGAGGTCGGAGGGCCGCAGCCCCTGGTCGAGGCGGGAACCAAGTGCCGACAGGCGGCCGTCGAAGCCTTCCAGAATCCTCGCCTGGTCCTCGAAGCGCTGGTGCAGACCGATGATCGTCTGCCTCAGTTGCTCGACATCCGCCGGCGACAGAACGTTTTCAGGCCGGACGCCCGGTAGCGGGGCCGTGGGGGCGGCGGGCGACTGCGGGTTCGTCGCGGCCACAGCAACGGCTGATCCCGCGAGCACGACGCAGGAGAAGGTGAGCAGGGCGAAGGTCAGACCGCTCAAGCGCACGGGGAAAATGACTCACGCGTTGAAGATGCCCTCAGCGTCAAAACGCGGTTCGTCCAACCAGAAGCTCTCGTCGAGCATGGTGGTCAATTTGAACCGCACCTGGCTGGGATCGACCTCGACCGGCTGGCCCGGCAGGGGATCGATACTGACCAGTTCGAGCCGTTCGCCTTGGCCGAGCGCGGAACGCCAGCGCAGACGCGCGCGGACAAAGACGGGTCGACCGTCGTGAGGCTGGGACGGCGTCCACTCGAGCCGGTAGACCGGTTCGGGGCGCACCCCGGAGACCCGGCGAATCTGGCGGCCGATGCGGCAATTCAGCGGCAGGTCGAATTCCCGCTCCAGCACGAGGGAACCCTCGACGTCGGGGTCGGGCTTGGCCCCCGAATAATCGGACGGCCGGAAGAGCAGGCTGTCGGACTTGTAGAAGTCCGCCGGCGTGCCAACGCGGGAGAGCAGGCCCCAGAAGTACGTCTTCGAGTGGGAACTGACAGCGGTCTGCTCGATGGTGAAACCTTCCAGGTTGCCGTTGAGGATGTCCTGGTACAGGGCGGCGCCGGCCACGGTGCACGTCTTGGCATCGTTGATCCTGATGCCGTCATCGCCCACGAACGGATACCAGTCGCCCGCTGGAAAGTTTTTCACCTGGGCGATCCGTTGGGGGAGGATCGGCAGGTTGCGGACCAGGAGCTTGCGCATGTGTGGCAGCTCGGACGGCTTGCCGGAGACGACGACCAGGTCGCAATTGTTGCGCGCCACGAGCATTCCCAACGAAGCGAACATGTCCTCGAACACGTCGGCGATGCAGGCGTCGAGGGCGGCGGTGTCGGCGTGGAGCTGGGCGCCCAGGGGGAAGGGCACCTCATCGCGTTCCCGCAGGCGTTCGAACCATTCGGCGAAATGGCCGGTGTCGCGCAGGCGCAGGAGATTGTTCTCGACGCCCCAGTGCTCGCTCTTGGCCACGATGACTTTCAGCGCCAGCTCGTTCAGGTCGCCCAGGCAATCGGGGTGGACCAGATCCTTGACCACCAGCGGCCGGCGCGGCGAATCGGGGTACATCTCGGCCAGCGTGAGCTGCTGCAGCCATTCATTGACCAGGGGAATGAACACGAGCCGGACGACGCGGACGAGCTTGATCGTCGCCTTGGGATCCACCTGGGCGATGGCTTCGCTTGCGGGCGACTTGAGCAGCGTAAGCAGGGCGCGCCGCGCGGACGGATTGTCGTCAAACTTGTCGTAGCCTCCGGCGCGGAGCCAGACGGGGAGCAGCACCTTTTCGACAATGCGTTTGACCAGCATGTCGCCGGCGGTGGAGTTGCCGTCGCGGAACAGCAACGTGGATTGCACCACGGTGGTCCCGCGGTGACCCATCAAACGGCGGGAATTCGCCTGGGCCGAGGGCTTGAGATCGTAGCGGATGATGGAAATGTCCGTGGTGCCGCCGCCGACATCGACGTTCATCACCGTGGCGGAATTCTCCCGGCCGTACGTCTGGAACCAGTTCAGCCCGTCGCTGCCGAGGAACGAAATGTCGGAATAGAGCACTGGCAGCTGGGAGCAGACGGCTTCGTCGAGCGAGGTTTCAACGAGCAGGGGTCGCTGGCCCCCGTCGCCCGCGGTCAGGGAGATCGGCCGCGGGTCTTCGAAATGGGTCAGGGCAAACAGATTGATCGCGCGCTGCCACTGGGCGAGATACCGGCTCTGCTCCTCCCAGGTCCAGCCCGAGGGGTAGGTGACGCGAACTTGGCGGAGCCGGCGCGGCAGGCTTTCGCGGCCAATCATCGTCAAGTAGCCGGCGGCATTCATCTGGCGGTACGCGCACTCGATGATCGACAGCGCAAACCAGCAGATGGCATCGCGCCGCGGGTACTCCGGCGGCGAGTCGACCAGCGGCTTGCCGCGAAAATCCTCCACCGTCGGCTGGTGCTCCCAGTGCCAATCCACCCCGCCCGGGTCCATGTAGTAGCGGAAGAGGCCCCGCAGATCGTCGAAGGCGTCCGGGATCGCGGGGTCGGTGTCGTTGGGAATCTGTTTCCAATAGGTGCCGCCGCGGTGGCCGACCAGGGCTTCGTCCCAAGCGTACCGCTTGGGGCTGCTCAAGGAGAAGCGCGCATCGGTGTTGAGCCGGACCTGCGCGAGAATGCGGGACGCGCCCTCGGGCGCCTTACCGCCGCCGATCAATGCCGGCGACAGTTCGACAAAGGTCTGGGGCAGACGCTGAATGCGCAGCACCGGGGCGCCGGGGGCGTCGGATTCAATCTGCCAGTGCTCGAACACCTTCTCCTCGGAGAAGGGCGGCTCACGCGCGGCGAAGATCGAGCGGTGCAGGATCAGCCACGAATCGATGATGGCGAAGTCGTCGTTGGCCTTGCCGGGTTCGGGCAGGGTGAACGCTTGGGTGAACGGGCAGCCGCGTGGGATGAAACGCAGGATCTTCACCCGACGGCCGAGCGGGATGCGCTCCTGCCCGGGGTCCTCGAGCAGCAACGCCACCGTGCGGGTGTTGCCGAGATCGACGATCAGATCCACGTCCACCGGATCCACGCCGGCGGGCTTCTTCCAATGCACGGCGAGCTGCCCGCGCGGCAGCGGAATGGGCTCCGAGGGATTCTCGCCCGCCCGGCGGCGCACCGGCAGCGTGGCGCTCAGCTGGTCGAGAAACAGGCGCCGCGTCGGGTAGTCCTCCCATAGCTTGGCCTTGTCGAGGCTGGCGTAAGGATAAACCAGGGTGTCGTTCGCGCGGCCCTTCTCATAGGCTTCGTACCGCTGGTGCACCTCCTGCGCGACGCGGTCCTTCTCGAGATTTCGGAAGGTGAGTCGCTCCACCCCGAACAGCAGCCCCCGCTCCGGCAGGCCGAGGTTGGTCTCGATCGCGAGCTTGATGATCGGCGTCTCTTCGCCGGTGTAGGGCGACACCTCGACCGCATATTGGTAGAGCAGCCACGGGGCGAACTCGCTCCAGGGCTCCCACGGGCCCCGGTTCCTGTAGACGAATCGCTTCCACTCCTCGTCCGTCTTCTTCGGCGCGAGGCTTTTCAGGGGCACGTGAAAGAACTGGTGACCCGTGTTGGGAAATACTTCGAGTTCGATCATGACAGGAGCACCATTACCCGGGTCGCATGTGGTAGCGGTCGCAGAGCGCGACCAGTTCCGCGTCGCCGGGGAGGTTGTCAGGCCGGCGCAGCGGATCGAGCCGGAGGTTGATCAGGGCCGCGAGCTGCCCTTCGACGAACGGGCGGATGAACGCGCGATAATTCAGGCAGTCGCGTCCGGCCAGCGGGGCCAGCCGTTCGTCGTCCTCGGCGGCCTCGTCGGCGTCCGGAAATTCCAGATCGCCCGCGCGACTGAAGACGAGCTCGTTGGCCATGCGCACCGCGAGGTGCCGGCGCAACTGGGTGTTCCGCAGGTCGGTGTTGGTGGTGACGGTCTGCCCGGCGAGGCGCGCCAGCCATCCCGCCAGTTCGGCAAAGCGGTTTTCTACCGACAGCCGCAGGGCGTCCAGGAATTCGTTGAAGGTTTCCCGGCGGTCGAAACCCAGCGCGCCCCAATCCGGCCGCGACCTGCCCCCGGACCGTTCCCACTGGTCGAAGCGGGCCATCTGCCCTTCGATCCATTGCCGGTATTGCCGGGAAATGAACTGCCGGTCGATTCCCGTCCCGTCCGTCGGCGGGGCCAGCAGCACCTGGTAGTTCACATCGAGCAGCTCGCGCAGCGCATGGTTGATCTCGCGCATCTCCCTTTCCGATTTGCCCGGGACGGCGGCCAGCAGGGTCTTGCGGAAACGCTCGAGGTGTTCGCGCCGCACGTCGACCACCTTGGCCGGTGGAAACAGCTTGGGCGCCTTCAGGAGGTCGGCGAGATCGGTCTCCAGCGCGCCGATCTTGGCCTCGAGGAAGGCGAGGCGGTTGGTCGCCGGGTTGCTCCGCGCGGTCTCGAGCTGCTTCGTGATCGTGGCGAAAAAGAAGGAGGCGCCTCCGGTCACCCGGTCCTTGACCATCTCGTCGAATGACTGGCGGCTGACCGGATTGTTGAATTGCCGCTGGAAATCGGGCGAGGAGCAGATGCCTTCGTACAGCTTGCCGCCGATCTCGAACGGGAAATCGACCTGGCCGCGGGGGAATTTATAATAGTTGAATGCGAAGGTGTAGCTGACCGCCGGGTCGGCGAGCGGGCCGAGTTCGCCATAAATGGGCACAATGGCCTTGAAGATGCGTTCGGGCGTGCCCCGCGACTCGACCAGGCGCGACGCCCACCACATGAGCCCGAGGTTGAGCGGCAGCGGGCTGCGGCCCTGCGGGCTGCGGCAATACTCGGGCACGAAATACTTCCACCAGGTGCTCACGCCGTTGATAAGCTGCGGCGCATTGATGGGCGGATACTTGTCGATGTTCTGAAAGATGTTGAAACCGTCGATCGTGAGCCGTTTCGCGTAGGTGGACACGATGCAGGCGGTCTTGCCCCGCTTGAGGATCTGTTTGAAAAACAGTACCGGTTCAAACCGCTTGCTCTTTTGCGGTCCCTCGTCGCGGCCCGGTTCGAGGTCGATCTTGGAAACGTCGCTCTTCGGTTCGTTGCCGACACCGGCGAAATCGAGCAGGTCCGCCTCGCGCAGGTACGTCTTGAACGGGCTCTCGAGCAGATGATCGGGATTAAGCGGGATCACCAGCTCCCAAAGCAGGCCCTGAATGCAGGCAAAGCGTTCGGCGGAGCCCGCCAGCCGCTGGGGATACTCGGGGCCGCAGCCGATGAGGATCGCGCTCTTGTCCTCCCGCCAGCCGAGTCGGGAGATGGAGTCGTAGACAATGCCCTCCTGCGTGTCGGGCGCGGCCGGACGCGGCTCGAAATAGATGCGGCATGCCTCCATGTTCAGGAAGACCGCTGCCGCCTCCAGCGACGCCAGCGCCGGCTTGCCGCCCCATTGCTCGCGGCAGGCCCGCAGCTCGTCGCGCATGCGCTGGAAATATTGCGTCAGCACCGGGTAGCCGTCCCACAGGATGTCCGCGGCCAAGTCGTCCACGACCTTGGCGCCGCCGAGCAACACCGGGTCGGCGAGCAGGGAGGCGATCATGCTGTGCCAGTTGGCTTCGCCTTCCTCCAGGAGCTTCTTGAACCGTGGCAATTCGGCGACCACCAGGTCGTTGATCACATCGCACAGGGCGAACAGCGCCTGGTACGCCTCCCGGCTCACCGCCCTGGCCGCGCCGGTCTGCTTGCGCTTGAACTTCGCGAGGCGGGATTCGAATTCGGAAATCGTCCAGATCGTGGCGTCGCGCGTCCGGGTCGGGCCGAGACATTCGGTGTCGTAACCGCGGGCGACGACCTGGAGCAGGTCCTTTTCCGTCACGAGATGGATGCCCACCGGATGCCGCGGATCGCTCACGAAATGCAGTCCGTCGACCCCCGGTTTCGTGACGCCGTAGACAAACCGGCTCATCACCGACGAGCCGTCCCATCCCTGGTTGAACGGGTTTAGGACGTAGCGGTTCATGTACGGCGGCGGCGCGGCCTCGGGGGCCATGAAGAACATGGGCGAGCCGCCCTCCCAGTGCAGGGCCGAGCCGGAGCCGTCGACGCCTTCCTTCTTTTCGTAGGTCGCGTTGGCGTCGATGTAGGCCGACACGAGCGTGGATTTGCCCGTCTGCGACGGTCCCCAGATGGCCATCGCGGGGCGCGGGTGTGCCAAGGCGTCGTCGATTGCGGCGAGCTGCTGCTCCGCTTCGTACAATCTCTTCAGCCAGCTACTCGTGGGGATCGCGTAGTCCTCTACGCGCTTGCAGCCCGATGCCCAAAACCAACTGATCAGGTCCCTCGTGAACGCAAGTTTCTCCATGGCATCGGAGGCAGTAAGCGCCTCCGTCTGGTGGCGCGCAACATAGAAATATTGCCCGCTCGCTTGAACCACCCGCCCGGGGCGCCGGTAAATTCCCGTTGAAGGCATGGCGCGTTCGCGTCAGATGTCTGGGGCATGCCGAGCGACGACACCCCGACGCGGCGCGTCGAATCAGACGATTACCTGACTCGGAAGGGGCTGGCGGCGGGGCGGAAGGTGTTTGGGCGCTACGTGCTCGAAACGGAATTGGGGGCGGGCGGGATGGGCGTGGTGTGGCGGGCGCGGGACGAAGAACTGCGCGATCCGGTGGCACTCAAGTTCCTGCCGGAGGTGGTGGCGCGGGACGACGCGGCGCTGGACGAACTGCGGGAGGAGACACGCAAGGCCCGGCATCTGACCCATCCGAACATTGTCCGCGTGCACCAGTTCGAGCGCGATGGCGCCTCGGCCGCCGTTTCGATGGAGTTGGTGGAAGGGCTGACGCTGTCGCAGCTGCGGCTGCAGCAGCCGGGCAAGGTGTTTGCGGTGGAGAAGCTGGTGCCGCTGGTTGCGCAGTTGTGCACGGCGCTCGATTATGCGCACCAGCAGGCGAAGCTGGTGCACCGGGACTTGAAACCGGCCAACATCATGGTGACGTCGGAGGGTGTGGTGAAGGTGACCGATTTTGGGATTGCGCGCAGCTTGAGCGAGACGGCGACGCGGCTGACGGGCAAGGGTGGCGCCACGAGCGGGACGCTGCCGTACATGAGTCCACAGCAGGTCCTGGGGCGGAAGCCGACCGTGGCAGACGACATTTATTCGTTGGGGGCGATGCTCTACGAGCTGCTGACCGGCAAGCCGCCGTTCCACCGAGGCGATCCGTATAGCCTGACGCTGCAGATCCGGGAGAACGCGCCGCTGTCCTTGGCCGAGCAGCGGGCGGAGTTGGAGACCAAAGGGGCTCCGATCCCGCCGGCGTGGGAGGAGACAATTCTCGCCTGCCTGGCCAAGGAGCCGGAGAGGCGGCCGCAATCGGCGGGCGAAGTGGCGGCCCGGCTCGGAATCGCCGTTGCCGGGTTCGAAGAGGCAGAGACAACCGTCGAGACCAGCGTCACGGCGCCGCGGGCTGCCATCGCCGAAGCAGATCGATTGGGCTCACCGCCAGCGGCTCCCCCGCCGGAAAGTGGCGGCGAACACCAGCGCTTGGAGTCGGGGAAAAGCAGCCGCGAACCTTTGCGGGAGGAAGCTCCGCGCTCACGGAGGCGCTGGCTGCTCGCCGCCGCGGCAGCTGTGATCCTGCTCGGCCTGGGGGGCTACCTTTTCCGGCCGAAGGGCGGGGCAATATCACCGGAGGAGTTGGCCGCGGCCAACCCCGAAACATCGGCTGGTGCGAAGAAACTCCCGAAGCCGCAGGGGGGCAGAGCCTGGACGGTGCCGGATCTGGATCTGCAGATGGCGTACATCCGCCCGGGCACGTTCACGATGGGCAGTCCCAACTCGGAGGAAGGGCGGTCTGATAGTGAGAGCCCGCAGACGCGGGTGACACTCATCAGGGGATACTGGCTGGGGAAGACGGAGGTGACTCAGGGTCAGTGGGAGGCACTGATGGGGAGCAATCCCTCGAACTTCAAGGGGGCGGATCGACCGGTCGAACAGGTTTCGTGGACCGAGGCGATGGAGTTCTGCCGCGAGCTGACGCAGCGGGAACGCTCGGCGGGGCGTCTGCCGGACGCTTATGCCTACACACTGCCGACGGAGGCGCAGTGGGAGTACGCCTGCCGGGCGGGGACCACGGGTCCGTTTGCCGGGAGCGGAAACCTCAATGCGATGGGTTGGTGCTGGAGCAATAGTGGAGGCCAGACGCATTCGGTGGCACAAAAACAGCCGAACGCTTGGGGGCTTTATGATATGCACGGCAATGTCTGGGAATGGTGCCGGGATTGGTACGGCGATTATCCCGGTGGCTCGGTGCGCGATCCGACAGGTCCCGCTTCGGGCTCCCACCGCGTCTATCGCGGCGGCAGTTGGGGCGGCCTCCCCCTGCGCTGCCGCTCCGCCTACCGCTCGCTCGACCCGGGCGTCCGCGGCTTCGGCCTCGGTTTCCGCCTCGCCCTGGCGCCTTCGTTGTGAACTTCGGCGACGCAGCCTTGCCCCCGCGTGGAAACAACGTTGAACGGGTGATCCGGAGCGCTAACCTCACGCTGATTTCCTCCTGATGCACTCAACCCGCCGGCTGTGTATCGATGGACTCTCGGACCTTGGCGTCCGCCGCCGCAACAACGAGGACGCTTGGTGGGCGGGACAGCTGGGCGGAGAGCACCGGTTCATGGACCCCGGATCGGATCCATTGCGCCTCCCGTCCGAGACCGGCGCTCCGCCGATCCTGCTGCTCGTCAGCGACGGCGTGGGCGGGGCCAACGCCGGCGAGGTCGCGAGTCAGATGGCGGTTACCCTGATTTCCGCGGAGCTCACGCGCGCACCGGCGGCGCTGGCGCGACCCGAGTCCGCCCCGCAGGCCATTCATCTAGCCCTGCAGGTGGCGGACGAGGCGATCAAGCGCAAGGCCACCGAGCCGGAATTCGAGGGGATGGGCGCCACGCTCTCCCTGCTGTGTTTCGTCGGCATCGAGACGGCTTATTGGGGCCAGGCGGGCGATAGCCGCGTCTACGTTTGCCGCCGCGGCGAGTTGCGGCAAATCAGCCGCGATCATTCGCCGGTCGGTCGCTTGCGCCAGGAGGGTCGAATTACCGAGGAGGAGGCGCGCCGCCACCCGCAGCGCAATCAGATTGACCAAAGCCTCGGCGACCCGATCAAGCCGTTTCAACCTGATGTTGGAGCAGTGCAGCTCCGGCCCGGCGATGTGTTTCTTGTCTGTTCGGACGGCTTGAGCGACGGACTGTTTGACCGGGAGATCAAACAACTGCTCGCCGGCGTGCGCAGTGCCGGTGACGTCCGTCCGGCGGTGCAGCAACTCGTTGCTCGTGCCAAGGAGGCATCCGGCCGGGACAACATCACCGCGGTCGTGGCCTTGGTGGAGAATACAGATGGGGAAACCGCGGGCGCCAAGCGCGGGCCTTCGAGGAAACTAGCGCATTTATAACGGTGCGTTCTTGGTGGCAGAAGATCTTGGCGTCAGCGCCTTTGGCTCTGCGCGCGACGCCGCGGCGGTGGCAGACTTGCGCGTCCAGCCCGGTCATCCGAATGAGCCGGCCCGCCGGTTTCCATTGGGAAACCCGAGATGAGTGCCGGCGCTCCGGCCGCGTTAGGATTTCCGCGACGCACGCCGCCGGGGATGGGTTTTCGGGCGCGCACCGGCCTCCGCACACAGTGGCAGGAACTTCTTTTGTGTTGAAGTCGCTGCGCAGTCTGCATTCTTACTCTACACGCGCCCCAGGGTTCAACCTCTCGGCAAATCATGAACATGCACCACAAGTGTCGATTGATTTCAGCGGGCTTTATAGCCCGCGTCGTGACGATTCGCGGGTTCGGCCAGGCCGCTGGCGCTCCCGCTCCGATTCCCACCACTTATACCAAGGGCCAGCTTCTGACCGAGCAGCGCGTCATGCAGGCCTACATCACCGATGCCAATTTCCATATCGACCGCGGGATCAAGGCGGTCGGTGCCAGCCTGCCGGACTCGGCGAAAGTGAGCCTGTTGCGCGCCACCAGCCGCGTGGCGCAGGTCGATGAGACGATGAAGGCCCACCCCGAGCGCATTGAGCACCTGGCTTTTTCGCTGTTGTACACCCGGGAAGGGATGCGCAAGGAACTGCGGGCCTCCTACGCCAAACTGCGCGACGAATTTGGCGCCGTGGAAGACGCCATGTATGCGCTGCGCCGCGACATGTTGCGCAAGGGGTTATTCGGCGAGGCCCTGAAAGGCCAGGTCGCCGTGCTGGACGCGGTGTCCAAGCTGCTCCCGGAGATCCAGCAGAACGACCCGGCGCTGGCCGGGAGAATCCGCGGCGTGGTTGAGGAAATCAACAAGGCGCTGGCCGCGGACGATCTCGCCAAGGCGGAAGAGCTGATCACACAGTTGAGAGACATGCTCGAAGCCGCCGGCCACAAGCGGGATATTCAGAATGCCAAAGATAAGATCAACGAGACCGCCACCGGCGGTGGTGAGGGCTTGAGCGCCACGCAGGCGCTGGAAGGCGGCGGCTCCCTCGCACCCGCAACCGGAGGTGTCATGGTGACGGGGAAAGACGGTCAGATGAGCCTGATTCCAGGCGCCGTTTCGATTGGCGCCGGCAAGTTGCGCCTCGCGGACGGCACTGAAGTCGATCTGAACGGCTCGAAGGTGCAGCCTGACGGGTCGATATTGCTGGCGGACGGTCGGGTAATCAAGGGCAACAAAATCACGGGGGCCGCCGGCGTGTCGGGGCCGGTCACTCCGCCCAAGGGAGCCACGTTGGTGGACGCGGAAGGCAACGAGATCCTTGACGAATACGTGTGGGAAAACGGCGAAGGCAAAGGCGTCGACAAGATTTATGTCGGTGGCAAGGGCATGCGGCTCACCCGCGAGACAAAGGTGACCGTGCGCGCCACCCTGAACGCCGCCAAGGCGAACACGTATGCGGTCGCCAAGATCCCCGGCGAATCGCGCACTTGGGCGTTCGTGATTGCTCCGGTGGCGGGTTCGGAAAAGAAGGCCACCGGCCATCTCACGCTCGCGCTCGCGCTGAGCGACCGCAATGGCGGCACGGGATTCACCGCCAACAAGTGGGACATCAGCAGTCCGGCGGGCGCGCCTTCGATGGGCGAGAGTTCCGGGCCGCAGGTGACGGCGACTTTCGACGCCTCTGCCACCTATGCGATCCAGGTCACCGGCACGACCGACTGGGGAAGCCCGTTCGTTATCAAGGCAAACCTTCCGGTTGGCGTGGAGTAGGCGTACCCGGGCTTGGCGTTGCCGCTGGTCGCCGCGGGAAACCGGCGGCTGGCCGCACCTGCCTGAAGCCCGTCACGAACCCCTGCGTCCCGCACGTACCATTTCCACGGCATGACGCGGGAAGAACTCTGCCAAGTTCTCGGTCTGCCCGCCGATTCGTCGGCGGCGGCGTTGGTGCGGGCCCGGACGGAGCGCATCGCGGAAATCAGGCGCGCGTTGAATGAAGGGATGTTGTCCAAACCGGTCAGGCTCAAGTTCCAGCAAGAATTGAGTCGCCTGGAATCAGCCGGGGATTTGGTGGCCAAGCTGGATTTTGCCAAGCGCGTCGACGGATATCTGGCCGAAATCGCCGCGGAGTTTGCCAAGCCGAGCCCGATGCGGGGCGTCATCCGCCTATGTCTGGGCAAGCTCAAGCCGCTCGTCGCGCAGGTCGACGATGAGGCGGCGCGCTTTGAGATTGAGAAACGCATCATCGAAGCGGAGGAGCGCCTTGGACCCGAGCGCAAGCCGCCGGCCCCGGAGCCGGTGGCTGCGCCTTCAGCCAAGCCCCCGTCCGCACCGGTAGTGCCACCCGCCCCGACGGTGCCGCTCGAGCCGGCGGCGGTATCTCTGCCGCGGGTGCCGTCCGCGCCGGGTGCGAAAGCGGCCGTTTCGGCGCCGGCCCGCGGAACCCTGCTGCAGCTTCTTCCGCTCCACCGCGAAGGTGCGCCTCGTCCATCCGAAACGCCCATCCATATCGTCGCCCGTCCCCGCTTCATCCTCGGTCGCCGCCGTGCTGCGGTGGATTTCGTGACGGCGTTCCTGCCCAACAATGAGGAGAATCGGCAGAAGAACGAGACCATTAGCCGGATCAACGCCACCCTGTTCATCAGGGACGATCAGATCTGGGTGCAGGACGGGGGAGTGCTGGCCGACGGAGAATTCAGACCCAGCGAGAACGGCACGGTCGTAGACGGCCACCAGATTACGGCGGCGAGGGCGTTCAATTTCTACCAGGGACGCCGCCTGACGGTCGGTCTGTCCTACGAACTCACCGTGCTGCACCTGCCGGCGGTGTCGTCGGGAGGGCCGGGCCTTGCGCCTATTGAGGGCACGCTTTCGCCCCAGCCGATCCCCGTCGTGCGGATGGGGATGGTCGGCTGTCTTCGTTTTCAGCCGGTCAGCTGTCGCGAGGTCGCCGTGCAGGCCGTATGGCTTCTCTCCGAAGCGGCGTTGGGCGCGGATGCGCAATGCGCCGTGCGCCTCGAACAGGCCGGTCTGCCGCCGGTGGCCGCGCGCATTCACTACCGGCAGGACGGCTTCTGGCTGGAAGTGCCCGCAGGCGGCGGGAGCATCGTGATGCTTGACCAGCGCGGGCTGGCAGCCGGCGAGGTGATGGCATTGCAGTCCACTCACAGCGTCCGGCTCGGTGACCTCAGTTACGAGCTGCGCATTTCATGACCGCTGGGCGCCGGCCGAGCGCCGGCTGCGGGGAGTGAAAACCTCATCGTAGCCGACGTTGCTAGCGTCTCATAAATGCCCGTCCCTATGCCGAGTTGATTATGGCTCTAGGCAAGGTGCGGAAAGGGGAACGGCCAAACCCACCAAATTCGGTGGGAAGCCATAGGTGGTGTAACTGTACATAACATTAGCAGGGTGGGGCCTCCGGTCGAGCCGGCGCCGGAATTCCCGCGCATTTCGGGAACTCGGATCTTGTGGCCGAAGAGTCCCCCGGAGGCCGGTCGGGGGCTGCCCGCGCTGGCTTTAGGGATATGGTTGCGTCGAGAAGAGAGGCAAACCACAAGTATTCCACGGTCACCGCTTCGTTCTTTGCATCTGGTCATGTGATTGCGACCAATGAAGGGAATGTTTGCGACGAGCTGCCGACACTAGCCGGTATTTCCGTTGCGTAGTTGATTTGGACGCCTCGCCGAACGCCGTATGCCGAGCGGGAACCCGTTAGCCAACCAGGACGGGCAGCCACGGACGGAACCAGCGTGGAAAGCGGGAGCTTTTGTCGACGGGGCAGGGACGCTGACCGCGCCGATCAATGAGCCGATGGTCCGGATCTCGCACAACTCGATCTGCCGGCAGCCGCGGACTTCCCAGCAAACGCGCCGGTTGTTCGAAACGCTCGAGGCCGGCTCGCGCAGGGAGCGACCAAGAACCCCGCGAGCGTGGCGTCGCAGAGGTAGCGCAGACCCGGTTCGAGACGCACGCTGCCACGTCCGAGCGGGCCGCGGGCGTGCTTTCCAAGGTTGTTTCGGGGAGGCCCTACAATTGGTAGGGGAATACCGTATATCACTCCCATGAGTGGGGAGGTATTATCCTGTAACGAAAGGCTGACGCCCGCCGTCAAGTACCCCCGCTACATCCTCTTGTCCGGCTCGCAACCGACAACCCGGATTCCGAACCGATTTCTATCAGCTTGGATCTCATCATGAAGAACGCCTCCACGGTTGCTGTCTCCCACCGGCCTTTCCCTCTCCGCGCGATCAACGTGGTAAGGGGAAACCAGGAACCCGCCTCGCCCGGCGATACTCGGTTGACCGTTCCGTTCGCAACTGAACGGCCGTCGATCCGCGCAGAGCCGCTGCGCGCCGCGCAGGCCGCGCGAGCCGAACCGGGTGAAATCGATCACCGCGATGAACGGTCGATGCTCCAACTCTACCTCAACCAGATCCGCCAGACTCCCCTCCTCACGCTTCAGGAGGAGACCAGGCTCGCGGGGCGCATCAAGCGCGGCGACCCGGCTGCCCGGGAGCAGATGATCAAGGCCAACCTGCGTCTGGTGGTCAAAATCGCCTACGACTATAACAAACTGGGCCTGCCGCTCCTGGATCTCATCAGCGAGGGCAACCTCGGCCTGATCAAGGCCGTCGAGCGATTTGACCCCGGCAAAGGTGGCAAGCTGAGCACCTATGCCTCCTGGTGGATCAAGCAGTCCATGAAGCGCGCCTTGGCCAACCAATCCAAGACCATCCGCCTGCCCGTCCACCTCGTCGACAAGATCGCGTGGATGCGAAGAGTCGTCCACCAGTACATGGAGAAATTCGGCCGCGAACCGGACAACGAGGAGCTGGCCTTCGAACTGAAGGTCCCCGTGGCGAAAATCGCCCTTCTCAAGACCGTGAGCGTCCGGCCGGCCTCGCTCGACGCGCCGCTCGGGGAGAACTCCGATGCGGGGCTCCTCGGCGATATTGTGGAGGACGAGAAAGCCCTCAGCCCCAGCGAAAGCCTCGGCGACCGGAACCTCCTCGAGGACCTGCGCGCCATGGTGAGTTCGCTTGAACCGCGCGAGGCGGAGATCCTCACGTTGCGTTACGGCCTCGACGGCGGGGAGGAGCGAACGCTTGAGGTGGTCGGCAAGAAGTTTAGCGTCACGCGCGAGCGCGTCCGGCAGCTGCAATACCTGGCGCTTCGACAGATTCGCCAGCAGCTGCAGAGGCGCAGCCGGCAGCGTTCGTGGGACGAAATCAAAGCGGAGGCGAGCGCCGAGCGCCGGAGCAAGGTCTTCCGGGAGTTCGCCGTCAAGCAAAACGTCCGGCGGGCCGCCAGCTAGACTGCGAATCAAACCGGCGCGGCCGGCAGCGGTGAATTGGCGGAAGTGAGGCCCCCAGTCAGCAACGCAGCTTTAACTCGTGCCGGGGTCATCGGCAGCTGGAGGAGGCGGGCCCCCGTGGCATCGTGGATGGCATTGGCGATCACCGCGCCCATCAGGATGATCGCCGGCTCGCCGCCCCCCTGAGGTGGAAACTCGTTCGCCTCGAGGATGACGGTGTCGATCTTGGGCACCCATGAAAAACGCGGGATCGTGTACGTGTCGAAATTCGTGTCGAGGATCTTGCCGCCCTCAAATTGGATCTCCTCGGTGAGGGCATAGCCGAGGCCCATCGTGATGCAGCCTTCCATCTGGATCTTGGCGCCTTCCGGGTTAATGACCACGCCCATGTCTTGGGCACAAAGGACGCGCTTAACCTGCACGGCGCCTTTGGACGCATCGACCGCGACCTCGGCAATGGCGGCCACCCAGGTTCCGGCATCCATGCCACACGCGACGCCGTAACCGCGCCGGCTGGGTGATTTGGCGGGAGTCCAGCCGAAGTGGTCGGCGGCCGCCTGGAGAACGCGGATCATTCGCGGGTCGCGCAGATGGTTCAGACGAAACTGCACTGGGTCGATCCCGGCGGCCGCGGCCATGAGGTCGATCTGCGACTCCCGCGCAAAAGTATTGGTATTGTTGCCTGGGGCCCGCCACGCGCCGACGGCAAACGGGTGCAATCCCGGCGGACCCTGAAAGCCTCCAGCCGCGGCGGTTCGATGATGCGGGATCGTGTAGAAGTGCGGCGCGCCGCGATCACCGGCGCAAAACACCGTGTAGTCCCAAAACGTCATCTGGCCCGCGGCATCGATTCCCGACTTGATCTTCACGACAGCCGCCGGCCGGAACGCATCGTAGTAGAACTCCTCGGCGCGGCTCCACATCACCTGGACCGGGCGGCCGGTGGCTTTGGCCAGACGCGCGGCCTCCACCGCCTGCGTGTTCACCGTCTTGCCGCCGAACCCGCCGCCGACAAACGGCGTGATTACCCGGACCTTTTCCGTGGGAAAACCGAGCGCCCGGGCGATCTCGTCGCGCGCGCCGAATGGATTCTGCGTCGAGGCCCACACGGTGGCCTTGTCGCCCTCGATGCTGGCCAGGGCCGCATGGGGCTCCATGGCCGAGTGGGCGACATAGCTGTTCAAGTAGGTCGTTTCAAAACTGCGCTGCGCGAGCCGTTTGCCCTCATCGAGGTCGCCGCCCTTGCTCACCACATTGGCCGCCGGCGCTGCCGCCAGCAGATGTTCGAAAATCGTCCGGTCATTCGGTTCCCGCGGTTGGATGGTGAACTCGGCTTTGATTCTCTCCAAGGCCTGTTCGGCAACATCGGGGAGTTCGTGAAGCACGGCGACCAGATCACCGTCTTGCACCACCTGGACTCCTGCGGTCGCCTTCGCGGGGGTGGTGTCCACGCTGGTCAACTTCGCGCCGTGGGCCGGGGGCCGGAGGATCTTCGCGTAAAGCATACCGGGCAGCCGGATGTCGGCCGAGAACTGAGCCTTGCCGGTGACCTTATCCCGTGCGTCGCGTCTCAGCAGCGGCTTGCCCATCAGCGCGAACGCGGCAAAATCCTTGACCGATGGTTTGACCTTGAGGTGACGCTCGATCTTCCGCCCCTTGGCCAGCTGGCCGTAGGTGATGCGGCGGGTCGGATCCTGCCGATCAAAGATCACGCCATCCCTGGCGGTCAGCCGCGCCACGGGAACCTGGAGCGTTTCCGAAGCCAGCTCGAGCAGGACGGCCTTTGCTTCGGCGGCAGCGGCGCGAAACGCCGGACCAAACTGGCGGGTCGTCAACGACCCCCAGGTGCCCATGTCATAGGGGCAGAGATCGGTGTCCCCCATCACAATGTCGACCGAATCCAGCGGTGCGTCCAGTTCGTCGGCCAGCATCTGGGGCAGGGAGGTGATCGGCCCCTGACCCATCTCGATCTTGCCGGTGAAGCAGGTCACGTGGCCGTCCTCCCCGATGTGCAGAAACGCGTTGAAATCAGTCGGCAGCTCCGGCCGGGCCATCCGGGGCCGGGCGGCTTCATTCGCCGCCTCCTGGGCGGCGGCCAGGTCGCCAAACGCGACGAAGACGATGATGCCCCCGGCAACGCGTTTGAGGAATTCCCGCCGGGTCGGAGGAACCAGCCCGGCGGAATCGGCCGCATGCTGAAGGTCCGGCGCGAGAAAGTCGTTGGCGCTCATTTTAGTGTTCTCCTCTCATTTCCGCGGCCGCCGTCTGGACCGCCTGCACAATGCGGACGTGGGCCCCGCAGCGGCAAAAGTTCTCCTCCAGGCCGTGAATGATCTCCGCCGCGGATGGCCGGGCGTTGGATTGCAGCAGGCCAAAGGCGCGCAGGATCATTCCGGGCGTGCAAAACCCGCACTGCAGCGCGTCGTGGGCCATGAAAGCCTTTTGCAGCGGGTGCAGTTGGCCATCCTTCTCCAAGCCCTCGATGGTGAGCACTTCCTTACCCTCAACATCCTTGGCTTTCAGCAGGCAGGAGCGCACCGCCCGCTGATTGACCAGCACCTCGCAGCAGCCACAATGGCCTTCTCCGCAGCCATATTTGGTGCCGGTCAATCCCAAATCGGTTCGCAATACCCACAGGAGCGGGCGGGCGGCGTCCGCTGGCAGGCGAACCGGGCGATTGTTCAGGCGAAAAGAAATCGTCGTGGGCATGAATCCTCCTATCTGCAAGCTGACGTGAACTTCATTATGAACCGGGCGACGGCAGGTACCGCGCACGCCGGATGGTTTAAGCGGAACCGGCCTCGTTCCCAAGGAAAATCCCGCGAAAATCGCCCGCGGTCAGTTCGGTCCGTGCAGCAGGCTGGTGGAGACCTCGCCCTTCCCGTCCTCGAACGGGCCGGAGATGCGCCGGACGAGAAGATCCCATTGCGTCGCCGCCGCTTCCCGCCGCTTGACCGCGCGATATTCGAGGTCGCCGGCCACGAAGATGAAGCTGAAGAGCAGGGCGCCCAGATAGTTGTGCACCACGAAGACCCAGACGCCGATCCCGACGACCGCGAGCACCTTGCCGACCGTCGCCGCCCAGAAGGTGGCCTTCAGGTAGGGCCAGCGCATCGCCAGAAGCGCCCGCAGGATGCGCCCCCCATCCATCGGAAACACCGGCAGAAGATTGAAGCATCCCATCAAAAGATTCATCAGCCAGACCTCGAGGGCGAGCCCGGTCAGGTTCAGCGGGATATCCCCGGTGGTTTGCAGGGAGGCGAGCAACGACGACAGCGGCAGAAACGGTCCCGCCATCAGCGCGATGGCGAAATTGACCGCCGGACCCGCCAGCGTGATCAGGAGCTCGCGACGAGGCTGGCGGGGAATCGAGTCAAATTCCGCCATGCCGCCGATCGGCAGAAGGAGGATGCGGGAGACGCCAATCCCATACCGCCGCGCCGTCAGCGAATGCCCGAGCTCATGCAACACCACGCAGGTAAAAAGCGCCAGAACCGCGGCCCCGCTCCAGGCCGCTCCCAGCCAGCCGGCTTCACTCCAGCCGCTCCACGCCACATAGGCCAACAGCAGGAAAAAGCTGAAGTGCACGACCAGGCGGATGCCGAACACGCGGAACAAGTTAATTGACCATCCAAGCATTTGCCTTAAGTAAGGCCCGTTTCGGGCGGAATGCTAATTGATTATCACCGTCCGCGATTGTTCCCGAATTCTCCCACATGGCTGCCACCAAGCCGACCATCCTCGTCATCGACGACGATTCCGAGATCCGCTATTCGCTGACCCGCGTGCTGTCGTCGCGCGATTATGCGGTGACCGCGGCGGGAAGCGGCGAAGAGGCCGTTGCCGCCGTGAAGAAAAGCGCGCCCGACGTGATTTTCCTCGACATCCGGATGGGCGGCATGGGGGGCATCGAGACGCTCCAGCACATCCGCTCAATCAATCCGCGGCAACTCGTCATCCTCATGACGGCCTTCGGCACAGCCCAGACGGCCATCGAGGCGATGAAGTACGGGGCGTTCGATTACATCATGAAGCCGTTCGCCCCGCAGAAGGTGCTCACCCTCGCGGAAAACGCGCTCAAGACTCACGCCGACCTGCGGGCGGCCGGCGAGTACCGGCCGAGCCTCAACACCGAGGATTACAAGGAGGGGATCGTCGGCAGTTCCGCCGCCATGCAGGAGGTGTTCAAGATGATCGGCCAGGTCACCGCCAGTGACGTCACCGTGATGATCACCGGCGAGAGCGGCACCGGCAAGGAACTGGTCGCGCGGAGCATCTTCAAGCACAGCCACCGCGCCAACCGGCCGTTCATCGCGGTCAACTGCGCGGCGATTCCCGACAACCTGATCGAGAGCGATCTGTTCGGACACGAAAAAGGCTCCTACACCGGCGCGACGGCCCAGCGCATCGGAAAGTTTGAGCTTTGCGACGGCGGCACCATCTTTCTGGATGAAATCGGCGACATGGCGCTGGCCACCCAGACGAAGATCCTCCGCGTGCTGCAAGAGGGGGAGATTCAGCGCGTCGGCGGCACCGAAACCATCAAGGTTGATGTGCGCGTGATCGCCGCGACGAACAAGGACCTGGAGGAGATCGTGAAGGCCCGGACCTTCCGCGAGGATCTCTATTACCGCCTGAATGTCGTGCGCATCCGGATGCCGACCTTGCGCGAGCGCCTGGAGGATATTCCGCAAATCGTCGATTATATGCTGCAGACGCTGGAGAAGCAGAAGAAAACGCGGGTGAAGAAGGTCGCCACGGAGGCGCTGACGGTGTTGCTGCGGCATCCGTGGCCGGGCAACGTCCGCGAGCTGGAAAACGTCATTCACCGCAGCGCCATCATCGCCCAGGGCGACACGATCCTGTGGAAGGACCTGCCGCCGGAGATCCGCGAAGCCGCTGGAGCGGGGGGCGGCACATCGGCGGTCCCAGCTGGCCCCGCGGCGATACCCCTGGCTCCGGCCGCGTCGGACGAGGTGCCGGCGGCTAGCGCCGTACCGGAATCCGCGACGGAACCGGTCGCCGGCCGGAAGCGGGAGGAACCGGGACCGGAGGTGCCCGCCGTTTCCCCGCTCACGCTCAATGACGCGCTCGATTTCGTTTACGCCCGGCTGAAAGCGGAGGACAAAGAGCCGGTGCTGGAACGCTTGGAGCGTGAAATGATCGCCCGCGTGTTGAAGGACGAGCGTGGCAACCTTGTGCGCGCCTCGGAGCGGCTTGGCATGACCCGGACCACTCTCCGGAAGCGGATCGATGCGCTGGGACTGAGAATTTGAGGCGAGTCATCCCTAACCCGCCGTTCCACTAGCTGGCAATAAGCCGCGTAGGGATAACGCGCCCCACCTCAACTGCATCGTCCCAGCCCAGACTGCCGGCTGTTTCAGCGGTTCCGATCGCCGAAGCCCTTCGGGTGCGTGGAATGCCACTTCCAGGCGGTGTCGACGATCGACTCGATGTCGCCAAACTTCACTTTCCAGCCAAGTTCGCGCCGCGCGAGCGTGGAGTCGGCATACAGCGCCGGCGCATCGCCGGCGCGGCGCGGCGCTTCGGCGAGCGGCACTTTTCTTCCGGAGATCCTCTCCACCGCGCGGATGACCTCGCGGTTGGAATTCGGCGTTCCGGTGCCCAGGTTATAAAAAAGACCGGTCCCTGGTTTGGTCAGACGGTCGAACACCGCAATATGCGCCCGGCTGAGGTCGTCGACATGCACATAGTCGCGCAGGCAGGTGCCATCCGGCGTGGGGTAGTCCGTGCCGAAAAGCCGCAGGGGAGGGCGCCGGCCGAGCGCGGCGTCGATCGCGAGCGGGATCAGGTGCGTCTCGGGATCGTGGTCCTCGCCGATCGAACCGTCCTCGGCGGCACCGGCAGCGTTAAAATATCGGAACGCAGCGAAGCTCAGGCCGTAAGCCCGGGCGAGGGCTTTCAGCACATTCTCCACATCGAGCTTGGTCTGGCCGTACGGATTGATCGGCGCCTGCGGGAGGTCTTCGGTCATCGGCAGCCGGTCGGGAACGCCAAAGGTCGCGCAGGTGGATGAAAAGACAAACTGTTTCACGTCGACCGCCAGCATCGCCTTGAGCAGCTGCAGCGTAGCGCTGACGTTGTTCAGGTAATACTTGAGCGGATCGGTGACCGATTCGCCCACGTAGCAAAAGGCGGCAAAATGCATCACGAGCTCGATCCGCTCTTTTTCCAGGACCGAGCGCACCGCCGCCTCATCGCCAAGGCTGATTTCGTGGAAGGGAACGGATGGCGCGACCGCGCCCCGGTGCCCATAAACAAGGTTGTCAACCACCACGGGCCGGTGCCCGGCAGCGGCCANNAGGCCAGACTTGTATTGATTTTCCCCGTGTAATGGCTAGGCAAAACTCTCTCGCGCCCCCGTTGGGCGCCGGGCAGACAGCCTAACCATCCAATGAAGCAGTCGCGCATCGTCATCACCGGACTCGGTCTCACCGCGCCGAACGGCAACACGCTGGCGGAATACCGGCAGAATCTGCTGACCGGCGTCTCCGGCGTTGAGCTGATCGAGTTACGATACATGGGCGCGCAGCCGGCGGGCGTCTGCCACTTCGATCCGCTCAAATACCAGAAGAAGAAGGACGTTCGCATCGGCACCCGCGCCGGCAGCATCAGCATCCACTGCGCCCGCGAAGCGGCGGTTGACAGCGGCCTCAACTGGGAGGGCTTCGACAAGTCCCGCGCGGGCATCTACCTCGGGATCACCGAGCACGGGAACGTCGAGACCGAGAACGAGATCTACAACGTCTCGCTCTTCAAGCACGACATGAAATTCTGGTCTCATCACCACAACCCGCGCACGGTCGCCAACAATCCGGCGGGTGAGGTTTCCCTCAACCTCGGCGTCACCGGCCCCGCCTACACGCTGGGCGCCGCCTGCGCCGCCGGGAACCTCGGCCTGATCCACGCCGCCCAGATGCTGCGACTCCATGAGGTCGACCTGGCATTCGCCGGCGGCGTCAGCGAGAGCATCGGAACGTTTGGGATTTTCGCCGCCTTCAAGAGCCAGGGCGCACTCGCCTCGCATCCGGACCCGACCAAGGCCAGCCGTCCATTTGACAAGAAACGCAACGGCATCGTGGTGAGCGAGGGTGGCTGCATTTACACGATGGAGCGCCTCGAGGACGCGCGGGCGCGCGGCGCCAGGATCTATGGGGAAGTGGGCGGCTATTGTGTCAATTCCGACGCCACTGACTACGTGCTGCCCAACTCGGTGCGGCAGGCTGAATGCATCCGCCGGGCGATCGCCCACGCCGGACTGACCCCGGCCGACATCGACATCATCAACACCCACGCCACGGCCACCCCCCAAGGCGACATCCAGGAATGCCTGGCGATCGGCGAAGTTTTCGCCGGCTGCCCGGATGTGAACATCAACAACACGAAGAGCTTCATCGGCCATGCCATGGGCGCGGCCGGCGCGCTGGAACTTGCCGGGAACCTGCCGTCCTTCAACGACCTGACCGTGCATCCAACCATCAATGTCGATGAACTCGATCCGCAGTGCGATCTGCCCGGGCTGGTGCTCAACCAGCCGAAAAAGGCAAAACGGGTTGACGCGATTCTGAACAACTCCTTTGGTATGCTCGGAATCAACTCCACGCTGATCATCCTCCGCTACCGACCCTGACCCGCACCTCCACATGACGAAAGACGAATGCAAAAAGCTGGTCACTGAGATCATCGCCGACATCGCGCCCGATGAGGATCTCAGCAATCTGAAGCCGGACGTGCGCCTTCGCGACCAGCTGCAGCTCGATTCCATGGACTTTCTCGACATCGTGATGGAGCTGCGCAAATGCCATGGCATCGAAGTGCCCGAAGCCGATTATATCCAGCTGGCATCCCTCGACAGTTGCGCGGAATACCTCACTCCGAAATTCAACGCCCTTGAGGCGAAGCGGTAGGCAATAGGCTATCGGCTGTGAGTTCTAGGCGTTGAGCAGCCGAAACTATTCATCTGTAGGAAGCGCGCTTCAGCCTTCGCATGAAGCTACGGCCGACAGGCGCGCGCGACCTGTCCTCCGTAGGCCGGGCGGAGGAGGATGGCAGAGCCAGAATCGCCCGCAAGCGGGCTTCCCACATCATTCACCGAACGGCTTATGCTCCTCTGAAGGCGCCCGCGGTTCTATTGCATGGCTACAAGCTCTGATCTGCTGGCGCCGGTCTAGGGTTGCGCGCGTCAGTCTTTCGACGCCGTTCGGGGGAAAACGCCGCCGTTCGTGGCGGAATTTGGGAATCTGGTTTGCGCTTGTTGCCCACGCCTTATCGCTTATGGCTTCCCGCATACGGCCCTCAGCTTCACGATGAGTTCACCCAGCCATTATGATGTCGCCATCATCGGGGCCGGGATGTCCGGTCTCGCCGCCGGCATCCGGCTCGCGCATTTCGGCCGGAGGGTCTGCATCTTCGAACGACATTACGCTCCCGGCGGTTTGAACAGTTTCTATGCGATCGGCGGCCGCAAGTTCGACGTCGGGTTGCATGCCCTGACCAACTTCGTGCCGGCCGGGGTCAAGGGCACCGCGCTTGGAAAGCTCCTGCGTCAGCTCCGGATCGAACGCGAGGAATTCGCGCTCTGCCCGCAGAAGCAGTCACGCATCGCCTTCGGCAGCCAGGGCGGGGCGACCCTGCGCTTCACCAACGATTTCGCCGTGCTGGAAGCGGAGATCGCCGCGCGGTTTCCCGGGCAGATCGACGGCTTTCACCGGCTTACTGAGGAAGTCAAAGCCCACGATGCCATGTCTTTCGCGGGAGCGGCCATCTCGGCTCGCGCGGTCGTGCGGCGGCACCTCGGCGACCGTTTGCTCGAAGACATGCTGTTCTGTCCGCTGATGTACTATGGCAGCGCGCAGGAGCACGACGTGGATTTCACCCAGTTCGCCATCATGTTTCGCGCGGTTTTCCTGGAGGGCCTCGCCCGGCCGTTCGAGGGGGTGCGCGCGATCATCCGCGTATTGCTGGAGAAATACCGCGCGGCGGGCGGGGAGCGGCGGATGAACTGTGGTGTGGCGCGCATTGTGGAGCGGGGCGGGCGCGCCGCGGCCCTGCTGCTCGACAATAGCGAGGAAATCACCGCCAGCCACGTGATTTCCTCGATCGGGGCGGCAGAGACCCAGGAACTTTGCCGGGCGGGTTCGAATCCCGTCCTGCCCGAGACCGCCGCCGACTGGCCGATCGTCCCGCCGGCCGGATCCGGCCGGCTCACCTTCATCGAGAGCATCCGGGTTCTCAAGATGCAGCCGCGGGAGCTGGGGTGGGGAGACGATACCATCGTGTTCTTCAACGACTCGGAACGTTTCGAGTACGCCGAACCGGCTGCGCAGGCCGATCTGCGCAGCGGCGTGATCTGTTTCCCGAATAATTTCGAATTCGGCCCGCGCGAACTTCCGGAGGGTTTGCTGCGGATCACCTGCCTGGCGAACTACGACCAGTGGGCTGGCCTGCCGGAGGAGCGCTACCGGGCCGACAAACTAGCTTGGCTGGACGCGTCCATCTGCGCGGCGCGCCGGTTTCTGCCGGAAGTGGCCGACGAGGCGCTCGCGGCCGGAACGGTCGCGACGGACATTTTTACTCCGCGCACCATCACCCGGTACACCGGCCATCTCCGCGGGTCGATCTACGGGGCACCCGAAAAAATCCGCGATGGGCACACTCACCTGCAGAATCTATACCTGTGCGGAACCGACCAGGGACTCTTGGGGATAATCGGCGCCATGCTGAGCGGCATCTCCATGGCCAACCTGCACATTTTGCAACCCGAGGTGCGCGGGCGTGGGCCAAGCTGAAAGTCCCGTAGCCAAACGCGTGAGCAGCCT
>PMBT01000153.1 GCA_003153035.1 Opitutia bacterium
GCCAGGGCCTGGCGCTCGGCTTCGAAGCGAGCGATGACACTCTTGGTCTCCATTCCAAGCTTGATGATCTTCAGCGCAACCCGGCGACGCACCGGCTCCTCCTGTTCCGCCATGTAAACGACTCCGCAACCGCCCTCCCCGATTCGCTCAAGGAGCTTGTACCGTCCAATGCGGGTGCCGATTGGCTCCTCGATCGACAGATTTGCGGGGATCGCATCGACGGAAGCAGGCGCAATTCGCGGCGAAGGAATTGATTCCACCGGAAAACTCAGGGCTGAAGCGCTTTCCGTGAAGAACGTGTCGGCGTCCGCCGCCGCCGCCAGGAGTCCATCGATTTTCGCCCTCAGGACGGGATCCCCGGCGCAGTTGCGATCGAGGAACGCCCGGCGCGCGGCCGGGTCGGTCAACTGTTGTGCCGCCACAAACAGGTCTTCTTCTCGTTGGGTCGCAAGGTTCATTCTTCGGTTCCCACTCCAATCATGCGCCATCCGGGCGCAAAACCCGCCATCGCCCCGGCGATTTGGAGCGCGAGCAAATCATTTTTGATCGCGAATGCTCTGAAATAACCAGGTCTTGGCATAGGCCCAGTGGCGCTCGATCGTGCGCTCGGTCACACCCAGGTTTGCCGCCACCTCCTGATTGGTATAGCCGCCAAAGAACTTCAGGACGACCACCTGCGCCTTTTCCGGATCCTGGGTTCGCAACCTCTCCAGAGCCTCATCAATCAGGAGGATCTTCTCATCCGGCGTCGTGGCGGCGAGTTCGAGCTGGTCAAGATCCAGCCGCACCTGGTCACCACCGTGCTTCAAACGGGACTTCCGGCGCGCGTTCTCGATCAGGATCCTTCGCATTGCCTCCGCCGCTGCTCCGAAAAAATGGGCGCGGTTCTGCCAGGTGCGGTCGCCCTCGCCGACCAGACGCATCCAGGCTTCATGTACCAGCGCCGTCGGCTGCAACGTCTGCCCCGCGGCCTCTCGGGCCATCCGCGCCGCTGCATGGCGTCGCAATTCATCGTAGACGAGCGGCAACAATTCCTCGGAAGCGCGACGGTCCCCCCGGCCGACTGCCTGCAAGATCTGGGTGATTTCGCTCATGCGTTCGAACCGCGGTCAACCTTGGGTTGTGCTCAATGATGCGGCCAATCCACCGCTGGGTGCCGGTCAGTTCTCCTTGTCCGGAGGCACCAGCCGGATGTGCGTCGGTTGATCGCGGTCGCAGGTGAGTTCGCCGTTCTGTTCGTGCAATTCGACTACCTGGATCAGGCTGCGCCGCTGCTCGTAGCCGTTGTCGGAAGGTCGGATGGTGCCCTGGCGGCCGGGATGCAGAAAATAGAAGCAATAGGCACGATTGCCGCTGACCACAACCTGTGCGTGCCCACCATTCGCGCCGTCCTCCGATCCCTTGCCAGGCGTGGCGAGCAGGTTGCCCGGCTGCACCGTCCAGTGAAGCGCATCCTCGGACCGATAGACGCCGAGACCTTTCCAGACGTCGACCACCATCCAGTAATGCCCCTTCCAACGGAAGACGTTGGGGCCCTCGCCCGGCCGTTCGCCCACGCCGGCGACCTTGCTGCGGTCCTCCCATTTATAGAGATCGCGGCTGTCGGCAAAGTAGATCGATTTGTTGTCACGCTCGTTGTTGTACCAAAGGCGCCAGGTGCCGTCGGGCAGCCGGTGCACACAGGCGTCGATCACACGGTCGCACGCGAGCTTCAGGGTGCCTTCGTATTTCCATTTCAGCAGGTCGGTGCTCGTGAGGTGGATAATCTCGCGCGGGTGCTGCCAATCGAGAAAGATCCCCGGCACGAAGGTCAGGTACATGTGATACAGGCCTTCGTGGAAAACCACCTCGGGCGCCCAGTACGTCATGCCCTGTCCGTCATAATCGGTGTCGGCGGTGCCGCGATACTTCCAGTTGGCGCCGCCGTCCGCCGACTCCGCGATGCCGATCCTCGTGCCGTGCACCCACGATACGCCGGGTGCCTCCGCCTCCGAGGCGTTGGCACGGCGGTTGGTATAGAACATGAACCACTTCTTCTCCGCGCGGTTCCAAATCACCGTCGGATCCGCCGCGCCGTCGTAGACCGGGTCGCGGAAAAGCGGCTTCGCCGCGATCTTGCCCAGCCGAACCTCGGTCGGGACCACAGGTGTCGCCTGGTCCGGCAGGGCGGGCTGAAGCAGACAACAAAGCAGTCCGGCAACACCCACGGCCGGCCAGAGAGAACCCGGCAAGACAGCTTTCATGCAGGAGATGACCGGGTGCGGCACTGCATTCAAAGCTCGAGTATCACAACGGATTTGGCGGGAAGCGCGACGGTCAGAGTGGCGCCGTCGAGGGTCGCACCTGTGAAGGCCACGGGATGAACCGTGTCCGGCGAATCAAAGGTGTTGCGCGCGTTCATCGCCGGCGCGGTGAGAATTCGGCCGGTGACTGTTTTCGCCCCAACGCCCTCCAGCCGGCAACTGACCGTCAATGGCTGGTTCGGGTTGGTGTTTACCAGCGAGAGATGAACCTTGCCCTTGGCGTCGCGCGAGGCCGACGCGCTGACCGCCGGAATCTTGTCCCCGCCCACGACATAATCCGGCGTGTTCAGCTCAACGGGCAGCGACGCGGCCCCTTGGTGGACCTTGTACATCTCGAACACCCAGTAGGTGGGCGTGAGGGCCATCTTGGGCCCGTCGGTGAGGATCATCGTTTGGAGGACGTTCACCATCTGCGCGATATTCGCCCCGGCCACGCGGTCGGCATGCTTGTGGAAAATATGGAAGTTGAGTCCGGCGACGATGGCATCGCGCAGCGTGTTCTGCTGGTAAAGGAAGCCCGGGTTGGTGCCAGGCTCGACATCATACCAGGTGCCCCATTCGTCGACCACCAGGCCGACGCGCTTCTCCGGGTCGCGCTTGTCCATGATCGCGGAATGCTTCGTGACCAGTTCGTCCATGCGCAGCGTGTTCCGGAGCGTCGCAAACCAAGCGGCTTCGTCGAACTCGGTGGCGGAGCCCTTCTTCTTCCAGTCGCCGGTGGGAAGCGTATACCAGTGCAGCGAGAGGCCATTCATCTGCGAAACGGGCACCATGTCCATTACCACCTCGGTCCAATTGTAATCCTGCCCGTTCGATCCGCCCGCGATGCGTTGAATGTGATAATTGGAACGGTTGTAGTCTTTGACGAACGTATTGTAGCGGCGGTAGTTGTCGGCGTAGAATTCCGGTCGCATGTTGCCACCACAACCCCAGCTCTCGTTGCCGACGGCGAGATAGGGCACCTTCCACGGCTTGTCGTGGCCGTTCTTGCGGCGGAGGTTGGCCAGGGGCGAATCGGCGTCCGAGGTCATGTACTCGATCCATTCCATCATTTCCTGCACGGTGCCGCTGCCGACATTGCCACAGATATAGGGTTCGGTGCCGATTTGCTCACAAAAATCCATGAACTCATGGGTACCAAAGCTGTTGTCTTCCACCACGCCGCCCCAGTGGGTGTTGATCATCTTGAACCGCTGCGCCCGCGGGCCGATTCCGTCCCGCCAGTGGTATTCGTCCGCGAAGCAGCCGCCCGGCCAGCGTACGTTGGGCACATGCAGCTCCCGCAATGCGGCGACGACGTCGTTGCGGATGCCCCGCGTGTTCGGGATCGGCGAGTTCTCACCCACCCAGATTCCGCCGTAAATGCAATGGCCGAGGTGTTCGGCAAACTGGCCGTAGATATTCCGATTGATGACCGGACCGGGTTCTCCGGCCTTGAGTACGAGCGTCGCGCCCGAGGGGGCGGGCAGATTCTGAGCCCCCACCGGCAGCGCCGGCAGCAGCGCCAGTCCGAGGGTGAGACTCAACAGATGCTTCGTGGTATTCATGGATTGATTGAGCAGAAAAGGGGAGTCACATCAGTTCAATTCGAGCACCAGCAGGGAAACCGCCTGGCGCGGCAGCATAAATGTCAATTTCACCTGACCGTCAATCACGCGAACGAGTGAAGGCGCCGCCAGCGGTTCAAGGCGGCCCGCTTTTTCGAGCGTGGCGTATTGCCCGGCAGTCGGCACCTGCGGTGCGCCCAGGCGGTTCCAGGCCGCAAACGCGTTGCTGTGCTCCTCGTCGATGCGGTATTGCGTCAGGTGCGCCTCGCCCTGGGCCGTCAGCAGGCCGCCGATGGCCAGATCAATCGCCGCGTCCGGTCCGGGCACATCATCATCATGATAGTGCCAGACGAGAATCGACAGCCGGTTCCGGTCGAGGCTTGCCAGCGCCGACACATCCGGCGCGCTGCGCACGCCGTCCTTCATGATGGCGTCGAGGGCCACTTCGCCGGAGCTCTGCACGGCGACCCGCCGCCCGCCCATGCGGCTGAACATGCGGAAGACGTTCAGCACGGGTTTGTCGAGACCATTGCTGGCCAGCGAGCGGAAGCCGGCGAAATACGGCTGCTCCTCAAACTCGAATGCCCAGGTCAGCGCACCCTCGAATTTCACGCCGCGCCGGTCGGCCAGGTTCTGCTCGCGGGCAAAACTCGCCGCGGTGTAGCTGGAATACATCGTGCCGTTGCGGTAGCCGAGCTGCGGCCCCTGGCAGGCGGCGCAGCCCTCGGGATCCGATTCCCCGATGATGATCGGCTTGTCCTTCAATTCGGGATACGCGGCGATCATCCCGAATCCCTCGTCGATGGTGCGTAGCTGATTCGCGATCCCCATGCGCACATGGCCATCCACGTAGGTCGGCGCGCCCTTGGCATGAAATGAAACGAAGTCGAGTGGCGTACCGGTCCGCCCCGTCGCGTGGTTGGTCCCGCGCAGACAGTGCTCGAGAAAGTCCCGCATCCACTGCCCGCCGTGGCCCGCGCAGTCCGGCCCGCCGACCCGCGCCGTGGGCAGCGCGCGCCGCACCGCCTCGATGGCGTAGTCGTGGAGCTTGCGAAACTCCTCCGGCGTGCCGCGCCAGTAGCCGATGTTGGCCTCGTTCCAGACCTCCCAGTACCACTGCTCGACTTCGGTCCGCCCGTATCGCTCCACGCAATGCTTCACCCACTGGAAAACGAGTTCGTCCCACTTCGCATAATCCTTCGGCGGATACGCCCAGCCGGTATAGATCTCGTCGTATTTCGCCGCCGGGGTCCAATGATGTTGATACGGTTTGGGCCTGACCGATAGCGCTTCCGGCATGAAGCCGATCTGCGCGTAGGGCCGGACGCCACGCGCCCGATAGGTGTCGAAGATCCGGTCGAGAATGGTCCAGTCGTACACCGGATCTCCGCGCGCGTCCTCGCTGTAGGCGTTGGTGCTGCCCCACTTCAGCGCGGGCCTGCCATCGCCAGTGCAAAGCAGATTGTGGGCGCGGAAATAGACGGCCTGCGGCTTCAATTCGCCCAGTTCCGCGATGAGCTTCTGCCCGTTCTTCATCGTGGCGTAGTTCGGCTCGTCGGCCCCGAAGAAGCGCCAGATCGGACGCAATTCGCCCAGCGGCTTGGCGGCGTCGACCTGGATCACGACCGGAAACGCCGGGAGCGGCGCCGCCGATACGGGATCCGCCGCCTCGCCGGCGACTAGTATTCCGCCGGCCGCCAGGCCGACTGCAGCCGCGATGACGGGGAATGCAGGTACGGGGTTCATGAGTTTCATTTGGTCGGCGCGCCTGAAAGCGACAGACCAATCTTTCCGCAGGTATTTCATTGGTCTAGCCCGGCAATCATCGGTCGCTTCGTGTCCTCCGTCTCGACGACCTGCAGGACCACCGTCGCCGCCTTGAGCCCCTCTGCCGCGACGTTCACGCTCACCTCCCCGGCTTTGGAGCCTGCCTGCACGATGCCAAGCGCCAGGCCGTTGAACGCTTTGCCAGCGTGGCCCTGAAAGCTCGCTTGGCTGAGCGGGTCGCCGTTGTCCACGCCGACCAGGGTCCCCTCACCCTGAACTTCCCAGGTAATCACGTTGTCCGCCGTGGGCACCATGACGCCATTCGCATCACGCACCGCTACGGTCACGTTGGCGACCTCCCGCGAACCGGCGCGCAGCGTTTCGCGATCGACCGATAGCGCGATCATCGCCACTGCACCGGCGGTGCGAATTTCCCTCTCTGCCACCTGCTTCCCATCCCGGTAGCCGACAGCCTTCAGCACCCCCGGCTCATAGGGCACATCCCAGGACAGGTGAAGATCCGCGGTAGTGGAAAGGATTTGCGGCCGGGCGTAGGTGTTCCAGCCGCCGGCCGTGCCCTGGCGGGGAAACTCATGCGCCTTTGCGCCAAGGCTCCGCCCGTTGAGGAAAAGCTCAACGGTATCGCAGTTGCTGTAGGCGATCACGGGAACGACCTGCCCCTCATGGCCGCGCCAATTCCAGTGCGGAAACAGATGCAGCACCGGCCTGGCCGTCCATTGGCTCTGGTAGAAGTAGTAGCCGTCCTTGGCGAACCCACAGGTGTCGAGCACTCCGGAGAAACTGCTGCGGCGCGGCCAGTGGGACTCGCCGAGGTAGTCAATGCCCGTCCAGAGAAAGTCGCCAGCAACATAGTCGACCAGCCGGGTGAATTTCCACAACTGTTCGCCCCGGACCATGGCGGTGGCATAGCGGGGCGGTCGGGGGGCGCCGTCCGTCGGCACAGAGGGAAGCTCATAGCTGCCGCGCACGCCACCAATGCAAACGTTCTCCGTGCCCACAAACTTTCGTCGCGGGTATTTCTGCCGGTCGTCTGCGTAAAAAGTCTCGCGCCGCGGACCCCAGCGGTCGACATAGTTGTAGCCCACGATATCCAGCAGACGGGTGAAGGCTTCCGGGGCCTCGCCTTCATCGGTGTAGATGTTGTCCATCGCCGCTGTGACCGGGCGCGTCGGGTCTTCGCGGTGGAGCACCTCCACCAATTTCGCCAGCACCTTTTCGCCTCCCGGCATCCGCTGCTCGCCAATTTCGTTGCCCGCGCTCCACATGATCACGCTCGGATGGTTGCGGTCGCGGTGGATCATGTTTACCAGATCGCGCTCGTACCACTCGTTGAAGAACTCTGAATAGCCGTGCTGGATCTGCCCCTTCCGGACCGTCCATTCGTCGAAGGCCTCGTCCATGACCAGAAAACCCAGCCGGTCGCACAGATCAAGAAACTCGGGCGCGGGCGGGTTGTGCGAGGTGCGAATGGCATTGCAGCCCATGTCCTTCAGCAGGTGCAACCGCCGGACCCACACGCCCTCGGGGACCGCCGCGCCCACCGCACCGCCGTCGTGGTGCAGGCACATGCCTTGGAGCTTCACTGGCTGGTCGTTGAGGAGAAAACCGCGATCAACGTCAAAAGCGATGCTGCGGATCCCAACCGACGTCTCGTAGGAATCAACGACCTTGCCTCCAGTTTGCACGCGACTGCGCATTCGATAGAGATCCGGCGTGTCAGGCGACCACAGCCGCGGATGAGATACGGAGACCGCCTGATCGAACTCCCGTTCGCCATCGGCCGGTAGTTGACCGTCGGACTGCATGGTCGCAACGGTTCTTCCGGCAGCGTCCTGCAACTCGTTGACAAGCGTGACCGTCCGGACCTCCGCGAGATCGTTCTGCACGCGCGTACGAATGCGCACGGTGGCCGCGTCCACCGACACCTGCGGCGTGGTGACAGAGGTACCCCAGTGGGCGACATGCACCGCGTTCGTGACGGTGATCCAGACGTGCCGGTAAATGCCGGATCCGGAGTACCATCGGCTGTTGGGCTGGGGCGAGTTGTCCACTCGCACTGCCAGGACGTTGGGTTGGTCGCCGAAATTCAGAATCGGAGTCAGTTCGTACGCAAAACTGCTGTAGCCGTAGGGCCAGCGACCGACGTGCCGGCCGTTGATCCAGACGTCACTGTTCATGTAGACGCCGTCGAACTCCACGGTGATCTTCCGGCCGCGCAACTTCTCGGGCACGGTGAAATGCTTCCGATACCAGCCGACTCCAGTCGGCAGATAACCACCCATTCCATCCGTCGGTGCCTTTTCGTCGAATGGTCCCTCAATGCTCCAGTCGTGGGGCAGGCTCAGCCGCCGCCAGGCCGCATCATCGAACCCTGCCTGTTCGGCGCCGATGGCGTCACTCTTGAGGAATCGCCAGCCAAGATCGAAGCTTTCGCGGATGCGCGGCGCTTCGTCCGCGAGAAGCGTTGCCGCCAGCAGCGGGAATACGAGGACCGCACGCCATCGGTTCAGGCCCAGTTGGGCCGCAGCGGATCGGGAAGTCATACCCACAACCTAGACCGGTTCCGGGTGAATGGAAAACCAGTTTTGCGCCGGCATCATTGGAGAGTCCGCCGGGCCGCGGGTTCCCGTTAATGCGCTTCGTGGGGATGATGCGGATGCACGTGCTGCAGGATGTGCGGACGTTCCAGGCCGTGCGCCAGCATCAGTTCCTCGTTGCCGAGCAGTTCGAGGGTGGCGCCGTCCGCCACCACCCGGCCATGATCCAGCACGATCGATCGCGCACACAGTTCCACGACCAATTCGAGGTCGTGGGTCGCAATCACCTTGGTGGCGTCGATCTGTCGGAGCAGCGCCTTGAATTCTCGGCGTCCCCGCGGGTCCAGATCGCTCGTCGGCTCGTCGAGCGCCAGAATGGAGGCCTCACACGCCAGGACGCCAGCCAGACAGGCGCGGCGTTTCTCTCCCTGGCTCAGGTGGTGGGTCGCGCGGCGATCCTGCCCGGCCAGACCAACCTGGACCAGAACGGTTTGCACCCGCGCCGCCACCGCGGCCTCGCTGAGCCCGAGTTGGCGCGGGCCGAATGCGACGTCCTCCTCGACGGTCGGACAGAAAAGCTGGTCATCGGGATTCTGGAACAGCAGGCCGACCCGGCGCCGGATCGACGGGAGGTTCTCCGCCGTGATCGCCTCGCCGTGAATCCGCACGTTCCCGTCAGCCGGCGGCTTTTCCGGCAGGAGCCCGTTGAGGTGGCGCAGCAAGGTCGACTTGCCCGAGCCGTTCGGGCCGAGCAACCCGACACACGCGCCCGGCATGAGCGAGAAGCTCACGCCGCACAATGCCTCCGTGCCATCAGGGTAGCAGTAGCCGAGACTGGTGACTTCGACGGCGGGATTCATTTCCAACCTCGCGCGCACATCGCGTCGTAGATCCGCTCCGCCCGTTCCGAAGCGCGAATGAACAGCCGGCTTAACACCGTCGCCAGCGCAGACCAGGCAAACCGGCGCCCGCGCGTGAAGGTGCGGCTGGCCCGCGCCCGCCGCATGTGCCCGGCCTCGTCCGCCAGCACGAACAGGTACCGATGCATCAAGGCCATGGTGGTCACAAGCAAACCGGGGACGCGCAGCCGCTGCAAGACGCGGATCACCTCACCCAGCGGCGTGGTGTGAGACAGCAGGATGACCGTGAGCAGGCACAGCGTGCTTTTCGCGGCGATGATCCGCCAGTCCAGGCCTCCGCCCGGATTCAGCATTCCCGCGAGGGCAACACCGAACACAAATGGCAGGAGCATCGCCAGCCGGCGGATCAGGATAAGGAACGGAATCCGGCTCACCACCGCCGCCAGCATCAGCGCAAGCCCCTCGCCCGCGAGGCAGCCTATCCAATCGACGGGAAGCAGCACGGTACCGACAATGATTACCAGCGCCGCGGAGAGCTTCAGCGCGGCGGGCAACCGCTGCAACGGGCCGCCGGCAAACACACCCCGACTCCCCGGTTTTGCTCGCATCGGATTGCGGTCTTGGGGGGCATCGCTCATGACGGGCTGGCTGGAGCGCCGGCGGTCTCGCGCGGTTCGCGCACCAATGCGCGGCTAAGCAGAACTGCCAGCCCGAACACAACGACTACGCCCACCGCGGCAGCGACCGCCGTCGCGATCACGGGGGAGGTTATGCCCGGAATGCGGTAGTCCGGCGCCAGCGCATTGAGCAAGGGGGTGGCGGCATGGCGGGCAAAGCCAAGCCGGATGGCGACGGATTCAAGCCCGTCCGGCCACGAACAGGCAAAGGGCGCGACAAACCAGCCCAGCCCCAGAATCACCGCTAACCCATAGCCCACGAACGCCCGGATCTTCAGCGGAGTCTGCATTGGCCCCGCGACGCCGACCAAATCCGGACGGGTCCGGGCGATGGCGAGCAGCACGAGCGCGCTGATCGCGCCTTCCCCCACTCCGATCAGCAGGTGGATTCCGGTCATCGCGGTGAATGCGACGGGCCACGCGACCGTGCCCGACCAGGCGAGTTGTCCGGCGCACCCGATCGCCGCCAGAACGGTCGAACACCAACCGGCAAACGCCATGGCGGCCACCTGCCCGCGCAGGCCCGGCAGCCAGCGCCGCACAACGTGGAAAACGGCATAGCCGCTCACGGTCGCGACCAAGCCCATGTTGAAGATGTTTGCGCCCAGCGCCAGCAGGCCACCGTCCGCGAAGAGCAGGCATTGCACGATGAGCACGGCCGTAAGGACCACCACTGCCGCGCTCGGACCGAGCAACACCGCCACCAGCGCGCCGCCAATCAAGTGGCCCGAGGTTCCGCCCGCGACCGGGAAATTCACCATCTGGGCCACGAACAGAAACGCCGCCGCCAGGCCCAGCAGCGGCACGCGCCGGGGCGGAAGTTCCCGCCGGACCTGGCGCAATGCCACGCCAACTCCGGCCGCTGCCAGGGTCGTGGTGACGAGGGCGGTCTTGGCATCGATGAATCCGTCGGGGATATGCATGAACGGCTTGCGCGGTTCCTGGTCAGCCAGAATGCAGCACCCCGCTGCCGCCGCAACCAAAGGATTCAAGACGGGCGCAGCCCCTCGATAAGTCTCGGAGCCCTGAGCTCGTCGAACGGGCAAGCCTGCGCCTCCAAATTCCTTCCCGTCGTTCTCGGACGACGGTTAACGCTTCCGGCGCACCGTTGTGCGGGCAGCAGCGATCAGGGCCAACGCCGCCGCAAACCAATCCTCCATCGCGCCTCCACCGCCTCTGCCAGCGCTTTCCCCTCCACTGCCCGATCCAGGGATGGTCCCGGTTCCGGCGGTTGCGCCGCCTGAGGAGGAACCGTCGCCTCCGGTGGATGCCGCAGTCAGCATCAGCGTCGTGACCGTGTGGGTTGGCGTGATCTTGCGGATGGCGGCATTTCCTGTATCGGCGACAAAGAGGTTTCCCGCGCCGTCGATCGCCAAGGACCGTGGTTGGTTGAACAAGGCGTCGCCGACCGCGCTGTCCCGCGCACCGGCGATGCCCGGAGTCCCCGCGACCGTGGTCACCACCCCCCCTCCAGTGATCAGGCGGACCGTGCCGTTGCCGGTATCGGCGACGTAGACGTTGCCGGCGGAATCAACTGCCACGCCCCCGGGTTGGTTGAACAGGGCGTTAACGCCGGTCAGGTCCGCTGCACCGCTGATGCCAGCCGAACCAGCCAGCGTGCTGACCGTGCCATTGGCTGCAATCCGGCGAAGGGTGTCGTTGTAGGTATCGGCCACGTAAAGATTGCCCGCATGATCCACCGCCAACCCGCCGGGGAAATTGAACCGCGCGTTGCTGCCGGTGCCGTCCGCGTCACCGCGCAGGCCCGCCGAACCGGCCAAAGTGCTTACCGTGTTGTCCAGGGCAATCCGGCGGATCGTGGCATTGAAAGCATCCGCCACGTAGAGAGCACCGGAGCCGTCCACCGCAATTCCACCAGGGGAGTTGAACGCGGCAGCAGCGCCGGGACCGTCGAGGCTTCCCCGGCGTGCTGGTGATCCAGCCACGGTTGTGACGGAACCGCCCGGAGTGATTCTGCGGATGGTGGCGTTGCCGGTGTCGGCGACAAAAACGTTACCGTTGGCGTCGACGGTCAACCCGCCGGGTTGGTTGAACAAAGCTCCACTGCCGAGGCCATCCTGGCTGCCGGCGACGCCCGCCGTGCCCGCGAGCGTGCTCACCAGACCCGCAGATGTGATCTTGCGGATGGTGTTGCTAGAGGAGTCGGCGACATAAAGATTGCCGACCGCATCGCCGGCAATGCCGACGGGATACTGCAGCAGAGCGGCGCTGGTGCCGGCCACGGTGAGGACCACGGCACTGCTCGCAGCGCTGCCGGCAGCATTGGTGAGCACGCAGCGAAACTGATCGCCCGACATCGCGACGGTGACGCTGAAGATGTCGAGCGTGGCGCTCCTCACTCCGTAGTAGCTACCGCCCTCATTCAAATCTTCCCACACCGACGAACCAGCCGGCAGGCGTTGCCATCGGCAAGCCGGAGCCGGATTGCCCCCGGCCTCCACCACGAACGCCACGCTCTGCCCTGAATTCGTCGTCTGATTCGACGGCGGCGTCGTCACGATTGGTGAGATGGGAACTGCGGGCCGGCTTTGCGCGAACAGCCACGTGTACAAATCGTTGTTGGCGTAGGTGACCGTCCAGACATCGTGGCCGCCATCGGGATAAATCGTGACACGTGGGCTGCCGCCGGCCGCCTGGATGGCGTTGATCATCTCCTGCGTGCGGCTGACCGGCACCGTTGCGTCGAGAGCACCGTGAAAGGCCCACAAGGGCAGATCGCGCAACCGGTAGGCCAGCGTTGGGTTACCGCCGCCACAGATCGGCACCACCGCGGCATACAAGGCCGGAGTGCGCACCGCCAGATCCCAGGTTCCGAATCCGCCCATGCTTAGACCGGTCACATATACTCGGAATGGATCGATCCGGTACCGCGTCATGAGGTCGCGGATGAACGCCTCCAAAGCCGCAGCGTCCCAGGAATAGCCGCTGCACTGTGGCGAGATAACGACACAGGGAAAATCGCGCCCTCGCTCAATCAACATCGGGGGGCCGTTGGCGGCGACGATCTCCACATTTGTACCGCGCTGACCCGAACCATGGAGGAACACCATCAGCGGCCAGCCGCCTCGGGCCTCGGCGCCGTACCCGGGAGGCCGGTAGAGGAGGTATTGAAACGCGTAAAGATTGGGGACCGCCAAGTACTCGGCCGTTTGACGCTGCAGTGCGGCGGCCGACGGCGCGGCTGCGAAAAGCCAGGGGCCGAAGGCGAGGAAAAGTCGAATGAGTGTTTGGCGGAGCACTATGAGGATTGGTTGGGGCGCAGGATGCGGCGCGACCGTTGGCCCTGCGGCTGCTAAACCCCGCCTGGCGGCACATCCCTTCGCGAAGTCTTGAGCCGCCGCGTATTCCCGCACACCGAACCGCACCGGCCACGACCAGCAGGCCGACAAACCAGGCATCCATTACACCGCCGCCAGCGCCGCCCGACGAAGACGAACCGGTCGAGAGCGCATTGACGGTGAGCGTGGCAGCGGCACTTGTCGCGCTGCCGGAAGCGTTCGTCACCGTGACGGTGTAGTTCCCGACCTGGGACGATTGAACCTTCGTCAGGCCGAGCGTGCTGCTGGTGGCACCGCTGATGACCGCGCCATTGAATGACCATTGGTACGTCGGCGCCGGCCGCCCCGAAGCCGCCACTGAAAACTGAGCATTGAAACCAACCGTCACCGTCTGGCCCTGCGGCTGCGCCGTGATCGCGGGTGCGGCGGCGAAATAGGCCAGCCGAATGGTGTGGTTGTTTGTGTCGGCGATGTAGAGGTTTCCGGCGGAGTCTGCCGCGATGCCGGAGGGGTAGTTGAAACGGGCGGCAGTTCCCACGCCATCGGCACTTCCAGCGACGCCGGCCAGACCGGCGATAGTGCTCACCCCGGCGGGACTGATCTGCCGGATGGCGTTATTGTCGGTGTCCGCGACGTAGAGGTTGCCAGCGCCGTCCGCCGCGATCCCTGACGAAAAGTTGAATTGTGCCTGTGCGGCAGGGCCATCCGCATAACCCAGATGCGAGTATCCAGACTGTCCGGCCACGGTTGTCACGGCGGCCGTTGAGAGGACGATCTTGCGAATCGTCCCGTCGTTCGTGTCCGCAACGTAAAGATTGCCGGCGGCGTCCAGGGCCAGCCCCTGCGGCCCCAAGAATCGCGCGGCGGAACCGGTGCCGTCGCTGTGGCCCCAGTTCCCCGCCTTCCCGGCCAGCGTGGTCACCGTGCCATCGGGCGCGATCTTCCGGATCAGGTGATTCAGGGTGTCGGCGACAAAGAGATTGCCCGTCGAGTCGGCGACGATTCCTGAGGGACCATTGAAATGAGCCGCGCTCCCGATCCCATCCACCATGCCCGGCGAGCCGGCCTGCCCGGCTAGCGTGGTCACGACTCCGCCCGGCGCTATTCTTCGTATGGTGTCATTGTCCGTGTCGGCGACATAGACCGATCCCCTGCCGTCGACCGCCACGCCGCTGGGATTGAAGAACCGCGCGGCGGTTCCCGTTCCATCGACGACGCCGCTCGCGCCCGTCAGGCCCGCAAGAGTGGTCACCCCTGTTGAGGTGACCTTTCGGATGGTCTGGTTCCCCGTATCTGCGACATAGAGATTTCCCGCGCCGTCGACCGCAACGTCGGAGGGAGCCAGAAAGCGGGCGCTGCTGCGGCTGCCGTCAGCGCTGCCGCTGGCGCCGGCCTGGCCCGCGAAGGTGCTTATGGCGAGCGGCGTTCCTGCCAAAACTGTGAGCACGGCCGTTGGCGAAGTGACGCTGCCCGCAACGTTCGTCACCAGGCAGCGGAGGGAATCCCCGCTCATCACCGCCGTCGTGGGGTTCACCACAAGCGTGGCGCTGGTCGTGCCGCGGTAGCTGCCGCTCTCGTTCAAATTCTCCCAGGTGGCCGAGCCGGCCGGAAGGCGCTGCCATTGGAAGGAGGTGGGGAGACTCGAACCGGCGTTTACGGCAAAAACCGCCGACTGACCCCCTGTCACGGTCTGGTTGGCTGGCGGCATGGTGATGATCGGGGCCGAGCTCGGCCAGCCAAGGCGGATCGTGCCCTGCGGCTCGTCGATCACATAGATGGTGCCATTGTAATCCAGGGCAATGTCCCCAGGGCCGTCAAAACGCGCCGCGCCGCCGGTTCCGTCCGCACTTCCAGGCTCGCCCACCGCACCGCCGATCGTCGTTATCGTCCCGCTTGGCGAAAGTCGACGGATGACATGGGAATAGTAGTACGTGAGGTAGATGCTGCCGGCGCGATCGAGCGCAATGCTCCGAGGGCTGTCCACGGTGATCTGCGCATACGAGGAAAGCGGGGGCAACAACGCTGGTTCGATGGTCAACGTGAGGCCGGTCGCCACGGTGGTAACCACTCCCGCCGGCGAGATTTTGCGGACCGAGCCCGCATTGCCTTGATCAAGCACATAGAGATTGTCGGCGAGGTCAGCGGTGAGCGCATAGGGGTTATTGAAACGCGCGCCGCCGCCCGTGCCGTCGGCGGCCCCCGACTGGTCGTAACTGCCCGCAAAGGTCGAAACCACGCCCGTGGCCGTGATCTTTTGGATGATGTGGTGTTGCCAGACCGCGACGTAGACATTGCCCGAATCGTCCGCGGCGACGCTCATCGAGCCGCCGAGGATCCAGTTCAAAGCGCCAACATTGGTCGCCAGGGTCGTTACCACGCCCCCCGGGGTCGTGATCTTCCTGACCTGATGGTAGAACGAGTCCGTGGCATAGAGATTGCCCTCGGGGCCCGCGGCGATGCCGTCGATTTCATAGAATGACGCCGCACTTCCCGTGCCGTTGGCGTACGGAAACGGCCCTCCCCCCGCCACTGGCGACACCACGCCGGTCGGCGAGATCGACTGGAGCCCGGCGCTCGGCGGCCCTCCGACGGACACATAGAGATTACCCGGCCTATCCAACGTGAGGTGCTGGAAGACGTAGTTTCCCTGCCCGGGACAACCCGCCAGCATCGTGGCCGCAAGGCTGCCGGCCTGCATTCGGTGGACCGTGTTGGCGATGTCGGCGAAATAGAGGTTTCCGGAGGTGTCGATCGCGAGTCCGACGGGCGGGCCAAACTGCGGGTCGCTCCGCGCGTCGCCTAGTCGGCCGAAGTTCTGGTCGGAATAGGCAGTGGTCGTGACAACACCATCCGGCGTGATCCTGCGGATATTGGATGCATCGGCCGCCCAGAGAACACCGGTCCCGTCGATCGCCAAGCCGGTCAGGTGTTCGAAGCCGGCGGCCGAACCGACCCCGTCGTCCACACCATATCCGCCCCCCGCCAGAGGCGTCAGCCCACCGGTGGGCGCGATTCTATAGAGCCGGCTGGCCGTGCCTACGATCACGTTGCCCGCGGCATCGACCACAATGCACCGCGGGCCAGAAACGCCGGATGAGCTGTCAATCAACGTGGTCACCACGCCGGAAAGCATGATTTTGCGGACGGCGTTGTTGCCATAGTCCGCAACAAAGAGGTCCCCGGTCGTACTGAGCGCTAGAGCAGCCGGCTTGCTGAATAGCGCTGCGCTGCCCGTACCGTCGGCAAATCCCGTATGCCCTGGATCGCCCGCCAATGTGGTCACCACGCCGGACGGTGAAATTCTGCGGATGGTGTGATTGCCCGTATCCGCGACATAGAGATTTTCCCCGCCATCCACCACGACGTCGTTCGGCCGGTCAAACCGAGCTGTGGCGCCGGCGCCGTCCGCGCTGCCGGGCTGACCCGCACTGCCGGCAATCGTCGTGACCACGCGCGCCGGTGTGATCCGGCGGATCGTGTGGTTGCCCGTATCTGCGACAAAAAGATTGCCAGCGCTGTCTACAGCGACGCCTTGCGGCGAACTGAAACGCGCGGCGCTGCCGGTACCGTCATCCGATCCGATGCTTGCGCGGTTGGTGAGCGTCGTGAAGGTGTAGACTGGACCGTTCGTTTGCCCGATCGTCGGCGCCGGAAGCAGGCCCAGCATGAGGACCGGTAGCACCGACAGACAATGAACGAGAGGTGACGGGAGAGTTTTCATGACGTTCCGCTCCGATAAAGAAAGAATCAATCTGGTCCTTCTCGTGCCCGGACCCGCCCCACTACTAAAAGCGCCAGCAGTCCGACAAACCATGCGTCCAGCGCGCCGCCGCCAGAGGATCCAGCACTCCCTCCGCCGGAGGGAGCGGACGTAGCTGGATTGACGGTGAGAGTGGCGGCATTGCTCGTCGCACTGCCGGAGGAGTTGGTCACCGTGACGGTGTAGTTCCCGGCCTGGGACGACTGAACCTTCGTCAGGCCGAGCGTGCTGCTGGTGGCACCGCTGATGACCGCGCTGTCGAGAAACCACTGATAGGTCGGCGTCGGCTGGCCTGACGCCGTCACTGAGAACTGGACAGCGGAGCCGACTGTCACTGTCTGACTCTGCGGCTGTGCTGTGATCGCAGGTGCGGCGGCGAAATACGCCAGACGGATAGTGTGATTATTCGTGTCGGCGATATAGAGGTTTCCCGCGTCGTCCACTGCGATACCGGAGGGATAATTGAACCGGGCAGCTGCACCTACACCGTCCGCACTGCCAAACGTTCCGGGCAAGCCGGCTATTGTGGTCACGATTCCGGCAGGCGTGATTTGCCGGATAGTGTGGTTGTCGGTGTCCGCGACGTAGAGGTTGCCAGCACCGTCCACCGCGACGCCGCAAGGAAAGTTGAACTGCGCCCGAGCAACGGGGCCGTCGTTGGGCGCGAATCCGAGGGTAGCGCGGTCCCACCCGGCTACTTTAGTCACCGCTCCGCTCGAAAGCGTCAACTTGCGGATGGCGAGATTGTCGGAGTCGGCCACATAGAGATTGCCCGCGCCGTCCAAGGCCAATCCCTGCGGCCCGTCGAATCTGGCGGCGGACCCAACACCATCGGCGTTGCCGAGGGACCCGGCCTGACCCGCCAGGGTAGTCACAACACCGTCAGGAGTAATCCTGCGGATTGTGTCGTTCAAAGTGTCGGCAACATAAAGGTTGCCTGCGGTATCGGTCACAATGCCCGAGGGATAATGGAAGCGGGCCGCCGTGCCCGTTGCATCGGAACTACCCCAACCAGTCCCAGCCAACGTTGTCACCATGCCGGTCGGGGCGATCTTTCGGATTGCGTCATTATCGGTGTCTGCGACGTAAACATTGTCGCTGGCGTCGATCGCCACACCTGCAGGGGAGTGGAATTGGGCGACGGTGCCCGTGCCATCCAGGCCCCCCGAAAACCCCGCCCGTCCGGCCAGCGTCGTCACCACCCCGGCAGGGGTGATCTTCCGGATCGTGTGGTTGTTGGTGTCTGCGACGTAGATGTTACCGATGTGATCGACAGCCAAGTCGGTGGGAGCACTAAACCTGGCGGAGCCTCCTTTGCCATCGTCGCTGCCGAAGACTCCAGCCTTTCCCGCGAGTGTGCTCACGGTGAGCAGAGGGCTGACAAGTACCGTGAGACCGGCCGGCGCCGAAATGACGCTGCCAATGGCGTTTGCGATCACGCAGCGAAAGGAACCTCCATTCATCGCCTCCGTGACCGCCGTCACCAACAGGGTGGCAGTGGTTGTTCCGCTGAAGGTGGCGTCGTTGTTCAAGTCGGACCACGTGGTGCTGCCGCCAGCTTTCCATTGCCATTGATGGGTAATCGGGAGGGAATACTCTGCCGTAACCGAGTAGACCGCATTCCATCCCGCCGTAATCGTCTGATCCGCCGGCTGGTTTGTGACAGTTGGGGCAAAAGCATCGGCCTGCCCCTTGCGGATCGTGTTGTTGCCCCTTTCCGTTACATAGATATTGCCGACTGCATCCACCGCGATGCCTCCGGGGTCGACGAATGGTGTGACGAAACCTGTGCCGTCCACGCTGTCCGCACCAATTCCCGTCAATGTCGACACGACTCCCTCAGGGGTGATTCTCTTAAGACGTTCCCAGGGAGCAATCTGATTGGCCTCATAGATGTTCCCGGACCTATCTACCGCCAATACAAAACTCCCATAAAAAGTTGCCAGCGTCGTAACAACACCGTCCAGAGCGATTTTCCTGAGTCCTCCGATCCAGTGAACGTAATCGGCCGCATATACATTGCCCGCAGCGTCTACCGCCACCGACTCTGGACCGTCGCCCGGGTTGCTAAGCCCAAAGGTTGCCGCCAAGCTTGTTGCCACCGTGGACACAACACCATCTGGTGTGATCTTCCTGATCGTGTAGTTTCCGCGATCCGCAACATACACGATTCCCGACTGGTCCACCGCCATGCTCAGTGGACCGCAAAAACGGGCGACACTGCCTGCGCCGTCCACGTTTCCGTTGGCACCTGCCTGGCCCGCGAACGTCGTCACCATGCCGTCCGACGCAATCCTGCGAATCGTAGAATTGTTTGTGTCGCCCACGTAGAGATCACCCCTGATGTCCACCGCCACACCCTGCGGATGATTGAATCTCGCCGCACTCCCGATGCCGTCAGCAGAGCCAGTGACACCGGCGAGGCCGGCCAGCGTCGTGACTGCGCCAGCTGGAGTAACCTTGCGGATCGTGCTGTTCCCGGTGTCAGCAACGTAGAGGTTGCCGACGGAATCCACCGCCACTCCCGCAGGACTGTTGAAGCGCGCGGTGCTGCCGTTGCCATCGGTGCAGCCGACCGCTTGTGCTTCACCCGCCATAGTAGTGAACGTGTAGGGAGGGTAATCGGTCTGGCCGAAGGCGAGCGCGGGCATCAGTCCAAGCCCGCTTACGGACAGTCGACAGAAATGCACCGCTAGTCGTCGCTTCAACCGTTTCACCCCCAGTATGATATATCGCAGACGCCGGCTTTTTGGATGATCAACGCCCATTCGGGCGACACGCGAGACAGGCGTCCGACGCAGGGGCGGAACAACCAAAGGGGGGAATCCACAGCTCATGGCCAGTTAAGGACAATGACAGTCCAGCGCGGCTAACCCGCTACTGGAAATTAAGACCCGCCGGCGGCCATCCCCGTCAGAACGTCACCCGCTATCGCCAGGTGAGGCCGGCGCCGATCGTCACAGCGCTTATTTTCAGATTCCCGGCCGTGCCGCTGGAATAGCAGAGAAAAGGGGTGATGGCCGCGGGGGTGCTGAACATCGCGTCATAACCGATGCCGGCTTCCCAGCCGGACCCATTTCGGCTTGAGCCAGACGGTGACCCGTGTGGTTCAAACTCCATGGCGAATTGTCCCAGCCGGTGATCGAGCCGGCGCCGAGCTGCAGGTGGAGATTGGACGTCGCCTGCGGGTAGATCCTCGCCACGGCGAACACCCGGCTGATTCCGGCTCCCTTCGTCGGGTCATTGGCATTTTCCGCCTGGATCAGCCAGCCGCTGGCTTCGATGCCGAGCAGCAGGTGGGGGTCGACGGCCAGGCCGCCCCCGAGACCGAGATAAAAGCGCGTGCTGTTATCGGAAAATTCGGGCATCGTCCGATCGAGCTGGCCGGCGCCGAGCTCAAACGTGGCCCACCATTGGCCGGACCGCACCGGCTCCGCGGCGCCCAGCGACAGGGCCGAGACGGCAAAAAGACCGAGTGCGATCAACACCGGTGCGAATAAGGATGTGCTCCGGCTCGTGGTCCGTGAGCAGGCAGGATTTGGGGTGTTCATGAAAAGTGACTAATAGTTCGAGATGGTTCCGGCTGAGGATCGGTCGTCCGCCGCCTGTTGATAAATAGGACCACCGAGCGCCTCCAACCCGCGATCGGTGCCCTAGCCATCCTGCAGCCGCAGCATCAGCGATCGCCTGGAGAATGCCGGGGACTTCGTCGGCCAAATGCCTGCCGGCGCCGGGCGTGTAGAACTCCTCGAGCGTGTGCATGGGGCAAGCGCTCTCCGGCATCGGTTGTCCGGCCTCCCCGCTTCGCTGTTGCCCTGTGCGGAAGCGGGTGGCTTCTCGTTTCTGACGACCCACGTCAGTACTATTTCTCGAGCGTGGTCTGCGGCAGTGGAAAACTGCCCTCCAGCCGGAGATCGCGTGATGAGCCGCCGACCGAGATCGTGAAATCGTCCTTCTCCGCCACCCACCCATCCTGGTCCGGGCTGTAATAGGCAAACGCCTCGCGTCCGAGTGGAACAGAGACTGTCTGCTTCTCCCCGGGCTTTAGGAACACCTTGCGGAATCCCTTAAGCTCCCGGAGCGGCCGGGGCAGCCCGGGCTTCGCCTGATGCACGTACACCTGCGCCACCTCGGCTCCCGCGCGCTCGCCGGTGTTGGTCACCTCGAATTCCACAGACACGACCGGACCCTGCGGACCCGATCCGGCGGTGAGCTTAAGGCCCGAATACGTGAAGCTCGTGTAGGAGAGCCCGAAGCCGAAGGGGAAGAGCGGTTCGACGGCTTTTGTGTCGTACCAGCGATAACCGACGAGCAAGCCCTCGTCGTAGTGCTCGACGCCGTTTTCACCGGGGTAGGCACGCGCGCCGCCGGAAAACGCCGGCGTATCCTCGAGCTTCTTCGGGAACGTACACGGCAACCGGCCCGATGGGTTCACGTCGCCAAAGAGAACGCCGGCAATCGCCGTACCCGCTTCCATGCCGCCGTACCACGCCTGCACCACCGCCGGAACCTGCGCGAGCCAGGCATCCATTTCCACCGGCCCGCCGGACACCAGGACCACGATCGTCCGCGGGTTGGCCTGCACCACCTGTTGGATCAGCGCATCCTGGCCATAGGGCAGCTTCAGGTCCTTCCGGTCGGTGCCTTCGCAATCGAACGGTCGCTGGCGGTTGAGGCCCGCGACCACGATGGTCACATCCGCGGCCTTCGCCGCCAGGACGGCACGCGCTGCGAGCGCGGTGGCGTCACCATCTTTCCGCCAGCCCTCGGAAAACGTCACATTCACATTGCCGCCGACGCGGCGCAGAATGCCTTCGAGCGGGGAAATCTCGTAAAACGCCTTGATGCGGGCGCTGTCCCCTCCGTAGGCCTGCAGGCGCACGGCATCGTCGCCGATCACCGCGATCGAGGTGAGCTTGACTGGATCGAGCGGGAGCGCACCGCTTGCGTTCTTGAGCAGGACCACCGACTCCTCGGCGACGCGGCGGGCCGCTTGCTGGTGAGCCGAAGTGTTGATTGAGCCTTCCGGGCGAACCTCGAACGCATGCGTGGCGAACATGACGCGGAGATTGCGGCGGACCTTGTCGTCGAGCACCGCCATCGGATACTCGCCCTTTTGCAGACCATCGCGAAACGCTTCGGCCAGATGAGGCTTTCTTGAGCCCATTTCGAGGTCGAGGCCGTTGAGCACCGCCTCCCTGGTGTCATGCGTGCCACCCCAGTCGGACATGACCAGGCCGGGAAAACCCCACTCCCCTTTCAAGACGTGGTTGAGCAGATAGTCATTCTCGCAGCAATACTGGCCGCGGAGTTTATTGTAGGCGCCCATGACCGCCCATACGCCACCCTCCTGCACAGCGGCTCGGAACGCCGGCAGGTAGATCTCCCGCAGGGTGCGCTCGTTCATCTCGACGTTGATCGAACCGCGCCGGGTTTCCTGGTTGTTGGCCGCGAAATGTTTCACGCATGACGCCACGTTGTGCGCCTGCACCGCCCGGATGTAGCTCACCGTCAGGCGCGAGGCGAGAAACGGGTCCTCGCCCAGGTATTCGGCATTCCGGCCGTTGAGCGGCGTGCGCATGATGTTCACGCTGGGCCCGAGCATGATGTCTTTCCCACGCTTCCGGGCCTCCTCGCCGATCACGTCGCCATAGGCTTGCGCGGCCGCGGGATTCCACGTCGCCGCCAGGGCGATCCCCACCGGCAGGCACGTTGTGAAATCGTCCGTCCGGCCTGCCGGATTGAACGTATTCGCCCCGACGTCCTCACGCACACCGTGAGGCCCGTCAGACATCCAACGCCGGGGCAGGCCGAGGCGGTCGATGGCCGGCGTGGTAAAGAGCGTGTCGCCATGCACGAGGGAGACCTTCTCATCGAGCGTGAGCCGCGACAACAGGTCGTCGACCCGCGCTTCAAGCGGCTGAGCCGCGTCCAGGTAAAGCGGGCGCTCCTGCGCCTCCGCAGGAACCGCCAGCAACGCGACGGCGAACGCCGGCAAGCCGAAAATCAACGCGTTGATGAATCGGAGGCGAGATGGTCTCATGACGGCAGGCTGCCCCGGCTGCGATGTCTACCTGAAGGACAGATCGATCGCCTCTCCCCGATACCGCACGGAGCGATCCGGCGGCGGCGCAAGGCTGAATCCGACTGGTTTCTGCTTCGAAACCAATATCACCTCAATCGTCCGCTCTGTGAGCATGCCCGGAAATGAACCCTCGCGCTGCCCGACCGTCAGGACCCGCTTGGTGTCATTCCAGTGGATCGGGATACGTGCGAAGGCGCCCTTTTCGTAACCATAGGTCAGGCCATCGTCTTCGTAGAGAGTGAACGCGCCGTCTGCGCCAGCATAGACATAGAGGGTGATCGGATCGGCCGGCTTCTCCCCCGTATACTGGAGTTCCGGGCCGACCGGAATGATTGAGCCGGCCCGTGCAAAAACGGGAATCGAATCGTACGGCGCCAGCGCCTCAACCGTCTGGCCACCCGGCATCGCTGCCCCAGTCCAAAAATCGTACCACGCCGCCGCCGGCGGGAGGTAAACCTGCCGGCTGCGCGCCTGGGGTATCGTCACCGGATTGACCAGCAGCGCGGGCCCGAACATGTACTGATCGGTAATCTTGCGGGCAGTGGCGTCGGCCCGGAAATCCATGACGAGTGCGCGCATGATCGTGCCGCCTTCCTGGGTGACCGCGCCAGCCAGCGAATAGATGTAGGGCAGCATCCGGTAGCGCAGCCGGTCGTACTTGAGCAGCGCCTGGTAGGCCGGCGATTTCTCGCCTCCAAACTGCCACATCTCCCGATTCGGATATTCGCCGTGCACCCGCAGCAGTGGGGTGAAGGTGCCGAACTGGAACCAGCGCGTGTTCAGCTCCCGCCAGTCCTCCATATCCTTGGCCGACGGCTCCGCAAAGATCGGTTCTCCGGTGGAGGTGTGGTCCCGGACCGGCGCAAAGCGGCCCGGCACCGAGAACCCACCGATATCCATGGTCCAATACGGCAGTCCTGAGAGCGAAAAACTCAGGCCTGCCTGGACCTGCTTGGCGAGAGCGGTCCAGGTCGAACTAGTGTCGCCGGACCACACGGCGGCGGCATAGCGCTGTTGTCCGGCAAAACCCGAGCGGGTCAGGATGAAGACGCGCTGATCCGGCGCGGCGGCGCGCTGCCCATCGTACACCGCCTGGGAATTCTCGAGGGGAAAGGCATTCAGCACGCGCGAGCCGGGCCCGAGCGCCGTCGGATTCATGTAATCGCGCTGTCCGTCGAGAGTCGGCGCTCGAGTGAGATCCGGCTCGGTGGCATCCAGCCACCACGCGTCCACTTTCTTGCTGAAAAGTTCGCGGTTCATCTGTGACCAGAACAGCTGCCGGGCCTCGGAATTGAAGGCGTCGTAAAACGTGTAGGGGAATCGTACCCAGTCGCGGATACCGTCCTTCAGATTTCGCTCATAGAGAAAGCCGCGCGCATGCATCGCCTCGAAGTTTTCCGTGCCGGGATAGAATTTCGGCCAGACAGAGATCATCAGGCGGGCGTGCTGTTCGTGGATCGCCTGGATCCAGCCCGCAGGATCCGGGAACCGCGCCGGGTCGAACTGGTGCGAGCCCCAGGCGTCTTCTTTCCAATAGAACCAATCCTGCACGATATTGTCGAACGGGATGCCGCGCGAACGGAATCCCTTGACGACATCGAGGCTCTCCTGCGCGGTCTTGTAGCGCTGCCGGCTCTGCCACAGGCCGAAGGCCCATTGCGGCATCATCGGCGCCTCCCCGGTGATGCGGCGGTAGCCGGCCACGACCTGGTCGAGAGCAGGCCCGTAGACAAAATAGTAGTCAACCGTCTCGCCCACTTCAGACCAGAGCGAAGTGGCGGTGCCGACCGCCGGCGTCTTCCAGCGCAGTTGCACCACCGGCGGGCGATCGTCGCACGTCCACTCGAGCTTGATCGCATACCGTTGGCCCGCCTCGAGCCGCACGCGCGCCAGGTCATACCAAGGGAGCCAGCCTTGCCGCCAGTGGTCGGCGACCAGCTTGCCGTCGACCCACATTTTGAGTCCGCCATCGGAGTAGGTTTGAAATTGATAGTCGCCGCTCACTTCCGGTGCGACGCTGCCCTCCCAGCGCACGCTGATCGGACCCCGCTCCAGCAACGCGGGATGGATGGCGGCGTTGGTCATGAACCGGCCGGCCGGCAAGATGTCGATCTGTCCGTCCACCCGCTCCGCGACCCGCCGTCCAAACGCGCCGTCAGCGTAGTAAGTTCCGGTGAGACCGCCGGGGCGGCCGGTTGTGTCCCTCAGCTGCGCGGCGGGAATCGCCTCGAACGGCCGCAGATTTCCGAATCGCGTGTAGGACGGATTATCCCAGAGAAGGCCGTACCCCCGGCTCGATACGAGAAACGGCACGGCGACCGAACCATTATGCTGCCAGAGGTCGAGATCATAGCCCCTGATGTCAACCAACCCAAGCTGATTCTGGCCCAGGCCGTAGAGCGATTCGTCAGCGTTCGGTTCCCACTCCTGCCGAGCGTGCGTGGTCTGCACACCCTGCACTTCCGCTGGGATCAGGGTCCGGCCGCCCGTTTTCTCAGTGAGAATCGACTGCCCGGAGGAATCGAGAAACGACACCGCCCCCGTGCCGAGGTCGACCCTCACTTTGAGCTTCGCCGTGGCCAGCATTGCCACGCCTGGTTCCGTCGTCAGCTTCCACGGCGGCGGCCTGTAACTCCTCGGTTGAACAACTAGGCTCGGGCGCTCGAACACCGCCCGGTCCCTCGCATAGGCGACGCGGACAATGCCGTCCGCCCGGATCGCGACCTTGAGAAAGGCGTCGCCGACCGGGACCATTATCCCGTCGGGGAGTTTCTCCAATTCCTGTGCCGCGGTCTGGGGCGCGGCGAGGAGGAAGGCGAGCACCGCAGTAGCGGCGATGATGGAGGGGCGGATGGCAGAGGCGTGCATGTTCGGGGAAAGACCGGCAGCTTGTGCCAGCTCCGCCAACCCCGCCAAGCATTTCTTTGCGAAGACTCGCCAGCGTCTGGCGCCCTTAATCTTCCGGCTCTGATGTCACTCGATCACCGCCACCTCGTGGTCAAGGAGAGTCGGAAGTTCAAACCGGCACCAGCCGCCGCTCTTCGTGACCGCAGCCGTCCGACCGGAAACGAGCAGGCGAAGGCTAAGCCCTCGCACCTCCTCCGGCAGTCTCATGCTCACCTGTAACGGACCAACCGGGATCAACTCGTCCACCGGCGCCCGCCAGGTTCCGGCGTTGGTCAGGTTGACCACATGGAGAATCGCCCGGCTGTTCTGGCGGTACAGATGGCAGTCGATCAGGCCCGGTCCCTCCACCGCGAGGGGCAGGTCGTCCTTTGCCATCCAGCGCACGAGATTGGCCAGCAAATTGGCGTGGTCGGGCAGATGGTCCCGGCCATAGCGCCGGTCGAGGTCGGCCGGGAGAAACGCCACCCGCGCGCCGCCTGCCCGCGCGTTCAGGATCAGTCCCGGAATGTCGGTTCGCGGCTCGCGCATCCAGACTGCTTCCGGTGGCATGACCGGAAGCGGCGGCACAAACGTCAGCAACACCTGGGCCGAGGGGTCGAGGCGCAGCGGTTCCAGGATGCCGCCGAACGGCAGGAGGTCGGTTTCGTCGAAGCCGCGCAGGGCCGGGTGACGTTCACCCAGGGGTGGCGGCTCGCCGGCGGCATGCGGCCCGTCAGTGCGCGCCCGCAATTCGGGCGTCAACCGCAGGTAGCTGTGCGCGGTGTCCGCCGCCCACTGCCGGCGGGTGGCCTCCCGTCGCGCGCCGTGCGCCGCGGGCAGGTGGACGCCAAACAAATCCGCCAGCGCAAAATCCGGCCGCGGATCGCCCCAGGCATCGCCGAGGCTGCTCTGGCCGGTGGCCAGCAGGCCGCCGCCGCGTTCCACGAAGCGGCGAACACTGGCCGCTTGCTCGTCCGACATTGCGCCGAGATTGGGCAGGATCAGCAAACGAAACTGGGCCGCGTCGCGCTCCAAGTCGTCGATATGCACCGGCAGATAGGGGATGCGCGCCCGGACCAATGCCTGGCGGATGCCGTCCCACGGAAGCTCGACCTGCAACTCGGGCTCGTCGCGGCCGAAGTAATCCGTGTTCTGCTGCGACCACACCACTCCCACCGTGGCAATTGGCTGGCGGTTGACCAACAGCGCCTCGTTGGCTTGATGCCACTGACAGAGGGCCACAGCCGTGCGGTACATGCGCCGGTCCTCGTCGTAGGCGCCCACATGATGCCACCACGGCTGGATACCGCCCGCAAACCCATCGACCATCCACAAGCGGACCTCGGCTTCCGGCTTGCTCGCAAAACGAAACGTCGGACTCGTCGTCTGATACATCGCCATGCTCTCCGGGATGAGTTTGTCCCACCCCAGCAGCCCGTGCACAAGCTTGCCGACCTCGCCATTGCGCTGGAAGCCCGAGGCGTTTGCCCGGCGCTGGTCGTCGAGCATGATGATCTCCGCGCGCCGGCAGATCGCCCTTAGATCGCGAAATTGCTCCGCCTGGTAGGTGATGTCGCCGCCGTTCATGCCCACCCACAGGCAGTCGGGCCCGCCCGCCGAACGCGTGACGCGATTGTTCTGATCCCAGATTTCGAGCCGGCGTTCATAGCCCCACCGAATCCATTCCCGGTAAGTTGGGTCGTTCCAATCCTTGCGCGCCGGCAGGCTGCTACCGGTGCGCGCGCGGAATTTCGCCTGGCAGTTTGTGCAGAAACAGATGCTGTTGCGTCCGAGTCCGCTCCAGCTGTTGTCCGTGAACCCCTCCGGACGGTAGCGCTCGATGATTTCGCGCAGGATGGCCGGAATGTGTTCGTCGTAATACGGGCCATTGACGCAGCTGACGTAGAGTTCGCGCGATTGGTAGGGCGTGCCGGCGGCATCGACGGTGAACCAGTCGGGATGAGCCCGGTAAAACTCCTCGTGCGCGCCGTTGGAATCCATCCGGGCAAACACTGCCAGGCCGTCCTCGTGGGCGGCGCGGCACAGTTCGCCGAACAAATCGCGGTCGCCGAGGAACCGGGCGCGGCGGTGCCCGAGCACCTCGGTCGGATAATACGCCACGATGCCACCGGCGTTGATAATGACGCCCTGGAGGCGGGTGCGTTGCCACTGCTGGCGCCACCAGGCGATGTCGTAGCGCGTGGGATCCAGCTCGGTGATGTTGGTCTGGCCCCACCGCAGCGCGCGACGGTGCCATGGTAGCACACGTTGAGCCGCGGACGCGTCCCGCATTTCCCCCGACGCCAGCGCTGCGAGCCGTGGGCTCGCCAATGCAGCCGTGGCCAGCGCAGCCTTTTTCAGGAAATCCCGTCGCGAATCATCTACGGAGGACACGCTAGCTGGGGGCTGGTTCATGGAAAGGTCCGAGTTGGATGACGTTGCTTGCGATTCGGAAATCGTGGGTGGCCGGGGGCAACCGCAAAACCAAGTACCCAAGCGCTAAGGTGAATAAGCGCCGACGGTGGCGCTTTTCGCTGAGAAAAAGTCTGCGAGCGGATTGTCCTTGAGCGCCTTTAGTCCGGCGATCACGCAGGCGGCATTCAACTCGGCCCCCGCTGCGCTCGTGTGCGTGTGCGGGTCGGCGAACATCGGCTCCACCTTCTCCGGGCCGAGCTCGTCGTACCGGCGCGCGATGATCTCATTGAGATCGACAAAGGCCACCCCCTCGGTCGCGGCCACCTGCTCGGCCCAGCCGGCATAACTGTCTTTGCTGCGGAGGATCTTTCCGTCCTTCCAGGTTTTGCGCGGTACCAGCGAGCAGACAATCGGCGTCGCCCCCCTCGCCCGCGTGTCGGCGATGAGTTTTCGCAGGTACCAGCCGTAGGTATGAACCACCTCATGCTTGTGGGTGAGCAGGTTGTCGATCTCCTCGCACTCCTCGCCCATCCCGGCCTTGGTGCCGCGGGCGCGCGAGGTGTCGTTCAGGGCTCCATTGTCGTTGTGGCCAAACTGCATCATGACAAAGTCGCCCGGCTTTAGCATCGCCAGCACGCGCTCCCAGTGTCCCAAAGTCAGATACGTGCGGCTGCTCAGGCCGCCCACGGCGCGGTTCACCACGTTGATCCGGGCCGCGTCGAAATAGGCGGCGATGGGCTCGCCCCACCCCCACTGGCCGTTGACACCGTCGCCCCGGCCGTTCCGGACAGTCGAGTCGCCAATGAGAAAAAGCGTCGGCAGCTTGGGGTTCGCCGGTTCGGGCAGGTGCAACCAGGCGAGAAAACCCGGCGTGCGGGCCGTGCCGGACGCGGCGACCGGCACCTCCAGGCCCTTGGCGGACATGAAGCGGTCGAGCGGGTAGCTGGCGAGCGCCTTCAGACCGGCCACGACGGAGGCCGCGTTGAGTTCCGCCCCTTCCGCATTCGTGTGCGTGTGGTCGCGCGGGAAGAATTTCTTCACCGTGTCCGCTCCCATCTTCTCGTACTGATCGGCGATGATCGTGGTGACGTCGACAAAGGCTGCCCCCTCGGTTCGGGCGATTTCGGCGGACCATTTTCCGTAATCGCCCGGGCCGCGCTCCACCTTTCCGTCCTTCCAGATATTGCGCACCGTGAGGGACAGCACGATGGGGGTGGCGCCCTTTGCCCGCGCCTCGTTGACGAATTTCCGCATGTACCAGCCGAAAGTGTGCACGACCTCGTGCTGCTTCGTGACAACGTTGTCGATCTCCCTGCTTTCGTCGCCGAGACCGGGCAGGGAACCGCGGGCGCGCAGCGGGCTCTTCGAGCCTGGCGGTTCCTCGTTGATCGCCCCTCCGTCGTTGTGGCCGAACTGGATCAGAACGAAATCCCCCGGTTTCAAGTCGGCCAGAACCTTGTCCCACAACTCTTCCATCAGGAACGTCCGGCTGCTGCGGCCGGGGCGCGCCCGGTTGGCAACGTTGAGCTTTGCCGGATCGAAAAAAGTGGGCACCGGCACCGCCCAGCCGACCGCGACTCCGTCGTTGCTGGCGGCCGTGGAGTCACCGACGACAAAAAGCGTCGGCAACCTGGGATCGAGCGGGACCGGCGCCACCGCGCGCTCGGATGGCGGCGGAGGCACGGAGACATCGCCGCCCGGACTCTGTCCCCGAACGGACGCGGTCAGCAAAAGACCGAAGGCGATGAAGGCAACGTTACGCTCCATGATCGCGGGCATCGTTCGCATGGACGCCATCCCATCATGAACCCGTGCGGCGTCAATCGCCGCTCCGGGAAAACAGTGACCTGAGCTGCCATTGCGAGGAGCCCGCCGCTGCGGGTGGCGCCGTGATCCACCGATCCGCTTCGGCAACTTGTCAACTATTAGTTGACAAGTTTCCCAGGCCGCGACCGGTCTCGCGCCAACCCACCGTCGGCCCGCCGGAAGGTTCGGCCCTTCCCGAGCCCGGAAGCCGGATGGGGGAGGAAAAGGTCCGGCTACTCGGAGCTGCTCCTGAGCGTGATTTCGGCCGGGGCGAGCCCGTCCGACTGCGCCTTGAGCGTGATGGCGCCCGGCACGCCCTCTTGGGTGCGGATGATCACGAGGGCAAGTCCGTTGTAGGCCTTGCGCTCCTTCGCCTGGAAGGGCTCGAAGCTGGTGGCGTCGCCGCTGTCGACCGCCACAATCCCGCCCGGACCGGTGAGTTCGAACCTCACCAGGTTCCTAGCTCGCGGCACGGGCCGGCCTTCCTTATCGGCAACGGTCACCGTGACGAATGAGAGATCCTCGCCGTCGGCCTTGAGAGCAGCGCGGTCGGCTGCGAGCGTCACTCTGGCCGCAGGTCCGGTGGTCTTCACCACGTCTTCCGCCCAATGCCGGCCGTGCTTGTAGGCCACGACATGCAGCTCGCCGGGCTGATATTTCACGTCGTCCCAGCGCAACCGGTATTCGAGCGGGCCGCGCTGGCGGCGCCCGAGCGACTGGCCGTTGAGGAAAAGCTCGGCCTCATCGCCCGAGGTGTAGACAAACACGGGCGTCACCTGGCCGGCACGCTCCGGCCAGTTCCAGTGCGGCAGGATATGCGCCATTGGAAAATCCGGCCGCCAGCGCGCCTGATAGAGGAAGAACCGGTCCTTCTTGAAACCGGCGAGGTCAAGAATGCCGAAATAGGAGCTGCGTGACGGCACCACGATCTTGCCGAGATCCTTGAGTTCCTTCGCCATGCGCGCCTGTGCGGCCGGATCGGAGAAGTTCAGGAGGTTGGTCGTGTCGGCGTTGTAGGGCGTTGGCTCGCCGAGGTAGTCGAATCCCGTCCAGACAAACTCGCCCGCGGCCGGCGGAAACTCGTCCAGTCCCTTGAACTCCACGTCCGGCGGCAGGGCCCAGCGGGGCGCGTAGAGATCGTACGAGCTGACTTGGAAGTCGGCCCGACCGTCCGCCTTGTCGTTGCTGACCGGAAAGAAGTACTCGCCGCGCGAGCCGACGCAGGAGGCGGTTTCGCTGCCCAGCACCGGCACCGTCGGGTGCTTGGCGTGGAACCGGGGGTACTCGCCGGGCTTGTAGTTGTAGCCCAGGACGTCGAGGGCCGTCGCGAATCCGTTGTAGCCCGAATCAATATTATCGCAGCCCGAAATGATGAAACGCGAGCGATCCTCCTCGCGCACGAGGCCGGCGAGGTGGGCGGCCAGCCGCCAGCCACCCGACTGTCCCTGCTCAGGGATCTCATTGCCAATGCTCCAAAGAATCACGCTCGGGTGGTTGCGATCGCGGCGGACCAGGGCGCGCAGATCCTTCTCGTGCCAGTCGTCGAAGAGCAGGTTGTAATCGTTGGGCCGCTTGCCGCGCCGCCAGCAATCAAAAGCCTCGTCCATCACCAGCATGCCCATCCGGTCGCAGAGCTCGAGCAGCTCCGGGGCGGGCGGATTGTGGCTGGTGCGGATAGCGTTGCCGCCCATCTCCTGCAGCAGCTCAATCTGCCGCTCCAGCGCCCGCGGGTTGATCGCCGCGCCGAGCGCGCCGAGATCGTGGTGGTCACAGACCCCGTTGATCCGCACGAGCTCGCCGTTGAGCAGGAATCCCCGGTCCGGATCGAACCGGATCGTGCGGATGCCGAAGGGCGTCTCGAATCGATCCAAAACTTTCCCGCCCTCCTCGACTGTTATGACCGCGACGTAACGATGCGGATGCGGCAGGTCCCAGAGCTTGGGGTGGTTCACCGTCAGTGAATTGGAGCGGGCGCGTTCGCGGCCTTTCGCGGGGTCAATCTCCACGGTGACCGTATCAGAAGTTGCGATCGGCATGCCGCGCTGGCCGCTGGCCTCCAGTTCAAATACCTGCGTGGTAACGGCCGCAGCGACTTTCGCGTCCGAATCGTTTTCGAGCACGAAATCGAGATTCACCAGGGCGGCGTCCTGGGAGATCTGCGGGGTGGTGACGTACCCGCCCCAGTGGGCCAGATGGACAGGTCCGGTCTTCACCAGCCAAACGTTGCGATAGATGCCTCCGCCGGGATACCAGCGGGACGAGTCGGGCGGATTGTCGAGCCGGATTGCGATGACGTTCTCCGCACCGGCCTTGACGAAGGGCGTGAGGTCGAGCCGGAACGAGGCGTAGCCGTAGGGCCAGCCGCCGACGAACTGCCCGTTGAGCCAGACGGCGGCATAGGCCATGGCGCCATCGATATCGAGACTGATCTGTTTGCCTTCGTCCGCCGCATCGACCGAGAAATGCTTCCGGTACCAGCCGACGCCCCACCACGGGAGCTTGCCCGTGTCGCCAGGATATTCCTGCTTGAACGGCCCTTCGATGCCCCAGTCATGCGGCAGGTTGAGCAGCCGCCAACCACGGTCGTCAAAGCCGGCCTGCGCATACGACACGTCCCCGCCTGGATTTCCCGCCGGGCGCACCGGCGCCGGGGCCGCGGGACTCAGCAGATCGTTGCCCGTCGCCATGATCCAGGGCTTGATCTTCGCGTAGGCCAGCCGTTCACCGACTCCGGCGGGATCGCCCTTCTGAAACCGCCAGCCGTTGTTAAAGGACACCCGTTCGCGCGGCGAGCCATCGGCCCGGGCGACGGCGGGCTGCGCCGCGCTCAAGATACCGCCGGTCAGCAGGAGGGCCGGGAGGCAGATCAGACCGGCCAGGGAAATAAAACCGACACTGCGGCGGGTTGAATTCATCGACGGAAACGGGGTTGGCGATTCAAGGATTCGTGGCACGGGAACGCGGCACGTTAAGGATAACACGCCCAGCCTCAACTCATGAACCCAGTTTACTGCAGGTCCACTGAGAAATCGTTGACGGCGAAATCGAGCCCGCCAGCTGAAGCGGAGATTTCCCAACCGAACTGCACTTCGTCGAGCAAGACGTCGCCGCCGGCCGGCTTCTCGAACCAGCCCCGGGCTTTGATCCAGTCGAGGACGGCCTTGATGTCCACCGCGCCGGCCGTCGAAGGGCTGGTGCCCATGAAGGTGAAGACGACATTGGCGCCGTTGGTCCCCTTGTAGACATCCCAGGTGTGGCCGCCGACGGTGACGCCGGTAATCTCGACTGCCGGCTTGCCGGTCGCATCCCAAGACCGGGCGATGGGGCCCATTTTCCCGCGCCAGTTCATCCAGAGCATGATCTCATAGGCGTGCCGTTCGCACCAGATGTCGTAAGCCGTGTTGTAGCTGCCGGCATCCGGTACCGTGACCGCAAAACGGCTGGTGCAATGAGGCACTGCGCTGAGGCGTTGGTGCACCGCCCAGCCGGCATGCGGATAGGCCTTGATGCCCCCGACCGCGGGATGGTCGGCGTGCACGCCCCACTGGGCGTGCGAATTCGCCCAGATGCTCTGGGGGCCGGGGCCCTCGCCCCAGACATTGTTGCGCACGACGTAGCCACCGGTGGGATACTCCGAGTACTTCTCCGCGGAGGTCCACTTGGGCGATGCCACGCCCGCGTCGTGCTGGCAGCCGGCCAATAGCACTGCCACGGCGAGAAATTGCAGGACGTTTTTCATTGTTCGCAGGCGGATGATTCTACTCGACGGGTTGCTTGGCCAACGCGATGGGATTTTCGCCGCCTTGAAGCACCTTGAGCCGATAGCGGAAGCTGACCGGCCAGACGTTGAGGCGGAACTCCTCGTGGGGCATCGCGCCCCAGGAGTTGTCACCGCCCAGTCCGCGCTGCTTCAGGTCGAGATCGAGTGTAACCGTGTCCCGCTCCGGCAGCAGATAGCGGTAGAAATTCTCCTTCTGCGTGGCGCAGAACAGATCCTCCGTCGTGTAATGGAGCGCGTTGGCGCTCAACAGCGGTTGGCCGATGGCCAGCACGCCGCGGCCGGAGGAATTCGTGAGCGCCAGCCAGCGGACACCCTCTTTGTTCCCAGTCTCCTGCGGCTTGATGTAGTCGAAATACTGGTCCCTCACCTTACCGCGAAAGATCCCGACGCGCGCATCCTGCCGGTCCCAGTAGGTTTCCTTCGGGCCCTTGCCGTACCAGGTGAGCTGGTCGAAGCCGGCCCGCAGCGTCGTTTGCATTCCAAAGCGCGGAAGTTCCGGCACCGGTCCGTCCCCCGGCCGCAGCGTCGTCGCGACCAACACGTCGCCGCTGCCCAGGATGGTCCAGGTGATGCGCTGCACGCAGCCCGGTTCGCGAATCCTTCCCTCCACTGCGACGGTGACGCGGCCGGGGTCGTTCTGGGTGGCCGCGACCGAATGCAGTTCCCAAGTCTCATGCGCGAGCCGCCACATGCCCATGCCGGGGTTCCACGAAATCGCCTTGTCGGAGCTCGGCATGTTGTTGCCCCGGTCGTTGTCCACCGGTGCCCGCCAGAAATGCGGATGGAGCGGCGCCTCGAGCAGCTCGGTGTCACCGGACTTCAGCGACACCAGCAAACCGGTCCGGCGGTCGATAGCGACGCCGAAGCCGCCGCCCGACACGGTAATACGATCGACGGATTGAGCGAGGCTCAGCGGTGGAGGCACCGCCGGGGCGGCCGCGACCGCCGGCGCCGACCATGGCAGCAGGAACTGCTCCCAAGCCACCTCGTGTCCGGCGTCAGCCCACAACGTGCCCGCTTTCAACTTGAAGCTGACTTCGAGCCAGTAATCGGTGCCCGGCGCAGGTGTCACGGCCTTGACCGGCAGGGCGACCAGTTTCTTCTCGCGCGGCGCCAGGGTGAGATGGTCGATGCCGCCCTGCTGCAGCACCTGGCCGTCGGCCACGACGCGCCAGTCTGCGACCAGCCAAGCCTCGGCGGGCAGGAAGTCATTCCAGTTCTGAAGCTCGACCTCCGCCTTCGCGAGATCGCCGGCCCGCATTTGGACCGGCTGGTAGACTTTCTTGACCTCCGCGAGACCGGGATGCGGGGTGCGGTCGGCGTTGACGAGGCCGTTGGCGCAGAAGTTGCCGTCGGAGACGAAATCGGGCGGGCCGAAGGTGCCACCGTAGGCAAAGAACGTACCGAGTTTCGGATCGAGCGGCAGCGACTTCGGATTCTCCAGCGATTCGATCTTGCGCGAGGGCGGCACCGGGGTGCGCAGGCCCTGGTCCACCCAGTCCCAAATGCAGCCACCCTGAAGGTGATTCGCGCCCTCGTAGATCGGGCGCCAGTACGCCCAGATATCGCCCGTGCTGTTACCCATGGCATGCGCGTATTCCACCATGATGAACGGCTTCTCGCGGGGCAGCGCGGCGTAGTTGCGCACCGACTGGATCCCGGGGTACATCGGACACACGACGTCGGAGGCCTCGGTGCTGCGGTCGCCCTCGTATTGCACGGGGCGCGACGGATCGCGCTGCTTGACCCACTGGTAATCGCGGACGAAGTTCTCGCCGAAGCCCGCTTCGTTGCCGAGCGACCACACGATGATGCAGGCGTGGTTCTTGTCGCGCTCGACCATGCGCATCGTGCGGTCGAGATGGGCGGGCCCCCAGGACGGCTGCTTGGCCAAGGAGCGCTCGTCGAAGCCCATGCCGTGCGACTCGATGTTGGCCTCGTCGATGACGTAGAGCCCGTACTCGTCGCAAAGATCGTACCAGGCGGTCACGTTCGGGTAGTGGCAGGTACGCACTGCGTTGATATTGTTCTGTTTCATCAGCCGGATGTCCTGGATCATCCGTTCGCGCGTCACCACCTGGCCGAGATCCGGATCCCACTCGTGGCGGTTGACTCCCCGGATGAGCACCGGCTGGCCGTTCACCAGGAACTGGCCGTTCTTCGTCTCCGTCGAGCGGAAGCCTACGCGCCAGGGTATCACCTCCAGTACCCGACCGGCGGAATCCTTCGCGGTGAGCAGCAGCGTGTAGAGATCCGGCTTCTCCGCAGACCATTTGAGGGGGTTCGCCACCTTCTGCGAGAATTGCACTTTGGTTGACGCCCCGGCTGCAACCATCGTCTGGGCCACCAGAAGACTAAAAACCTGCTGGCCGGCCGGATCGGTCAGCGTGGCCTCCAGCGCCACTTCCTGCGACTGACTGGAGGAATTCCGCACCTCCACTGTGAGCGCCAATTCTGCGTCGCGATAGGCCGCGTCCAGGCCCGTTCTGACCTCGAAGTCGCGCACATGCACCGGCGGCGCCGACCAGAGGTAGACATCGCGGAAGATGCCGCTCAGCCGCCAGAAGTCCTGATCCTCGAGGTACGAGCCGTCGTTCCACCGGAAGACCTCCACCGCGAGAAGGTTTGCGCCCGGCTTCAGATGAGGCGTGACGCGAAAGGTCGCGGGCGTGCGACTGTCCTTGCTGAAGCCGAGCTTTTCGCCATTGAGCCAGAGATAGAAGAAGGAATTGACGCCATCGAACGTCAGGAAGATCTCCCGGCCCTCCCACGCGGGCGGCACTGCAAACGTACGCCGGAAGGCCGAGACCGGGTTGTAGTTCTCGGGAATGACCGGCGGGTTCGCGAGCTTCCACGGATATACGATATTCGTGTAGATCGGAATGCCGAAACCCTGGACCTCGACGTTTGACGGCACGCAAATCGTCTTCCAGGCCGAGTCGTCAAAGCTAGGTTTCCAGAAACCCGGGATGCGGTCGGCGGGCTTGGTCACATAAGCGATCTTCCAGTCCCCGTTCAGCGAGGCGGAGAACGGCGAGTCCTCACGACGCAGGGCGTGCGCCGCCTGTTCGCTCGGAAAAATGGCCATCGTGGCGAACGGCGCCTCGGTGCCCTCGTGCAGCAGGGTTTCGTTCTGCCATTCGGGACTGGGCGTTGCGGCGGATGATTGCATGGCGGTGAAGCTGCCAAACCCCAGCAGCGGGAGTCCGGCGAGCAGACGCATCGCAAAACGGTGCGCGATTTTTGGGGTGACGGTTTTCTGCATGGCGGGATCTGGCCTGGGTTTCTACAGGGTCCCCTGATCACCAAAGCGGTCAGGGAGGAGCGCGAAGATCCTCATGAAATCGGCGGCCACTGCAATGTCGGACTGAAGCGAACCGAGCGCCGGTGACCAGGCTCTCCCCCGTGCACAGGCTTGCTCCGCTGGTGTAACGCCGTTCATTTATCGCCATGCCTGGATCGCGCCTGTCATCCCGTTCCCCGCAGAATCCATGAACCCTTGCGATGTTTGCCTTCAATGCCTGTCCCCAACCGTGGTCGCCGCCCTCCCCAGCCTGCTCATGGTCGGCTCGTTCGCGGCCCTCGCCGCCGCCACTCGGGCGCACGCGGTGCCCGCGGAGCAGTTTGCTTCCTTCACCGCCGACGGCGCTTGGTGCTGGTTCAGCGATCCCCGGGCGGTCTACCACGACGGGAAACTCTACGCCGGCTGGATGACCTCCAACGGCTCCGTCCAGGTCGGCATGTTCGATCCCCGAGGCGGCGGGGCGCCCACGGTCGTCACGCTCGCTGAGCGCTTCGAGGTCGACGATCACGATCATCCCTCGCTGCTCTTCCTGCCTGACGGGCGCCTGGCGGTGTTCTACGCCCTGCACGCAGTCGGTGACCTCCACCTCAGGCTCGCCGGCCACCCGGGCGGGCTCGGCGAGTGGACGCGCGATCGCACCCTGGGCTTCGACCGGGGCGGCGGCCCGCGCGGTGTCACCTACTCCAATCCGGTGTTGCTCGCCTCCGAGGCCAACGCCGTCTACGTCTTCTGGCGTGGCACCGACTACAAGCCGACGTTCGCCGTCTCGACCGATCTTGGTGCCACCTGGGGCAAGCCGCGGACGCTTATCCGCCGGGTCGGCAGCAGCGACGATGTCCGCCCGTACGTCAAATACTGGAACGACGGCCAGGGGCGGATCGATATTCTCTTCACTGACGGCCATCCGCGCAACGAGCCGGCCAACTCCGTTTACTTCCTGCGCTACGAACGGGGGGCGTTTACCAAGGCCGACGGCACCCGCGTCGGCACGGTGGCCGACCTGCCGTTCGATCCCGCGCAGTGCGACCGCATTTACGATGGCGCAACCGCGGGACGCGCCTGGATCTGGGATCTGGCCGAGGATCGCGAAGGCCGGCCGGTCGCTGTCTATACCCGGCTCCCGACCGAACGGGACCACCGCTATCATTACGCGCGTTGGGACGGAAGCCGGTGGTTCGACCGGCAACTCGTCGCCGCCAGCAGGTGGTTTCCCCGCACCCCCGCCGGGGCAGAGGAGCCCGAGCCGCATTATTCCGGCGGCGGCGCGCTCGACCACCGCGATCCCGGCACGGTCTACCTCTCCCGGCCAGTCAACGGCGTTTTTGAAATCGAGCGTTGGAGCACGCCAGACGGCGGCCAACACTGGAGTTCGGCCGCGGTGACGAGCGGCTCCCTAGCGGACAACGTGCGTCCGGTGGTCGCAGCCAACGCCCCGCCTGGCATGCCCGATCTTCTGTGGATGCAGTGCGTTGGCGGCTACGTGCATTACACTAACTACCGGACCGCGATAAAAATCGCCACCCCTCGGCGGTAGCGCCCAGTGGGATCGGGGGCATCGCCGTTCTGCCCGGGGCGAAACTCCCCTTCCAGGGGCCACCGGCAGCCTGCCCGCCGCAGCCTCCCGCGAAGGCCGGGTTCCCGCCCGCCGGATTGCCAACAACCGAACGGCGCTTCCGGAGAAGTAACTTGTCAACTAATAGTTGACAAGTTGATGAACCGACAGACTCCCCCGTCCCTGGCTCGCTACGGGTCATTTCCGGACGGCCGCCTGGGCAGGGCGGCGGGGAGCCGGAGTCATGGGGCCGGATCAAGGGGCAGACGCTTCGCGCAATCGAGCGACGATCGCGGCCGGCACGGCGATCACCGTGCCGTGCCGCATGCGGAGCGGAGTGTTCTCGAACGGCAAGGTCATCTTATCGGTAACATCCTCCCAGGTCTTGAGGTCGCGCGAGCGCATCGCACCATAGTGTTTCTGCATGTAGGCGTCGAAATAGACGATGAACTCATCGCCGATCTTGATGGCCGTCGGCCCCTCGGCCCACAGGCCCGCGGGCGTGAAGGGCGGACTGAGGTCGGCGTACGGCCCCTCGAGGTCGTCGCTTGAGGCGATGCGCAGGTGCTTCTTCGGCGGGTGGAGCGTCTCATCTTTCACGATGAGGTAGAACCGCCCGTTGGCCGGGAGGATCGTGGCATCGATCACCGTGAACCCGGGATCATAGAACAGCCGGGTGGGAGCGAAGGAGGCAAAATCAGTCGTCGTCGTGCAGTAGATGCGGTTGTTGCAGTCCTTGCCCGTCGCCGCCTCGGTTTCCGGAAACTTTCCGCGGATTGCTGACGCCCAAAAGATGAGGTACCGCTGACGTTTCGCGTCGTAGATGATTTCGGGGGCCCAGCTGTTGCGCACGGCCGGCTCGTGGGCCATCACGGGAATCTCCTGCTCCGCCGACCAATGAATGAAGTCCCGCGTGGAGGCGTGACCGATGTTGTTTTCGTTCCAGCCCGATGTCCACACCAGGTGATAGGTGCCGTCCGGTCCGCGCGTGACGCACGGATCGCGCATGAGTTTCTCCTTGCTGCCAATCTCCGGCGCCAGATAACTCCGTCCGCCGTTCAGCGCCTCCCAGGTGTAGCCGTCGCGGCTCCAAGACAGGTGCAGGCCGTCCTCGCCGTTCTTGGTGAACGACGTGAACAGGCAGCAGGTGTCAGCGGAGGCCGCGGGCCTGGCTTCGTCGGCCCGATTGAACGTGGGAGTGGCGATCAAAACCGCGGTCACTGCAAGCAACATGGATTTGGGCATCGCAGTTTCGAGGGTGGGCGCTTCGCGATTCCTGGCAACTGCCGAGTGCGCCGGGCGGGGCCGGTTCGCGCTTGTCGCGGGCCGGGCGTTGGGCTGTTCTCGTGACAGAGCGCGTTCCGCGGCCGCTCCGACCCGGCAGGACCGCGCGCTTGTCCCGGATTCCCCCAACCTCCACCGATCCCTCCCATGCACAGCGTCTCCCCAGAATCGCTCAAGGACAATGTCTTCAAGCTCATCAGCCAGGACTGGATGCTCATCACCGCGGGCGATCGCACGAAATTCAACACGATGACCGCGAACTGGGCCGGGCTTGGCTACCTCTGGTATCAGCCTGTCAGCTACTGTTTCGTGCGCCCGCAGCGTTACACCTTTGAGTTCATGGAGAAAAGCGCCTGCTACACCCTTTCTTTCTTCACGGAACAGCACCGCGACGCCCTTAGCCTGTGCGGCAGCCAGAGCGGCCGGGACATCGACAAGGTGCAGGCCGCCGGTCTGACGCCGGCCTTCACGGAAGCCGGCACGCCTTATTTCGCCGAGGCGCGGCTGGTGCTGGAGTGCCGGAAGCTCTACGCACATTTCCTGGAGGAGTCATCATTCTGCGACAGCCACATCCCCGCCGAGGCGTATGCCGCCAAGGATTTCCATCGGATGTACATCGGCGGCATCGAACAGTGCCTGGTCGCCTGAATCGCGGCGCAGCCGTTTTCGCGATTCCGGCGGGGTTCCGGCTTCGCAGCGTGCCGTGAGTGGGCATTCGTCCCCGACATGACGCTCGGTCGAACGCCTACGCGTTCAGCCCCAGCCCTAAGCCAACCTTGCAGTAGCAACGTCGCTTGCGACCACTAATCGCCCGCAAGCGGGCTTCCTACAATCTCGAGCCACGCGGTGGAGTGGCTTGGCCGTTGGACCCTCCCAGCGTGTTGAGGTAAACGTGCGCGACCCAAAACCGCCGATTTGCCCTGGGCCCAGCATCAATTACCGAATGGCTTCTCGACCGCGACTACCGGACTGGGCGGCACATCGAAGCTTTCGACCGAGTCGGGATGAGCTGGATCGAAAGCTTTGAAGTCGTCCACGATGTACTTTGAAATGTCCAGCCGGGTATCCTTGATTCCTTGGACGATGCATTTGGCGAGTTCGTAGGCGCCGTAATTGTCATGGTGGGTGTTGTCCACCTTGTCGGGACCCGTCCGGGCAAAGGCCAGCTTGGACTTTTCCGGCCCCAGCGCCTCGTAGAACGGTATGCTCATGGCGTTGAGATCGATGAACGCGACTTGCAGCTCCCGCGCAGCCTGGCGTGATGCCTCGGCATAATCCGCCAGCGACGGCTTGATCCGGCCGTTTCCGTCAAATCCGCGGCGCTCCATCGGCGACACGACGACGGGGATCCCGCCCTGCCGGCGGACGGCGTCCACATGCTGTCTGATCTCCGCCTTGTACGTGGTGAACGGACCGCCGGTACCGGCTGCGACCTGCTTCTGGTCGTTATGCCCGAATTGCATGATCAGGTAATCGCCGGGCTTCATCACGCTCAGGATCTTGTCGAGCCGCCGCCGGCCGATCGAATCGCGGTAGGTCTCGCCCGATTCCCCGTGGTTGGCGATCGCCACCTCGGGCTTGAAAAAGCGGGTCAGCATCTGCCCCCAGCTGCAAAAAGGTTCACGCGACTGGTCGCAGACGGTCGAGTCGCCGAGCAAGAAGATCGTCGGCACTTCCACTCCGGCAATCTCGACGGCGCAGACTGCGGGATGCTCGTTGCTGAATTCCAGGGTGATCCGGTTGTCCCACGCCCAACCTTCCTGTATTGATTCACGCGGGGCCTTCAATCTGACTTCACCAGCCGGGATGTCGTCCGTGGCCGCGATCATCGGCGTTCGGGTATTCACGATGAAGCCGGCCGTCGCAAATTCTCCGGACTTTGTGTGAACTCTCTCCACCATCAGTCGTCGCAATTCTGCCTTGATCGTGGTGGTCGTTTCACCCTGGGCGTCACCCAGCGTGACCGTCACGCGGTAGTTGCCCTCGGCCGGAACCTGGACCGAAAAGAAGAACGGCCGGTCGCTGGTGATGAAATCACCGCGCAACGGATCGCGGCCGCCCCGGTCAACGCCGGTGACAACCGTCCCCGGTTCGAAACCATAGCCGCGCTCCGGCGTGTAAACGGTCGTGGGCAGAACCTGGGTATACCCTGGCGCTTTATCGCCCGGGCCGAAGTCAAACCGGTACGGCTGGGCTTCCGCGGCACTGGCGGGCGCCAGGGCCAAGCCGGCAGCCGCCGTCAGCAACGACCCGATCACCCAAGATACGGTTTTCATTTGAAGAATCCATCGGATCGCGGACGGTCCCGCTTCCTTCTGTGAATCTGTACGCGTCGCCGTCATCCGTGGTTCCATCCGACAGCCTCAGCGCTCCAGCGTCAACCCCATCAGGCCGATGACAACCTCGTTCGCGAGCGCGCGAACGGTGAGTGATTTCAGTTCCTTGTACGGCGATAACGGCAGATCGAGCACGGTGGCGGCACCCCCGGGGACTGGGCGTCCCCGGCCCTTGAATTCGGCCACGTTGAGGAGCCGCACCGTCCCGGTTCCCAGATCCACCCGTGGCGGGATCGCCCCCGGCCGGCGGAACTGATAATCGTCGATGAAATAGTCCTCGTTGATCGGCCACCAGTTGGTCGGGTTATGCAGCGCGAGCCGCCCGGTCGTGCCGTCTACGTAAGTCACGATCACCTCGCCGTTGTCGAGCCGGCTTTGCATCCAGTTCGTCGAACCGGCCATCAAAAGACACGCCCGCCGGGCTTTCCCGCTCAGTGGCACAGTCGCTTCGTGCGGAAAGTTTTCCCATTGTGAAGTGAACACGACGTTCGGCGCCGTCCCCGGGCCGGGCGTGGCGAAGGGCACGCCGTTCGGCAGCACCAGCCGTCCGCCGCGGCGACCCGCCACGGCTCGGAGTCCCGTATCATCAATGTCGGCCGAAGCGTTGATTTCTCCCGCCCAGCCGCCGATGCCCTGTTTGGGAATCGCGAGTGAGACAAACGGCGATCGCGGCGCGCGATACTCGTGCCGGAAGATCTGGGTGATCCGGTCGTTGAAGTACGGCCTGAGATCGACGGTCTCGAGTTTCGCCGTCGCCGGCAGTGGAGCGCGCCAATCGGTGGCGTCGCCGGGAATCTCGCTGGTGGAGACCTGGCCGGCTTGTAGGGCGGCATCACCGGATGCCGCCGCAGTTCCGACGGTCGGCGGGGTTCGGTGACCCAACCCTAAATCGTCAGCCGCTGGCGCAGACGGCGTGCCTTTCCACGTTACCACGATTTCCGTCCGCAGCCCCAGCGGGCAGCGGACCTCGATGCGCGGACGGGGACCGTCCCGTCCCAGCCACTGCCATTCCGCCGCCCGGTTGTCCACCACGACGGCCGCGTCGCCGCTCCGCGCCACGACTTCCAGGCGCAGCGTTACCGGTTTCGCGAAGCGCGACTCGAGGGTGAACACCTCCGTCACGCCGGCATGCCGGTAGTCGACGCCCACTTCCGGATGCCGCAGGCTCGCGTGCGTCCACGTCGCGGGAAGTCCCGGCGCGATTCGTAATTCGCCGGCGAGCAGGTCGGGTTTCACTCCGAAGAGGCCTTCGACGATGGCCCGCGAGAGCACGCCGCTGCCGTCGGCAAAGTCGCGTTGCGCCTCGCGGCGGTAGACATCAAGGTAGTTCATCGAGCCGACGTTGCCCGGACAGATGCCCATGAACATGCTGGCGAGCAGCGCGCTCTTCGTCAGGCGGAACGCCTCGTCGGCCCGGCCCGCCTGCCAATACGCCAGCGCGGCATGGACGTTTTCGCCCATGACGACGTTGTTAGCCGACCACGTGTAGGGCATCCAGTCCGTCGTCGAGAGCACCTCGTAGGCAGCGTCCGTCGGCACGCCTGGTCCGCGCACGGGCAGGTGCGGGATCCGCCGGTCGATATCGAGCGTCATCCGCCAGGCCTCTTCCGGCGTCGCAATCCCGGAGTCGATTGTGTGGTAGAAGGTCCAGAGGCCCGCGCTCGGGTGCACGAGCTGCAAGCCGAGGAAATCCTTGTACTCCGCGAACGTGCCTTGATCGTCCAACCAGAGATACCGGTGCATGGCCTGGTTGATCAGATCCGCCTCATGTTGGTAAGGCGCGGGATCATGGCCGAGCAGAGTCGCGAGTCGTGCGGCCATGAGGTTGTGCCAGCAGTTGTAGGCCGAGGCATGCGTCACCCCTCCGCCGTGGTACTGCAGGTCGTCGCTCGCCCAGATGCACGCATACGCCTCGTAGAGCGGAAGTTTCTCTGGACCGAACTCGCGCCGGAACAGCCGCCGTTCCCATGCGAGGTGCCGCTCGATCACCGGCCATACCTTCCGCGCAAAATCGAGATCGCCCGTCCAGAGGAGATGCCGGAACAGCGCGTCGATGTAGACCAGGTTCATGTCGTAGTGCGACTTCGACAGGTCGCCATTGCTATGCAGGGCGGCCTCGCTGCGGGCGAGGTTTGCGTTCTCGTCCGGCGGCGGGAGTTTCTCCGGGATCGAGTCCGTGTTCTGTCGCGCGGCCCAATACGTGAGATGCCGACGGGCGCGGTCGTGCCAGCCGAGCGCATCCAGCGCGTAGGGACCACGCCAGCCGAGCAGCTTGGCCCGCCACGCGATGGCGCCATGCATCATCACCCCCTGCGATTCATCCCAGACGGCGTCCGTCGCGACATTGAGCGCGGCGGCCGCCGCGTTGATGAACGGATCCGGCGTGTCCACCGCCACCTGGCCCGCCCGCGCGATCTGACGGCGCTCAGCCGCGGCAAATAGCTGGGGCAAACTCTGCGCCGTAAATGGCACCGCCCTGCCCGGCATCGCCTCCACGCCGCCCCCCGACTCCTCGCCTTTCACTTCCAGATAAATGGACAGCTCGCTGCGATCATCGCCCGGTTGCGCTGCCCGTTGCAGGGAGACAAAGAGCGGGGCGCCGACTGGCATCACCGCGCGCCCAAGGATGACCGGCAACTCCGGACGGCTTCCCGCCGACGTGCACAACGCCTCGCACGAGGTCCACTTGGTCGCGTCCGCCACGGCCAGCGTCGCCCCGGGTGACACGACGCCGGCGATGGTCGCCGCCTTGCTGCGCAGCGTGAACCGGTCCGCCTCAATTGTGAACGCATTGTCGCGGCACTGCCCAGGCTCGAGCTGGAAATATTGGCTGATCGACACCCGCTCGGTCCCGATGTCCCCGTCGCGGGCGCCGCGCCGGCCGTTGACCCCGCCGTACGCCCACACGAGTTCGACGGGTCCCTGCCCGGTGGTTTCAGCGGTGGCCGCCGGGGGAACCGGCCTTCCCGCCATGAATTCCGCGCGCAGGATCAAACCCTCGGATGCGGGCAAGGTCAGCGCGGTGAGACGGACCGTGCCGCCGCCAAGGAGCGGATCCGTGATCTCGTAGAGCATGGCGCCCGGGCGGTAGCGCGCCACGATGTGCGCGGCGTCCTGCATCCATTTCACGCCGGCGGACGTTCGGAGGCCGAGCCGCAGGTTGCCGCCGCGGCCGGGCAGGTAGAGCGAAAACTCGGGCCGGTCGCCCGCGTCCACCCGGAATGCTGTGTTGGGTCCGTAGAGCGGTCGGTTGAAGAACTCCGCGCCGTTTTCGATGACAAAATCCGTGCCATCGGGCCGGTACCGTAAGGGCTGCTCGATCCGCTCCGCCAGATTCGGTGCCAGCGCCAACGCCCGGGGCGAGTCCGCGTGCAGGGCCGCCGTGGCGAGAACGCCGAGGACTGGCGGAATGAAGCGGGCGAGAAAACGACGGATCATGGACACAACGGTTCTTGGAAAGTGCTGCCGCGATCAATGGAAAATACGTTCACACAAGACGGACCCGATCACAGTATCCGGCTGAGCGGACAGTCCGGATTGGCGAGGCTTCCGCCGCCTGATCTCGCCTCGCTCAACCCAGCAAGGCCGTTGGCCGGACTATCCGGACCCGATGGAATTGCAGAGGGGCATGACGGATACTATCAGCCCGCTGGTTACCCCGGGCGTCTTTTCGTTGGTGGTTTCGACTCGCCGGATTCCGGAAAAACTCTTACTGTAAGGTTCTGTGGTGCTTGCCTCCTGAGGATAGCCCACCGATTTTTACATCCAGAATTTGGCTTTCTTGTTAGCGGCGTTTGCCAGCCGCATCCTTCCCTTTCTACCCCTCGAGCGAATGTTTGGCGGAGATTCTCCGGGCAACCGTGCCCGGGGTGATCGCGTTTAGAATACCCCTCCAGAGTTCCCCTCCACTTTTGGGAAATGAACACACCCAGACAGTAACAACACCAAGGATCAAAAGATGAACGCAAATAGAAGGATACTTCGAAGATTGCAGCGGCTGATGGTTGCGCAGGCTTGCGCGCTATTCGCTGTTTCTTCCGCGTGGGCGCAAGCTGTCGCCACGCCGAACCCCGCCACTGAGGCAGCCACACCCCCTCCGGCCGCGAAGCCCATGACCCCGGAGGCGGCTCCGGCGCGAACCGGTGCCAGCGATGAGGTGGTCCAGATGAGCCCCTTCCAGGTGCAGACTACAACCCAGGGTTATTATGCCGAAAACACCCTCGCAGGCAGCCGTCTGAACACCAACCTCGGCGATCTGGCCGCGTCGATCACGGTGGTGACGAAACAGCAGATGGTGAACACTGCCTCCCTCAACATCAATGACGTGTTCCGGTATGAAGCGGGCACCGAGGGCTCCAGCACGTACGCGCCCTTCATCAATGACGGTCGTGGCGTGGCCAAGGACACCCTCGCCGGCTTGACGGATTCCGGCGGAAACACGACCACTAATGCCCAGTCCAACCGCGTGCGCGGTCTGACGACGCCGGATGCTGCGATCAATAACTTCCCGACCAATTCGCGCATTCCCTTCGACGCTTACAACACCCAGTCGGTCGAAATCACCCGCGGCCCGAACTCCCTGCTCTTTGGCTTGGGGACGCCGGCGGGTATCGTCAATCAAACTGCCAGCCAGGCGGTCATTGATCACGACACTGGTGAAGTGCAAGTCCGTACGGATCAAAACGGCACCTTCCGCAGTTCCTTCTCGCTGAATCGTACGCTGGTTGAGGGCAAGCTGGCCTTTTTCGGCGCTTTCCTCTACGACAACGAGCAGTTCGAACGGAAGCCTTCCCGCGATCTCACGCGCCGCCAGTACGGGGCGGTCACCTACAAGCCTTTTAAGAAGACCACGATCCGGGCGTTCGCCGAGAATTTCCAGAACGATGGCAACCGGCCGAATTTCTTCACGCCGCGCGACTGGGTTACGCCGTGGCTGCAGGCCGGTCGCCCCGCTTACGACCCGATCACCCGCACGGTCACGATCATGGACACCGGCGCGGTCATGGGCCCTTATGTTTCGAATGCGCTCTCGCCGGGTTACGTCGCCGGTGCGGTCCTTGGCTCGGCCTCGCCCAGCAGTTATTTCCTGTCGACAACCCCCGCGAACACTACGCGCAATCCGTTGTGGCAGGCCGGGATGATCTTTGAAGACACGACCCGGCCCCTGCGGTTCATCGACAATGGCGCCTCTGTCGCCTACTATCAACGGCAGCCCGTCCTGTACGCGCCGGCGCAAACCAACCCCGCCACCGCGGTGCCGACGGGGGCTACCTTGGGATGGGCCCCCCAGGATGCCCGCTATGCCATCCTCGACCGCCAGTGGAGCACGTCTTCCCTTAACTATCCCACCACGGTGCTCAACCGGGCGTTCCCTACCCAGGTTTATCCGGTCATCAATGGCGTGGCCTACGCGGTTTACAATAATCCCGTGGTGACGGACAAGGCGATCTACGATTGGACGAAATATAACCTCGCCCAGTCCAACTGGAGCAAAACTCGCGCGGGCAACTACAATATCGAGCTCGACCAGGAGATCCTGCCCAATCTGTTTTTCAACGCGGGCTGGCTGCGTCAGGACATCGATGATCTCAGCAACGAAACGATGTCGCAGTTGACGGGTGCCACCCTCTCAATCGACAACAATTCCCGGCTGATCAACGGAACGGCGAATCCCTATTTTGGCCTGCCGATGATCGGGGAAGGCCAGGGCGGTGGCATGGACACCTGGTTTAACCCGGAGACGGACGACAACTACCGCGCGATGCTCTCCTATGACCTCGACCTCACGAAGCAGAACAGCGTCCTGAAATGGCTCGGCCGGCACCGCCTGCTCGGCCTGTGGTCCAGGCAGGATGTGCGCAAGGCGACGGAACGCTGGCGCAATGGTTTCGTGGACGGCGATGCCGATGCCAAGTTGCGCTATGTGCCGAATTTCACGATCGGGAACACGTCAGCGGCGTTGAACCCCCTCAGCCTCGAGCGCAAATATTACATGGCCAGCCCGGGTGCGCCGCAGGCTGTCGTCACCCACTCGAGCGGCTTTTGGGGCAATCAGGGCTGGAATGGTCCGGTGACTTCCCAAATTCAGGTGTACAATTACACCAGCGGGCAGTTCCAAAACGATACGGTGGTCGAGCAGGGCCTCTTCTCCAGCGCGGGCAGCTTCCGGACCCAGCGCGAAGTGAAGACGTGGACTTTCGCCGCGCAAAGCTACTTCTGGGATGAACGCCTGGTCACCACCCTGGGATGGCGCAACGACAAGTATCGCGCACGCATCACCACAATCGGCGCAGTGACCGACGTGAACGGCGTCGTCACTTCGCCGGCTCTGCCCAATTCCCTCATCTACACCAATGGCTTTACCGGCGGGCTTAACCACGATGTGGTCATGAGCCGCTGGGGACGTTGGGACACGCTGACGGGGAACACCAAGACCCTCGGTGCGGCCTTCCGCCCGCTCAAGGGCTGGACCGAGATCGACCGGAAGGCGAACGAAGGCTCGTTCATCTCGGATTTCCTCCGGGGGCTGACGTTCTACTACAACCAATCCGACAATTTCAATCCCCCCGCCACGTATAACACGGATTACTTCGCCAAGCCGCTCCCCAAGCCGACGGGCAAAGGCAAGGATGGTGGCATTGGCTTCAGCTTGTTCGACAACAAGCTCGTGGCCCGGATCAATTGGTACGACACGACGACCCAGAACGAGCGCACCGTCGCCGCGGCCACCCTGCTCGGCCGGTTGGCATATTCGGACACGACAACAGGCCTCGCGTGGGCGGCCGCCGTTTACCGCATCCGCCACGGTGCCAATACAGCCAATTCCAACTGGAATACGGAAGCGGCGAATCCGGTCAGCCCCGTCGCCGTCCAACAGGCGCTTTACGACCTGATTCAACTGCCCTACAACTACTACGCTGGCACCGCCGTCGCGGGCACGCAGGACAGCAAGGCGAAGGGCACGGAGCTGCAGCTCACCTATAATCCGTCGAATAATTGGACGATCAAGGTCACCGCCGACAAGCAGAGGACCTCCTATACCAATGTGGTTCCCCAATATGACGCCTGGCTCGCCGTTCGCCTGCCGGTTTGGCAATCGCTCGCGGCTCCAGAAATTCCGGACTTTACGGATGGCGGCGGCGTTCGCTATTCGCTCAAGAACTTCTGGAATGGCTACGGCTTCACGAATGTGGCCTTGGCTACCAACTCGGATGGCAATAACAGCCCGCAGGGCTATTTCAACAACGTCGTCGTCCCGCAAGTGGCGACGGCCAAGGCCCTGGAGGGAGCCGACGCGACCGACCAACGCAGGTATCACATCAATGTGCTCACCAATTACGTGTTTGCCCGCGGCGCGCTGAAGGGCTTCTCGGTGGGCGGCGCCGAGCGCTGGGAATCGAAGGCGTCGATTGGATATTATGGCATGGCGACCGACCCGAATCTTCCCACCTTGATCAACCGGGTTGACATCACCAGGCCCGTCTATGACAGCGGCAACTACTACACCGACCTGTGGGTAGCCTATTCGCGCAAGATCTTTGGCGGTAAGCTTGGGTGGACGCTCCAGCTCAACGTCGCCAACGTGACCGAGAGCGGGCATCTCCAGGCCACGGCCACCAATCTTGATGGCCTGCCGTATGCCTACCGCATCATCGATCCGCGGCAATACGTCCTCACCTCGACGTTCAGTTTCTGAGTTGCTCCTGAATTGCTGCTGACTCGAAGGAGTTCAGCCCTCGAGCTCCCTCTGCGAAGAGGGAGCTCCTTTTTTCCTGCTCGCCTCGCCGGCGGGCGGCATCTTCCCGCCCGGGCGCTTCGGCGTTTGCCTGCCTCGTTTCCGGTGGACTAATGCCAGCGTCCCTTATGTTCTAGGCATTTGCCATTGCGAGGTGCGCGCAACGCGCCGTGGCGATCCAGTTGGATTGTTTCATCGCTCCGCTCCTCGCAATGACCGTCTATTCATCGTGGGACGTTGGCTTAAATACACCCGGCGATGGCATCAGTTTTCGCAGTGAACGGCGAACCAGAGGTCGCCGCGCGGTCCTGGCCCCCGCGCTGGCTGGCGGTGGCCTGCCTGGTCGTCGGCGTGACGCTGGCCTACTGGAACAGCCTGGAGGCGCCTTTCCTCTTCGATGACACGGGCGCCGTGCTGCACAATCCGACGATTCGGCGTCTGGCGTCCCTGACGGCGCTGAACCCTCCATCCGACGGAAGCACCACGACCGGCCGTCCGGTGGCAAACTTTTCCTTCGCCATCAATTACGCCATCAGCGGCGAGAACAATTGGAGTTATCACGCGCTGAACGTGGCGATTCATGCGCTGGCCGCGCTAACCTTGATGGGCATCGTGAGGCGCGCGCTGTCGGGTTCCTTCTTGCGCAGTCGTTTTGGTGCGGCGGCGCCATGGCTGGCCTTCCTGACGGCGTTGCTCTGGGCGCTGCACCCGCTCCAGACCGA
>PMBT01000059.1:0-20243 GCA_003153035.1 Opitutia bacterium
AGCGTTTCGTGCATCTACGGGCTCGGTTCACCGGAGGATTTTGCGGCGCTCCGCATCGAGCTGCGCCGCGGCACGGCGCTGGGCCGCACCCGCCTGCTTGAACGGCTGGTCGATAATCTTTATGAGCGGAATGACTACGAGCTGAAGCCCGGCTGCTTCCGGGTGCGCGGCGAGGTGGTCGACGTGATGCCCGCCTACCTTGAACAGGGTTTGCGGGTGGAGTTCGACGGCGAAACCGTCGAGGCCCTCAGTGAATTCGATTCGCTGACCGGCTCGGTTCTCCGCCCGCTCGAGCAGTTCGATCTTTATCCCGCCAACCAGTACGTGACCACGCGCGGCAAGCTCGAGGGCGCGATCGCCGGCATCAAGGCCGAACTGGAGGAGCGTGTGGCCTGGTTTGAGAAGAACGGGCAATATCTGGAGGCCCAGCGCATCCGGATGCGCACTAACTACGACTTGGAGATGCTGCAGGAGATGGGTTTTTGCAGCGGCATTGAGAACTACTCGCGGCACCTGGCAGGCCGCCGGCCCGGCGAGCGCCCGTTCTGCCTGATCGATTTCTTTCCAAAAGACTTCCTGCTCTTCATCGACGAGAGTCACGCGACCGTGCCGCAGATCGGCGGCATGTACAACGGCGACCTCGCGCGCAAGCGGGTGCTCGTCGATTTCGGCTTCCGCCTGCCCTCGGCGCTGGACAACCGCCCGCAAAGCTTTGCCGAATTCGAACAGGTCACCGGGCAGACCGTCTTCGCCTCGGCCACGCCGGGGCCGTTTGAACTGGAGCGCTCCACCGTCGTGGCCGAGCAGCTCATCCGCCCGACCGGCCTGCTCGATCCGGAGATCAGCCTCCGGTCCACCAAGGGGCAGGTGGAGAATCTCATCGGGGAAATCCGCGCAGCGGCCGCCAAGGGCGAACGCGTGCTGGTCACCACCCTGACCAAGCGGCTCTCCGAGGATCTCACGGCCTTTTTGCGCGAGGCAAAGATCCGGGTGGAGTACCTTCATTCGGACATCGATGTAATCGAGCGTGTCGAGATCCTGCGCAATCTCCGCCTCGGCAACTTCGACGTGCTGGTNNAGGGCTTCCTGCGCAGCGAGACCAGCCTGATCCAGACGGCCGGGCGTGCCGCGCGCCATGAAGACGGTCGGGTCATCTTCTACGCCGACCAGCTCACCAATTCGATCCGCAAGACCATGGAGGTCACACGGTACCGCCGGGAGAAACAACTCGCCTACAACCGTGAGCACCGCATCACGCCCCGCAGTGTGAAGCGCTCGGCCCAGGCCAGCCTGCACGTTTATGATGGCACGGAGCGCGGCCCGGAGCCGCTGGCGGTGGCGGAAGGTACTGACGCGGACGTGGCGGCCGTGATCGCCGAGCTGGAGGAGGAGATGCAGGAGGCGGCGGGCAAGCTCGAGTTCGAACGGGCCGCGGTGATCCGCGATCAGATCAACACCCTGAAGTCGGGCGATTTCAAGCGATCGGCCGGGTCGGCGGCAACAACCTCAGCAAAAAAGCGCGGGGGTGGGGCGCGCGGGCTGCGGAGAAAGTGACTGCCGCCGCCGCGAGATGGTGAAAACGTCGAGGTGCGCGTGAATTTCGTCACGCGCACGGCCGCTGGCGTCGGGTCGGCGTTTTCCGGCAGACGAACGACCGCACCCTCGCCCCAACAGCGAACGGTTATGGAGTCACAACGGTGCTGGCGTTCGAGGGCGGAGTCGGCGTGACCTCGGCAATCTTCGACGCGTGCGAGGCCACGCACTGCCAGACGCCATGCCGCCGGATCCAGGTGTCCGTCCAGCGAAACTGCCCACTGCCATCCTTGCCCTTATATTGCGCCTTGATGGTGCTGCGGCCGGTAATGACGGCGGCGTCCCCGTAGACACTGACTTTCATCTCGTCGACAACAAATGACGCTGCGACGAATGCGCCAGATTTGACGTCGTCCAGATCCTGAGCCTTGGTCATAATGGCTCCATCGGGATCCGTGTAGATAATGTCGTCGGCCTCAAGCCGGCCGAGGGCGACGAGGTCATGTTGGACGTAGGCTTTTGCCCAGTCCTGTTCCAGATTCATGAGTTCCTGCTCAACACTGCCGATTTTCACCGGGGCGGTCGCCGGCGAACTAGCCTGCGCGAAAATCCGGTATGGCGTGATCAGCGCCATCACGACAACTGCGATCAATAGTCTTTTCATAACACACTCCTTCTGGCGGGTTGATTGAGACGCACCACGGAGGCGCGAAATTCGGGCGGTAAGGAAGAGACCGAAGTCCGCACGACCAAAGGTGCGGCGAAGTCAGGGGGTAAAATCGGATTCCGCCTCTTGCCCTCGCGACTGCCGGAAACGTCCGGCAGAAAGACTGACACAAGACCTGCGGCAATAGTCCGTCGCCGGCGGATGCTCAAGCGAAATTACGAGAATCTGATCGGACGCGTTGGCGAGACCGCCGCCCACCCACAGGCAGGACCGCCGCGGCCGGCCAGGCCGGTCGCCGCGTACTATCTCCACTCGGGCGGATTCTGCAGATGCGGCTTGAGCACGCCGACGCAGGGGAGGTTCCGGTATCTTTCGGCGAAATCGAGGCCGTAGCCGACCACGAACTGGTCGGGAATCGGAAACCCGACGAAGTCAGCCTCGAAATCCACCTCGCGCCGGCCTTTCTTGTCCAGCAGCACGCAGGTTTTCACCGAGGCCGGGTTGAGTTTCTTGATCAGCTTGACGACCACGGAGAGCGTCTTGCCCGTGTCGAGAATGTCGTCGATCAGGAGGACATGGCGGTTGGCGATGTCGATCGTCAGGCTGTGCACGATCTCCGGCTTGCCGGCGGACCGGGTCTCATTGCGATAGCTCGACACCCGGATGCAGTCGAGTCGGATGGGACGGCGGATTTCGCGCAGCAGGTCGGCGGCGAAGAGCAGGGCACCATTGATGATGGCCACGACGGTGATCTCCTCGTCGGGATAGGCGGCCGCGATCTCCTCGCCAAGCTTGCGCACCCGGCGCTTGATCATGGATTCGGAGACAATGATCTCCTCCAAATCCTGGATTCCGGGCACAACGACATTGGTGGCGGGCATGGCGGGAAAAGAGGCGATGGACGGTCTTGAATGAATGGGCGGCGCGGCGCGGGTCCCGTAGAGCAGAAAGCGAAAACCAGCCGGCTGGCAATTGATTATGGAGGAGGCCGCGGGGCCGTTATTCTTTTGACTTCGGCAAGGCAGGCCGGTTGCCTCGGCCCTCGGGCCGGACAAGCGATGATTTCCATCCAGATCAAGAAGGTGACGAAGCGTTTCGGCCCGGTGGTCGCCCTGCAAAATCTGGATCTCACCATCGACCCCGGAGAACTTTTCTTCCTGCTCGGTCCGAGCGGTTGCGGGAAGACCACGCTGTTGCGGTGTCTGGCCGGTTTTTTCATCCCGGAGGAGGGACAGATCTGGTTTGGCGACGAGGAGGTGACACGGCTCGCACCGCATAAGCGCAACGCCGGGATGGTCTTCCAGAGCTACGCGCTCTGGCCGCACCTGACCGTGGCGGAAAATGTGGCGTTCGGCTTGGAGGAACGCCAGGTGCCGGCCGACGAGATCAGACGTCGCACCGGTGAGGCGCTCGAATCGGTGCACATGGGCGCATTTCTGAAGCGCCGGCCAAACCAGCTTTCCGGCGGCCAGCAGCAGCGGGTGGCGCTGGCCCGCGCGCTGGTGGTCCGACCGCGCTGCCTATTGCTGGACGAACCGTTGTCGAATCTCGACGCCAAGCTGCGGCTGGAGATGCGCACGGAGATTCGCCGGGTCTGCAAGGAATTCCAGCTGACGACGGTTTACGTGACCCATGACCAGAAGGAGGCGCTGACGATTTCCGACCGCATGGCGATCCTCGACGGCGGGCGCATCCTGCAGGTGGGGGCGCCGCGCGAAATCTACCGCCGGCCCGCCTGCCGGACGGTGGCCAACTTCATCGGCGAAACCGACTTCCTCCCGGGCAAGGTTCTCTCGGCCGGCGGCGGCAAGGCCGTGGTGGAGACGGCCCTCGGGCGATTTGACGGCGTGCTGGGCGATCCCACCCAGCCGCCAAAGGCGGGCGGCGAGGTGACGGTCTCCATTCGTCCGGAATGCTGGGTGCTTGGACGGGAAACCCGGGCACAGAATTGCGTGGAGGGCGTGATCGGCGGGGCCGTCTACCTTGGAGAGATGGCGCAGTATGATTTCGTCTGCGCGGGGGTGACCTTGAAAATCGTGGAACTGAATCCCCGGTTTGTGGGCCAGACAGTCCAGGGAGCGCTGCAGGCCTGCGTCGAACCGGAAGATGTGGTCGTATTGGTGGAATAGGTCCCCCGCCCGGACGTTCCGCACCTCACCCTCCGCTCGCACCACTGCGCATGACCAAGCGCACGATCATCATTCTCGCCCTGGCGGTCATCGTCGCGCTGCCGTTCATGCTGCGGCCGAAGAAGCCGGCGAACGCACCGGCGGATACCACGCTGGTCATTATCACGCCGCACAACGAGGCCATCCGTTACGAGTTCGGGCTCGGTTTCCAGCGCTGGTACCAGCAACAGACCGGGCGGACCGTTTTTGTTGACTGGCGCGTCATCGGCGGGACCAGCGAGATCACCCGCTACCTCGATGGCGCCTACACGGCGTCGTTTCAAAACTACTGGACCCACACCCTCCGGCGGGAATGGAGCAATGCCGTGCAGGCGGCGTTCGCCAACCACCGCGTCACGCCCGGGCCGTCGCCCGCGAAGGACACGCCGGCCGAGGCCGCCCGCCGGGCGTTCCTGGAATCGGACGTGGACTGCGGCCTTGACCTTTTTTTCGGCGGCGGCACGTACGATTTTGAGAAGCAGGCGCAGGCCGGCCACATCGTCGATTGCGAAGCACGGGAGCGCCATCCGGAGTGGTTCACGGATGCGATCATCCCGCGGTTTGCGGCGGGCGAGGAGTATTGGGACGCGGAGGGCCGATGGGTCGGTACGGTGCTAAGCAACTACGGGATACTTTATAGCAAAGAGTCCTATGCCCGTCTTGGGATCAAGGCGGCACCGCGGCAATGGGGGGACCTGCAGGATCCGCGGCTGCTGGGCGAGGTGGCGCTCGCGGACCCGACTAAGAGCAGCTCGATGGCGAAGGCCTTTGAGAACGTTATCCAGCAGGAAATGCAGGAGCGGCTGTTTGGCCTGATGGTCGAAGCGGACCGGATTTCCGCCCTTGATGAGAGTGTCGTCGAAGCCCGGGCCATCCGTGAGGGGTGGATCGCCGGCCTGCAGTGCGTCCAGCTGATCAGCGCCAATGGCCGCTATTTCACCGATTCCTCGCAGAAGGTGCCCATCGACGTGGCCGATGGCAATTGCGCCGCCGGCATGTGCATTGATTTCTACGGGCGCCAGCAAGCGGAGGCGGAACGGCGTCGGGGGGGTTCGGACCGGCTGGAGTTTGTTTCTCCGGCCGGCGGCACGGTCAATTCAGTCGACCCGATCGCCCTGCTCCGTGGGGCCAAGCACCGCGCGGTGGCGCTGGCCTTCATCGACTGGGTGCTGTCGCTGGAAGCCCAGAAACTGTGGAATTTCAAACCCGGTGCGCCGGGCGGTCCGGTGCAGTATAACCTGCGGCGGCTGCCGGTCCGCCGCGATTTCTACGCACAGGAGGATTGGAAGCCGTGGCGCAGCGACCCCGATGTTTCCCCGTATGGGGAGGAGAACCAACTGATTTACCACAGTGCCTGGACGGACGGCCTTTTCCGTGAGCTGGCCTTTATCATTCGCGTGGTCTGCCAGGATCCCCATCAGGAGCTGGTCTCGGCCTGGCGCGCGATCATCGCGGCGGGGAAACCGGCCGGGGCGATGGCCGTGCTGCAAGACATGTCAGCGGTCGGCTACGACCAGGCGGCCGGAGAAATCAAGGCGGCGCTCAACTCGAAGAACAAGGTGGACGAAGTCGCGCTGGCCGGGCGACTGGGACGGAAATTCCGCGAGCAGTACGCGCGCGCCGCGGAGCTGGCGCGGGCAAAACGGTAGCACCCGGCCGGAGAAGACTTGTTCCGGTCGCGGGACTCGCCAATGTCAGGGGGAGGTTACCGATGGAATTTGAGAACGGCGATTTTGTCATCAGCACCGATCCGGCGCGGCTCGATCTGGATTTTCTTTGCCGCGCGCTCAACGCGACGTATTGGGCGCAGGGCCGGCCTCCCGAGGTGATCCGGGCATCGGTCCGGAATTCCCTTTGTTTCGGACTGTATCAGAAAGGGACGAACGAGCAGATCGGATTTGCGCGGGCGGTGACCGACCAGGCGACGTTTTCGTGGATTTGCGACGTCCTGATCGATGGAAAATTCCGGGGCAAAGGCTTGGGAAAATGGCTGATGGCATGCGTGGTATCGCATCCTTGCATAAAGAATGCCACCAGTCTGCTGGCCACCCGCGACGCCCATGGCCTGTACGAGAAGTTCGGTTATCAACGGTGCGAGGGGATGCGGCGGCCGCGCGATGGCGCGGCGCCAGCGCCGGCGGCCGGCCGGATTTCGGGAGACGGCGCGACAGCGGATCAGGGCATCCGCTGAAACTCGGTCGCAAAGGCCGCCGGATCGGCGGCGCCGAAGAACGAAGTCCCGGCCACGAAAGTATCGGCGCCGGCGGCGCGGCATTCGGCGGCTGTGGCGAGGTCGATGCCGCCGTCCACCTCAAGGCGGAAATCGAGGCCACGCGCCCGACGCCATGCGACGATTTGCGAGATCTTCGGCAGCATGTCGCCCCGGAAAGACTGGCCGCCAAAGCCGGGTTGCACGGTCATCACGAGAACCAGGTTCACCCCGCCGAGGAGCGGCTCGATGGCGGACGCGGGCGTGCCAGGATTAAGCACGATGCCGTTCTGGCAGCCAAGCTCGCGGATGCGGGCCAGAATGGCGGCGTGGTCGCCGGGTGGCTCAACGTGAATGCTGATGAGGTTGGCGCCCGCGCGCGCGAACGGCTGAACATAACGATGCGGCTCATCCAGCATCAGGTGCACATCGAAAAAGAGTCCGGAAGTGCGGCGGAGGGCCGCGACGGTTCCCGGACCGAACGTGAGGTTCGGCACGAAATGTCCGTCCATGATATCCAGGTGGATCCAAGGCAGGGCCAGGCGCTCGACTGCCGCCGCGCTTTCCGCGAGGCGGGCATGATCCCCGGCAAGGATGGAAGGGACAAGTAGCGGCGGGTGCATGGCGGAAGGACCACTGGCTGACGGCCAACACCCCATGACGAATGACTATCGGGGCTTTGTCCAGCTAACGGTCGGCATTTCCGGGAAGTCCGCGCGCCGGCCAAACCATGGCTCACCAGACGTCCAACACCGCGTGGGCGACTTTATCCGCCAGCGAGGCAGCCAGCAGCGGCACTGCCTGATACTCTGCCTGCAACTGGCCGCTCTGCGTGTAGGCATCCCGACTGACTAGGATCGCGCGGTTGACGAATAGCGGCTTCCCGGTGCGGCGGTCGGTGAGGGTACACGTGGTATGCAGGTTGAGGACGAATTTCATGGCGAGCCCGGTGTCAGCGGGATTCGCGGCGGCCATCTGGCGGTCATAACCCGCCAGGGAGACGCGAAGAACAACATCAGCCGTCTCGGGCCCGGCCACGAGCGACACCCGGCCGTCCTTCAGCAGGGCCTCGCGGATTTCCGTGGCGAAGATGCTCTGGGCCTGCGGCAGCATCGCGTGATTCTCGACGGGCGCGACGTAAACGGTGGCGAACGCAAGCCGGGAGGCGGTGCCGAGGTGGTAATGGGCACAGCCGGTCAGGCTCCACAGACTGAAGCCGATCAGGTTGATGAACGCGAGAACACCTGCCCGCCCGGGGTGCCGGGACCGGGGTCCGATCCATCTGGGTTGCGCCCGGGTTGACATGGGAAAGCACCGCGCGCCGCCGCGCCGCGGCTAGAAGAACAAGAACCGCTTCTTTTTCGGCGGTGGCGCTGGCGCCGGTGCGTGCGCCCCGGCTGCCGCCGCCGCCTTCTCCTGATACCCCAGCATGGCGTCGACTTTGACCAGCTGCGCTCGGGCGCGCACGGCGACGGGCGAGTCCGGGTAATTGGTGATGGCTTCGTTGTAGAAGACCTTGGCGGCCTTGTAGTTCTTGCGATACTTCAGATAATAGTCGCCGATCTTCATCTTGCTCTCCGCGAGCACCTGCTTCATCTGGGTCAGGCCCTTTTCCGCGGCGGCAATATTGGGGTCACCCGGGAAGAGAATCACAAAATCCTCGAAGTAGGTGATGGCCTCTTTCGTGGAGGTCTGGTCATAATAGGGCCCCTCCACCAATGAAGCATACGCCTGGGCAGACCGCAGGTAGGCGTCGGGCGTCAGCAGGCTTTTGGAGTAGGTGTTGATCATGCGGTCAAGCGCATCGATGCTGAGCTCCGGATTGCCGAGAATCTGGTGGGCCCGCGCAATGCTCATGAGCGCAAGCGGGGCATACTCGCTGTACGGGGCGTTCTGGAGGACGAGCTCAAACAGGCCGATCGAAGCCTCGCGGTTGCGAAAGCCCGGGAGCAGGAACCAGCCGCGATTGCGCGCCCCGTCCAGCAGCGCGCAGGCAATGCGATATTGTTCGCCGATGACCTGGTTGAATTTGGAGGTGTTCGGATAACGGCTCACGACTTCCTGAAAGGCCCGGAACGCCTTGACATACTGATGACGCGCCAGACGGATGTAGCCGGAGTGGTAAAAGGCGTCGGGCGCGTAGATGGAATTGGGGTAGCGCTTGGTGACCTTCTTATAGATGCTCAGCGCCTTGCCGTAGCTCTTGCGTTCCTCCGCGGACCGCGCCCGGTTCATCATCGAAAGCGCGTTCCGGCCATCCTCCCCGGAAAGGCCCGAGGTGAGGCCGCCCTCGATCCTCCAGCCGCCTTCCGGCGTCCAGACCAACTCGGCTACCAGCCGCACGGGAACGAAGAACAGGGAGACGGTTGCGAGCAAAAGCGTGCCACGTTTGAACAGAGGGGAGAGCAGCATGGGCAGGAGGGATTACGAGCGAATCAGCGCAGACCGATAGGTCAAGCCCGCCCCGAACCCTGCCGGAGACGCCGTTTCTCCCGACCGTCGAAATGGGGCGCGCCCAGCGGCCTCCGGCCCGGGCCGGAGCGAGGCCGCGGAAGGGATGCGGCTGTGGTTGAGGCTGATGACGAAGCGGTCCAAAAGGAAGGCGGTTCGTTCGTGGTAGTTTCGGTGATGGACGGTGCTCCCGGGGCGGGATGACTCAACAGGGTTGGTCAGCCGTCAGTTGCCGTTGTTCCCGAATCTCCCCTGCCGGTTTCGTCCGTCCCGGAGGACGCATTGATCGCAAGGAGAGGGCCGGTGAGCAGGAAGATGGAGTCCGCGAAACCATTAGGCGACCGGCTGGCGTAGAATGTCGTTGGCGGCAGCCACGTCGACCTCGATGCGATGATTCAGGTCGGACTTGATGGCCTCCCGGGCGATGCGGATGGCGTGCTTCCACGACTGCCGGTTGCTCGAGCCGTGGGCCTTGATAAGGTTGCCTTTAAGCCCCAGCAGAGGAGCTCCGCCATAACGTTCCGGGTTGATCCGGCGCCGCAGCGCCGCAAAGGCACCCCGCGCCAGAAAGGCGCCGGCGGAACGCCAGGCGTTGGCCTGCAATTGCCCCCGGAGTTCACCGGAGAAGAATTTCACGAGCGATTCCCAGCTCTTGACGCAGATGTTGCCCACGAAGCCGTCGCATACCACGACATCGACATGATTGGAAAAAAGCTGGAAACCCTCGACAGGGCCGACGTAGTTCACCAGTGAACCGATCCGTTTGAGCGCCTCATGGGTATCGGCGGTCAGGGCGTTGCCCTTGCCCTCCTCCGTGCCGATGGTCAGCAGGCCGACGCGCGGCTGCTCGCAGCCGAGTTCGATTCGGGCGTACTGCGAGCCGATGATGGCATTGTGCACCAGGTGCTCGGCCCGGGCGTCCGGATTTGCCCCCGCGTCGATGAGGATGAAATAGCCGTCGGCGCGCGGCACGACCGGCGCGAGCGCCGCGCGGTCAAGGCCCTCCAAGGTGCGCAACTTGAGAATTCCAGCCGCCACCAGACTGCCGGTGTTGCCGCAGCTGACCGCGGCAATGGCCTCGCCATTCTTCACCAGTTCGATGGCACGCATCATGGAGGAATCCTTTTTCCGCCTGATGGCGAGCAGCGGCTTGTCGTCCATCGTGATGACCTCTGACGCATGGCTGAGCGAAAGGGATGGGTTGTCGGCCAGCCCCGCCTTCGCCACCAGAGGTTTCAAAACGGCGGTATCGCCGACCAGAATAAGCGGATTCAGGTCGGGATATTCCGCCATGGCCAGACGCGCGGCTTCAACGACCTCGGCGGGGCCAAGATCGCCTCCCATTGCGTCGACGGCAATCCGGCCAACGGTGGGCGTGTCTGCCATTACGAAAAATGCCGCGGGGTCATGCCTGCAAATCCGGTCAACCCCGCCGGGGTTCAGACTTCCACGGTGAGAACCTGGCGGCCACGATACATGCCACTCTTCGGGTTGACTCGATGCGGCCGCACGGCACCGCCATCCGACGGGTCCACTGAGAGTTGAGGGGCCTTGAAGGCATTGGCAGCCCGGCGGTTGGCGCTGCGGCGTTTGGATTGTTTGCGTTTCGGGTTAGCCATGTTGAAAACCGTTGCGTCCGCCGTTCTTGGTACCGGCCGACGCGAGTGATTTGATTAAGGGTGACCGAGTAAAGATTGGCGCGGAAGAGGGTCAAGACATCATATCAAGTCGACCTGGTCCGCCGGCCTCCTCCTAGAGGAGATAAAGCGCGCTGAGCACAGCCGCCACGGCCAGGCGGTACCAGGCAAAGACGGTCAAACCGTGCCGCGAAAGATAGCTGACGAGGAATTTCACCGCGGCCGCTGCCGCCACTGTCGCGACCACAATCCCCAGCAAGACATGCGCCCAGCCGAACACGGCGATCATGGCAGCGCCGGATTGGTAGCCTTTGTAAACAGTTGCTGCGGTCAGGGTCACGAATCCGAGCAGGAAGCTGAACTCGGCGGCGCGGGCCGGTGGGAGGCCGGCAAAATAACCGCCGACAATGGTCGTCATTGAACGGCTCGTGCCGGGCCAGAGGGCGAGGCATTGCATGAAACCAATGCCCAAGGCGCGCCTGGCGGGCAGGTCGGCGGGATTGAGAATCGCATTGGCGGAGGTGGCGGATTTTTTCCGCCACTGCTCGGCCGCGAACATGAGCACGGCGCCGCTGATCTGGGCGGCGACAACCGCAGCTATGGAAAAGAGGTGCTTGTCGATCCAGTGGTCCAGCAGCAGACCGATCACCGCTGCCGGCATGAAGGCCACGATCAAGTTGCGCAGCAAGCGGAGGCCGGCGGCGTCCTTGCCGAGCAACCCCAGGCAGATTCCCAGCAACTGCGGCCAGTACAGCAGTCCGACCGCGAGGATGGCTCCGAACTGAATCACGACGGAATAGGTGTCGGCGGCAAGCTTGAGCGTGAGCGGCTCACCCCCGGGATTCCGGGCGGAAGGTCGTTTGAACCAAAGGGGCTTCCCGTCAGCGTCGCTCAGCGGTGCGGTGGAATCGAGGTGCATCGCGTGGTTCGCAATGATGAGGTGCCCGGTGGAGGAGATCGGCAGGTATTCCGTGATTCCCTCAACGAGCCCCAGCACAATAGCATCGCCGACACTCAGCTCGGCGGCCGGGTGGTCAGGGGTGGCGGCGACCACCCCGAGCGGCAGGCGAAACGCTGCAAAGGTCAGCACGATTCCCGAGGCGATCAATACGAGCAAGAGGCGGCGCACGGCATTTAGCTGGGAAATTTGCGGGCGGGTGTCGAGTCTTATGGCGGCGGTTTTTCGGCTTTTCTCCAGCCCGGGCTCTCCCAGAGTGCTCGGTGTCATGTTTGACCTTGCCACTCTCAGCGCCCGGTTGACCGCCGGCGAGGACCTCGGCGCCGCCGAGGTGGGCGACGCCGCCCAGGCGCTGGCCAGGCCCGAGGTGCCCGACGCGGCGAAAGCCGCCTTTCTCACGGCGTTTGCTGACAAGGGAGAGACGGCCGCGGAGGTGGCGGCGTTTGCCAGGGTTTTCCGGACGCTGGCGATCGACCCCGGGCTGCAGGCATGGGAGGCGGAGGCCATCGATGTTGTCGGAACGGGCGGGGACCACATGGGCGGCTTCAACATTTCCAGCCTCGTGACGCTGGTGCTGGCCTGCGCCGACGTGCCGGTGATGAAGCATGGGAACCGCGGGATCACCTCGAAATGCGGCAGCGCCGACCTGCTGGCCGCGCTCGGGGTTGATCTCGCCGCGCCGCCCGAAAAACTCCGCCGCGCGATGCCCGAACTGGGCTTCGTGTTTCTTTTTGCGCCCAATTTCCATCCGGCCTTCAAGCACGTGGCGGCCGTGCGCAAGGCGCTCGCCGCGCCGGGTCGTCGCACGGTCTTCAATTTCCTCGGACCCCTGATCAACCCGGGGCGGCCGGCGCATGTGTTGCTCGGCACGTTCGCGGAGTCGTGGGCGGACAAGCTCGCCGCCACCCTGGAGTCGCTGGGCGCCCGGGCCGGCCTCGCGGTGGTGGGAGCGATCGAGGACGGGCGGGGCATCGATGAACTCACGACCGCCACCATCAACCGGGTGCGCGGCTTCGGACGGCTGGTCGCCGTTGACGCGCACTGGCAGGCCGGGGATTTTGGCCTCAAGCAGGCGCCGTTTTCCGACATCCGCGGTGGCGACGTGCCGGCCAATCTGGCGATCGTCGAGGCCATTCTCGCGGGCCGGGGCCCGAAGGGCCTTGTGGACACGATCGTCCTCAATACGGCCGTAGCGCTCTGGATCGTCGGCCGCAATTCGTGCGTGCAGGACGGAATCGAGCCAGCACGGGAGCTGCTGCTCGGCGGCGCCGTGAGGAAGAAGATCGCGGCCGTGAAGGAGTTTTACCGGTCATGAACCGCCAATATTTCGGGACCGATGGGGTGCGCGGCCGGTACGGCGGGCCCGTGATCAACGCCGGATTCGCCTGCCGGCTCGGCGCGGCGGCCGGCCGGTGGCTAAAGAGCGCCCGGGAATGGAAGGCAGGGGTCGCCACCCCCCGCGTGTTGATCGGACGTGACACCCGGGCCTCGGGGCCAGTGCTGGAAGCCGCGCTCGCCGCCGGGCTCGCCCGCGAAGGCTTCATGCCGGTCGCGCTCGGGATCATCCCGACTCCCGCGGTGGCGCGCGCCGTGCGGACCCAGGGTGCGGCGCTCGGCTTGGTGATCACGGCCTCGCATAATCCGGCCACGGACAATGGCATCAAGTTCTTCGGACTCGACGGCGGCAAGCTGACCGACGAGGAGGAGCAGCAAATTGAACAGCAGCTGGCGATGGTGCCCAGCCTGAAGCGCGACCCGGGGGCGGGTGCGCCGCCGGTGTTGGAGATGGCTGCGACGACGGACTATGTTCAGGCCGCCTCCCGCCTCCTGCCGGCCGGCTGCCTGAACGGTTGGCGGGTGGTGCTCGACACCGCCCACGGCGCCACCTGCGGCACCAGTCCGGCGGTGCTGCGCGCGCTGGGCGCCGTGGTAATCGGAATCGGGGACGCGCCCGACGGGCGGAACATCAACGCCGGAGTCGGCAGCGAGCATCCAGCGGAACTTTGCGCGACCGTGCGCGGCTCCGGAGCCCAACTCGGGGTCGCCCATGATGGCGACGGCGATCGTTGCGTCCTGTGTGACGAACACGGCGAGGTGCTGGATGGCGATGAAATCCTCACCATACTGGCGGTGCACGCGCTGCAACGAGGAACCCTCGTGAAGAACACGCTGGTCGTGACCGTGCAGAGCAATCTCGGCGTTGATGCGGCGGTGCGGGCAGCCGGTGGGCGGGTCTGCCGGACCCCGGTTGGCGACCGCTATGTCAGCGAATGCCTGCTGGCCGAGGGGGCCATGCTGGGCGGGGAGTCGTCGGGCCATATCATCTGCGCGGAGGTCTCGCCGACCGGCGACGGACTCGTGGCGGCTCTCAAGGTCATCGAAGTGATGCTGGCCACCGGGAAACCACTGTCGGAATTGCGTCGTGTGCTGCAGAAGTATCCGCAATTGGCGATGGCGCTGACGGTAGGCGAGAAGCGACCCCTGGAGTCCTTGCCGGCGGTGCAGACCGCCATTGGCGCAGTTAAGTCGGAACTCGGCGAACGCGGCCGGGTTCTAGTGCGGTATTCAGGCACGGAGCCGAAAATCCGTCTGCTGGTCGAGGGAGCGGATGCCGCCCAGGTGAAGGATTGTCTTGAACGCCTGGCTGCGGCGGTGCGCGCGGACCTACCGGGCGCCTGACGGAAGATCGCAGCAGCAATACGGAAGGATGCATTTGAGGTGGGGCGCGTCATCCCTTGTTTAGGCTGGAGACAAGGGTCCCTAACGCGCCGCTTTTCCGAGGCTGGCGCACTCGTCGTGACCCCGCCCTACACAATTCGGTTCTGGAAATCGCGAGCGGGATCATGGTCATCTGATCTGCGTGCTTCAACGGTTGACCCGGTTCAACTGCATGCCTTCAGCGTAGCCATCCGCCTCCGGGTAGTGATCCCGGGGTCGCAGCACCTTGCCCGTGCTGACATATCCAAAGCAGTAGACCTCGGCCATGCGCTCATCCCGGACCAACGCCGGTTTTTTCCAAGATTTTTCTCAGCACCGGGTCGGCTGAGAGCACCGGGTGCGCTTGACAACATTTGGGCAGAGAGCCCATCCGTGTGTCCGACATGGGTGATCCCGCCAGCCAGCCTTCCACCGCGCGCATCTATTGGACGGCATTCATCGGGCTGCTCTTCGACTACTACGATCTCTACCTGTTCGTCTATCTGGAGCGGGTGCTGGCGGCGCAGTTCGCGTTGACGCCTGCTTGCAGCAATGCGCTGCAATTCGCCGGCCTCGCTGGGGTGGGGGCGGGGGCGATAGGTTTTGGCTGGATGGCCGACCAGTGGGGCCGGGGCCGGGTGATGCTGGTGGTGTTTGGCGTCTATGTGCTGGGCATTGCCGGGCTCAGCCTCGCCTGGGATTATTCGAGTCTGCTCGGGTTCCGATTGCTGGCCTCGCTGGCGCTGGGCGCGGAGTGGGGGATCAGCCACACTTATCTGGCGGAGCGGGTGGACCGTCCGACCCGCTACCGGTTCGCGGCGCTGCTGCAGTTTGCCATTCTCGGGGGGCTGCTGGCCGCCCTCGCCAGGAGCTATCTGCTGCCCGCGTGGGGCTGGCGGTGGCTGTTTGCGGCCTCGATTGCGCCGGTCGTGCTGCTGTCACTCGCGAGATGGAGAGTGCTGGCAAGGGACGCCGAACCTCCGCGGCTGACAGGCGCCGGCGCGGGCACTGCGAGCTACGACCAGACCTGCTCGGGGGCGCTTCGTGCGAACCTCCTGCCGTTCGCCGTTTGCCTTGGTCTGGCGAGTCTGACGATCGCCAGCGGCACGATCAACGTGTTCTACGCAAAGGATCTGCCGCAGACGGTCACCTACACTGCGTTTTTCTGGATCAACGTGATACCGGGCCTGCTGCTGGGCGTCTGGATCGTGCGGCGGTTCGGCGTGGGCCGGGCGCTGGCCGGCTATGCCGCGGCGCTCGGCGCCCTGTCGACCTGGGCGTGGTTGAGCCCGTGGCCGGCCCGGACCCTGGCCTTTGCGCTGGTGCTCCCGCTGCTCAACGGCCTTCCGTTTGGGCTGATAGGCGCGTTCTTCAATGAAGTCTTCGGACCGCACCGCACCATGCTGTCGGGGGCCGCGTACAATCTCGGCCGGATTCTCGCCGGATTCTCCCCGGCCTTCATCACCGCGCTTGGCCTGCATGAAAACGGCCGGTATTTCATTTTTACCGCGGCGCTGGGCGCCGGGGTGGCGGTCCTCAGCCTGGCAGCCCGCCGGCTTCCGGTCAGACTCTGAAGATCACGCCGAGCTTCTTGCCGAGCAGGAGGCTCATGCCGGCGATGGTCACGCCGAGAAAGACCATCGCCCAGACCCCCAGCGCCGAGGCGAGAAACCGCCCGTCACCCAGCAGCTGGAACAGCTCAAAGATGGCCTTCGTGATGGGATAGAACGCCTGCTTCTGGGCGAGGATGAGTGAGTCAGATACCTCGAGCATCGCAAAGGAGAAGGCGAGCAGGCCGCCCGCAATGAGATTGGCCATGATCAGCGGCAGGGTGATCCGGATGGTGGCCTTGAGCGGCGGGCAGCCGAGGCTGAGCGCGGCTTCCTCCAGGGTTTCGCTGGTCTGCTGGAAACCTGCGGCGGCCGACCGCACCATGTAGGGCAGGCGGCGCACGGAGTAGGCGATAATCAGGAGCGGCGTCGGATTGTCGACCGGGTTGAGGAAGGCGAAGAACCGGCCTTCCTGGCTCATGGCGAGATAACCGAACGCCAGCACGATGCCGGGCACCGCGAGTGGCAGCATGGCAAGAAAATCAAGAATCTGCCGGCCGGCGAGTCGCGTCCGCGCGACCACGTAGGCGATGGCAATGCCGAGCACCAGGTCGATGACCGTCGAAAAACTGGAGTATTTAAGGCTGTTGGCGATGGCGGGAACGGTCAGGTCGTGACCGAGCGCCAGGCGGAAATTTCCCAGCGTAAATTGGTCCGGCAGCACCGTGGCATGCCAGTGGCTGGAAAATGCGACCAGCACCACCCCGATGTGGGGCAGGACGGCGACAAAAATCAGGCCAGCCACGAGCAGCGTGCAGCCCCAAGCACGCAGCGGCGGGAGCCGGCTCGGCCCGCCGGTGCTGGTGGCTTTGGCCATCATGGCGTAGGCCTCGCGCCCAAAGAGCCCCTTGCCCAGGCCGTATAGCAGGACGGAGCTCGCGAGCATGATCACGACGAGCGCGTACGGGAACGGGTTGCCGCCGATGTCCTTCAACCCGTGGTAAATCTGCACCGAAGCCACCCGCGTGTAGTCAAAAATGAGGGGCACGCCGAGTTCGGTGAACGTCCAGATGAAAACAATGGTCGAGCCGGCAAACAAGCCAGGCTTGATAAGCGGCAGCGTGATGCGCCCGAAGCGCCGCAGGCCGGTGCAGCCGAGGCTGGCGGCGGCTTCCTCCATCGCAGGATCCACATTGGCCAGGGCCGCCGCGGCGTTGAGGTAGATGACCGGGTAGAGGCTGAGCGCCTCGACGATCACTACCCCGAGGAACGGGCTGGCGGCAAACCAGTCAAAGGTCCAGCCGGGCGGGTGAAGGCCGAGCGCAATGAGCAGGGCGTTGAATGCGCCATACTGGCCAAAAATCTGCTTGATGCCGATCGCGCCCACAAACGGCGGCAGGATCATCGGAACGAGCAGGAGAGAGGTCAGCAGGCCCTTCCCGGGATACCGGTAGCGGTCGGAAAGCATGGCGACGGGCACCGCGATGAGCAGGGCCAGCATCGTGGTGGCCGCCGCGAGCAGGAAGGAGTTCCCCAAGCCCCCCAGATAGAGCGAATTCGACAACAGCTCACCGAGGGCGGCGAAACTGAGGCGCCCGTCCGCGTCGAGAAAACCGCCCTTGAGGATCTGCACAACCGGCCAGAGAAAAAACACGGCGAAAAACACCGTGGTGACCGCGAATACTATCCGGGCAAACGACCTCGACATCGCGCGGAAGTTTGGCGACCCCGGGGAGGGCGAGACAAGACCGAAGTGGGGTCGACGCAGGCTGGCGCCGCGGGCAGAGCGGGCCGTCTCAGGCGCGGAGCCGGCGGCGCTTGAGGTGCTTGATGAATGCGGCGAGCGTTTCCTTGCTGACGTGATGCTCCATGCCCTCGGCGTCGGCATGGGCGATCCCCTCCGGCACGCCGAGCGACTTGAGGAACGCGCCGACAATCTCGTGCCGCCGCCGCGACTCGACGGAGAGTTTCCGGCCGGTCTCCGTCAGGAAGATGGAGCGGTAGGGACGCGCGGTCACCAGCCCGCTGCGCTGCAGCCGCTGGATCGTGCGGTTCACCGTGACATGGGTGACGCCCAAGCAGCGGGCCAGGTCGGTCACCCGCGCCTCACCCGTCGTGCCGATGAGCTCCGCGATCAGCTCGGCGTAGTCCTGGGCGGTCTCCTGGGCGTGCTCCGCCCGGGTGCGCTGGAGGCCGGTCCGGGGTGCCGCGGGGCGGCGTCTGGCGGGGGTGCCCATAGGGGGGGGATTCAGGCGCAAATCGGGCCAAAAGGAAAGCTCATTGACAACCGGTTCAGGTGGTTGTAGCCGTGGCTACAACTTGGAGACGAGGCCAAAAGATTCCGGTCCCCGCCCGGGGGCCGACCCGGCGCCCGCCGGCCACCCCTCGCTGGAGGAGGTGCACGGCACCGTGGAGGTGCCCGGCCAGCAGACCGGGTTCTGGCGGCAATGGCGGGCCTTTGTCGGACCGGCGATCCTGGTGAGCGTCGGGTATATGGACCCGGGCAACTGGGGCACCGATCTGGCGGGCGGGGCGCAGTACAAATACGGCCTGCTCTGGGTCGTTGCCCTGGCCAGCTTCATGGCGGTCATCCTGCAGGTGATCTCGGCGCGGCTGGGCGTGGCGACGGGCAAGGATCTGGCCCAGTGCTGCCGCGACTACTACCCCGGGTGGCTGCGCTGGCCGAACTGGATTTCCATGGAAATCGCCATCGGCATGACGGACCTGGCGGAGTCCCTCGGCAGCGCGGTGGCCCTGAACATGCTGTTCCACATTCCCCTGCAGTGGGCGATCATCATCACCGCCTTCGACGTGCTGCTGCTCTTGGCGCTGCAAGGCCTGGGCATGCGGTTGATCGAGGCGGTGGTCGCGGTTTTTGTGCTGACCATCGGCGTCTGCTATGGGGTGGAGGTTTTCGGATTGGCCCAGACCCGGCCTGACTTTCTGGAAATGGGCCGCGCGATGGTCCGGCCCGACTTTGCCCAGGCCGGCATGCTCGTCGTGGCGATCGGCATCATCGGAGCGACGGTCATGCCGCACAACCTGTACCTCCACACGGCCCTGGTGCAGACCCGCAAGCTGCAGCAGGATGAGCCGTCCGTGCGCCGCGCCATTCGCTTCAACACGATCGATACGACGGTGGCGTTGACCATCGCGTTCTTCATCAACGCGGCGATCCTCGTGCTCGCCGCCATCGTGTTCAACGGCAAGGACAGTGTGACCGCGGCCAACGGGGCGGTGGTCCGATTCGCGGCCGACAGCGACTGGATCCGCGTGGCCTACCTGACGCTGGCGCCGCTGCTGGGGACGACGCTGGCCAGCACGCTCTTCGCGGTGGCGTTGCTCGCCAGCGGCCAGAGCAGCACGATTACCGGCACGCTGGCCGGGCAGGTTGTGATGGAAGGTTTCATGCACTGGCGGATCAAGCCATGGTTGCGGCGCCTGATCACCCGCACCCTGGCCGTGGTGCCGGCGATCGTGATAATCAGCGTCCGTGGCAACAGCAGCGTGACCGATCTGGTGAATCTCAGCCAGGTCGTGTTGTGCATTGAGCTGCCGCTGGCGATGTTTCCGCTGCTGCATTTCACCAGCTCGCGCCGGCGGATGGGGCAATGGCGGAATGGCTGGTTCCTGCTGTTGGCGGGCTGGGGAAGCGCGTTGTTGATTACGGCGCTGGACCTCTATAGCCTCCCCGACGCATTGAAGGAGGGTTGGGCCGTCATCGTGGGGCGCTGAAGGATGACGCTCCGGGCACTCCGAGCGGAGGGCAATCCATGTATAACAAGATTCTCGTGACGCTGGACGCGACGCCGACCGACCGGGCGATCATTGATCACGTCAAGGCCCTGGCTCAGATCACGCGCAGCCGTGTCGTCCTGTTGCATGTGGCCGACGGCTGGGCAGCGCGCATGTTCGGGCGCGAGGCGGTCAGCCCGGAGATCTCGGAGGACAAGGCGTATCTGGCGACGGTGCAGGCCGAGTTTCAAACCGCGGGCCTTGTGGCTGACGCGGAATTGGCGTACGGCGAGCCGGCCGAGGAGATCATCAAGTGGGTGAGGGAGAAGCAGTGCGACCTGGTGGCCATGAGCACCCACGGACACCGGTTTGTGGGAGACTTGTTCCTGGGGACGACGTCCCGGCGGGTCCGGCACAGCGTCAACGTGCCCGTCCTGCTGCTCAAGGCGCGCTGACCTATCGGCGGCAAAACAGCCTTGCAGTCGCCAGCCGCGCGCGCTTGCCTCTGGACCCGCTTTGTGGAGAGATGGCCGAGTGGCTTAAGGCAGCGGTTTGCTAAACCGCCATAGGTGTTAAAACCTATCGGGGGTTCGAATCCCCCTCTCTCCGCCAGCCTTCGCCGGGCCTACGGCTGGCAG
>PMBT01000059.1:20277-85461 GCA_003153035.1 Opitutia bacterium
CACCTTCGCTCCTTCGGAGCTTCCGATGGCACGCCAGCCGGTCAGCTGACATGGCGCCGGGCGCGGAGCGCCGCGAGAAGCGCGGCAACCAGCGCGCAAGCGATGCCGCCGAGGTGCGCGAGCGGAACCGTCCGCACCCCGGGTTCGAAGTGGACAACCAGCGGCGCCTGCGCCCGCAATTCCACCACGACCTTCGCGGCGACCAGCAGCAATACCCCCGGCCAGAACCAGTGGGGTCCAACGGTGTCACGGCGAAGTTGCACGATCGCCAGCAGGACGAGGACGCCAGTGGCAAGCCCGGACAGTCCGGCATAGTAGCCGAGGGTTGGCTCGACCGAGAGGAGCAGAGCGGAAATCGCCAGCGGCGTCAGGGCGTAGAACCACCGCGTCAACGCAGGGGCGGTCCACTCGAGCCAGGCGCCCGCGGGTAGGAAAACCGCCAGGTCCCACAGCAAATGGCCCGGGTTGAAATGTACCAGGTGCCCCGTCCACATCCGCCAGGCTTCCCCGGCGAGAATGTCCGCACGGTTGTAGATCAGCCGGCCGGCCAGGCCCGGCCAGGCGAACGCTAGGCCAGCCGCAACCCCGACCGACAGGGTGGCCCATGAGCGGATGGCGAGACCGACTAGTTTTTGCGCGCCATCCACCGCATGAATCCCAGCAGGGCCAGCAGGCCAACAAACCAGGCGTCCACGGCGCCCCCACCGCCAGAGCTACTGGTGGTGGTGGTCGTGCTGGCGGCGGCTGGCTGGGTCATCGTTGGCGTGCTCACGGTGCTGTCTGCTGCGACCCGGCGGATCGCCGCGTTCCCGGTGTCTGCCACGTAAAGGCCACCCGAGCCGTCCAGCATTACCCCACGCGGCTGGTTGAACAAAGCGTTGGTCCCGGCGCCGTCCCTCAACCCGGCGATTCCGGCGATTCCCGCGACCGTCGTCACCACCCCCGGCGGGCTGACCTTCCGGATCGTGCAATTGACAGTATCCGCAACATAGACATTGCCGCTGGCATCCACCGCCACTCCGACCGGTTGACTGAAGAGCCCGTAGATCCCCGTTCCGTCGACGGCGCCACTGATTCCGGCCGAGCCTGCCAAGGTGGACACAACGCCGGCCGGGGTGATCTTGCGAATGGTGTCATTGTAGGCATCCGCCACATAGATATTGCCCGCGCTGTCGACCGTCGCGCCGGTCGGATAGTTGAACAATGCGGCGGCGCCAGTGCCGTCGGCATCGCCGCGGGTGGTGGAGGTTCCCGCTACCGTGGTCACGACCCCGGCGGAGGTGATTTTTCGAATCGTGTCGGTGTAGGCGTCCGCGATGTAGAGATTGCCGGCGCTGTCGGTCGAGATTCCAGTCGGCGAGCCGAACCAGGCGCTGCTGCCAGTGCCGTCCCGGTTGCCGCGATTTGAAGCCGTCCCCGCGAAGGTGGTCACGGTGCCGTCCGCCGTGACTTTCCTGATCATGGCGTTACCCGTATCCGCCACGTAAACACTTCCGGCGCCATCCACCGCCACGCCGTTCGGCAGATTGAATCGCGCGTTGCTGCCGCTCGCGTCGGTGGTGCCCGCGACCCCGGCCATCCCCGCGAAGGTTGTGACCACGCCGCCGGAGGTGATTCTCTGGATGGTGTTGCTCGAGGCATCCGCCACGAAAAGATTGCCCGAACTGTCTTTTGCGATGCTGGTCGGATAAAGGAAGAGCACCACCCCGACTGAGCTGTTGGGACTGCCGGTGCTTCCGAGATTGCCGGAAGTGCCGCCGGAACCGCCCGAGCCTCCGGAACCTCCCGAGCCCCCGGAACCGCCCGAACCCCCGGAACCGCCGGAACCGCCGGAACCGCCCGAGGAAGACGGGGTGCCCTTGCGGATCGTGTTGTTCATCGTGTCGGCGACGTAGATGTTCCCCACGGAATCCACGGCCATGCCGGATGGAGAGTTGAACAGCGCGGCGCTGCCGGTGCCATCGGTACTTCCGTTGATTCCAGCCATGCCGGCCAGCGTAGTGACCACGCCAGCGGGCGTGATCTTCCGGATGGTCTGGTTGCCACCATCCGCGACATAGACGTTGCCGGCACCATCCAGGGCGAGGCCGGACGGACTCGAAAACCCGGCCGCGGTGCCGGTGCCGTCAGCGCTACCACTGCTGGAAGAGGAACCGGCCAACGTGGTCACGACGCCGGACGGCGTGATTTTCCGGATGGTATTGGTGCCGGCATCCGTCACGTAGACATTACCAGCGCCATCCACCGCAACGCCCGTTGGTGATCCAAAGCGCGCGGCACTGCCCGCAGCATCGAAATAACCGCTGCTTCCGGCCAGGCCGGCGAGGGTGGTGACCACCCCGGCGGAGGTGACCTTTCGAATCGTGCTGTTGGCATTGTCCGCCACGTAAACATTGTTGGCGCTATCGACGGCCACCGCAATTGGCTTAAAGAAGAATGCCGCGCTGCCGGTGCCATCCGTGCTGCCGCGGGCGGCCGCCATCCCGGCCAGGGTGGTGACCACGCCGTCGGTGGTGCATTTTCTGATCGTGGCGTTATAGGCATCCGCCACATAGACATTGCCCGCGGCATCCGTGGCCACGCCGTAGGGAAAGAAGAACTGCGCCGCGCTGCCTACGCCGTCCGAGAATCCTGCGGTCGCCACGGCGCCCGCCAGCGTGGAGACAGTTCCGTTCGGAGCGATCTTGCGAATCGTGGCGTTATAGGTGTCGCCGACAAAGAGATTGCCCGCCGTATCGAAGGCCAGTCCGTAAGGCTCGTTAAAACGCGCCTGGCTGCCAGAGCCGTCGGCACTGCCTTTGCTGCCCTGTTCTCCCGCCCCGGCGATGGTGGTGACGACGCCGGCCGGGGTGATCATCCGGATCATGTTGTTGCCGGTGTCCGCGACAAAGACGTTGTTGGCGCTGTCGACGGTCAACGCCCGGGGCGATTTGAATCGAGCGGCGCTGCCTGTGCCGTCCGAATAGCCGGTGCTGCCCGCAAGGCCCGCGAACGTGCTGACCGTTCCATCGGGCGCGATCTTTCGGATCGTGTAGTTGTCGGTATCCGCGACGTAGACATTATTGGCGCTGTCCACTGCGATGCCATAGGGTTGGTTGAACTGGGCATTGGTTCCGACCCCGTCCACCCGGCCTTTGGTCACGGCCGTGCCCGCCAGGGTGGTGACCACGCCAGCCGAGGTGATCTTGCGGATGGTCTGGTTGGTGGTATCCGCCACGTAGATGTTCCCGGCGCTATCCGTTGCCACGCATTGCGGATTGGCAAAAAGTGCCGCCGTTCCGGTGGCATCGGTGCTGCCCACGATGCCGGCGTTGCCGGCCAGCGTGGTCACGGTGCCGTCGGGAGCCACCTTCCGGATCAGCTGGTTGCCTGAATCCGCTACGTAGACCACCCCGCTGCCCAGCGCCACACTGATTGGGGAGGAGAATGTCGCGTTGGTGGCGACGCCATCCGTGCTGCCCACGACGCCGGCGAGGCCCGACAATGTCGTCACCACGCCGGTTGCGGTGGTTACTTTGCGGATCGTTTCATTGAACGTGTCCGCGACGTACAGGTTGCCGGAGCCGTCCACCGTCAGGCCGGTCGCAAAATTGAAACGCGCCGCGTTGCCGGTGCCGTCCGTAGTGCCCGTGGCGCCGGGCGCACCCGCCAGGGTCGTCACCACGCCGCCCGCGGCGATCTTGCGGATCGTGGAGTTGCCATTGTCGGCCACATAGAGGTTGCCCGCGCCGTCCACGGTGATTCCGCTGGGGAAATTGAATCGCGCGGCGGCGCCGATCCCGTCCGTGCTGCCCACATTGGTCAGCGTGCCGGCCAGCGTGGTGACCACGGCGCCCGGCAGGACCTTGCGGATCGCATTGTTGTTGATGTCGGCGACATAGAGATTGCCGCCGCTGTCCACCGCGATGCCGAAGGGGCCATTAAATCGCGCGCTGGCGCCGGTGCCGTCAAAATAGCCGGGCACTCCTGCGGTCCCCGCCAGGGTGCTTACGGTGCCATCCGGGGTAATTAGGCGGATGGTCTCGTTGGTCGTGTCGGTTACATAAAAATTCCCGGCGCCATCCGCGGTGATGCCGTTGGGGGAGTTGAATCGCGCCGTGCGGCTGGCGCCATCATCGGTGCCGCTGCTTCCGGTCAACCCGGCGCCTGCGAACACACTGACGACACCAGCCGGGGTGATCTTCCTAATCGTGTTGTTGCCGGTGTCGGTCACGTAGAGGTTGTTCTGGCTGTCCCCGGTGATGCCGGCGGGGCTGCGAAACTGCGCGGTGCTGGCGGGACCGTCGAGATACCCGGCGTTGCTGGCCGCCCCGGCGAGCGTGCTGACCGACGCAACACTGGTGATGATTTTCCGAATGGTGTTGTTATAAGTGTCGGCCACGTAAAGGTTGCCTTGGGCGTCGACCGATAGACCGGACGGAAAGCCGAATTGTGCAGCCGCGCCCACCCCGTCGGCCGCGCCTTTTCTGCCGACCGTGCCCGCCAGCGTGGTGACCACCCCGTCCGTGGTGATTTTCCGGATCGTGCAGTTGTTGGTATCCGCCACGTAGACATTGCCGGACCCGTCCACCGCCACGTCTTGGGGCGAATCAAAAAGCGCCGCGGTGCCCGTGGCGTCAGTCGAGCCAGTGATGGTTGCCAGGCCCGCAAAAGTGGTCACCGTGCCAGTGGAAGTAACCTTGCGGATGGCCTCGTTGCTGGCATCGGCCACATAGAGATTGCCCGAGGAGGCTTCCACCGCGATTCCCGTGGGATAATCGAAGCGCGCACTCGAGGTGGCCCCATCCGCGGTGCCAGTGGTTCCGGCCAAACCGGCCAGGGTGGTCACGGTGCCATCCGTCGCGATCGCCCGGATCACATGGTTGCTGGTGTCGGCGACGTAAATGATGCCGCTGGTGTTGACCGCCACGGAAACGGGCCCGTTGAACCTGGCGCTGGCGCCAATGCCATCCACACTGCCAGTCATGCCCGAAGCGCCGGCCACGGTGGTGACCATTCCAGTCGGTGTGACCCTCCGGATTGCATCGTTAAGACTGTCAGCCACCAGGATATTGCCCGCGCTGTCCAAGGCCAGGGCTGTCGGATAGTTAAATCGGGCGGCGCTGCCGACTCCATCCGTGCTGCCGCGAAGACCGGGCGACCCGGCCAGCGTCGTGACCACCCCGACGGAGTTGATCTTCCGGATGGTTTGGTTGTAGGTATCGGCCACGAAGACATTGCCGGAGCTATCGACCACGGTCCGATGCGGTTCATTGAACCGCGCGGTCCGGGCGGCCCCGTCCGTGCTCCCGGTGCTGGCGGTCTGACCCACGCCTGCGATCGTGCTGACAACTCCCGCTGGCGTGACCTTCCGGATCGTGTTGTTGCCCGAATCGCCAATCAAAATATTGCCGGAGCTGTCGATAAAGATGCCGAGCGGAAGGTTGAACCGCGCCGCCGAACCCGTGCCGTCGGCAAAGCCGCTGATTCCGGGGGAGCCGGCCAGGGTGGTCACCACCCCGGCTGGCGTGATCTTCCGGATCGTGTCGTTGCCAGTGTCCGCCACGTAAACATTGCGGGAACTGTCCACCGCGATGCCGGCCGGATCAAAAAAACGCGCGGCCGAGCCCGTGCCATCGGTGCTGCCAATGCTGCCGCTCACTCCCGCAAAGGTCGTGACAACCCCTGTCGAGTCGATCTTCCGGATGGAACTGTTTTCCGTGTCCGCGACGAACGTGTTGCCCAGACTGTCCACAGCCACGGCCGAGGCACGATTGAAGTGGGCCGTGCCGGCCGTTCCGTCGGTGCCGCCGATGCCGGCCAACCCGGCTAGGGTGGTGAAAGTATAGGGGGTGTAGGTGGTCTGGCCCAGGATCAGCGACGGACAAAAAGCCGCCGCGAGCATCAGGCGGCGGGGCCAACGGGCAAGGAGCAGCATGATCGACTTGGGTTGAGTGCGCTGAAAAGTGATGGTCATTATTAAAAATGGACAGAAACGCCTGCCGCTTCGACGATTAACTGTAGACGTGAATTGCGGCGATTTGTTTCATATTAGGATGCCGCTTGAGCGGGCCCAGCTTGCTTTAACGAACTCGCTTGGGGAGTAAAGGGCAGAAGCATGCAACCGTCGGCGATGACGGGCGCCAAGTCCAGACCTGGGTGCAGGTGGAGTCCATTCTCGGCAAGGGCGCTGCAATGATCTTGAGCTGCAATCATGCTGCTGGGCGGGCTAAAATCTGGAGACAAGAACATGGCGGACAAGCAATACCCATTTATCCCGGCGACAAAGAAAGCGAGCGGAAAGCGGGCTCTTTTTGGGGTTAGCCCAAGAGCTGGGTGAGGTTTGGGTTGCACCCGTTTTCATTTCATCCGGAGGCTCCATGGGACCGGAGTCCGGCGGAATGAACCGTTCGGTGGGCGCGGCATCAACGCAGCCGGGCCACCACCCTCGGGAGGATCATTCAATCCACCCATCTGCCGATGACCCAGTGTGATACGAGGAAGAACCGCGAACCGCGGCGACGATCATGTCTGCAAGGCTGGTCGGGAGGCTTTTGCGGCCACAGCCGGACTCAACCCTCCTCATCGACGCGCCGCTCAAGCTCCTCCCGGCATTCGCTGATAACGCGCAGCCAGATCTCCCGCAGGTCGAACAGGCGGGGCAGGGCGTCGCCGCGCCAGTCATTCACCGCCCGGCCAGCCACCGTGGAATCACTGGTCAGCGCGAGCGTCTGATTGAGTTCCTCCAACGCACGTTTGAACAGGCTTACCGCCAGTGCATAGTCTCCGAGGTCAATCGCCTGCACGCCGAGAACGGCATGTTCCTCTCCCCGATACAGGCTCGTTTGCGTCGCGATCGCCAGCGGCTGCCCGACTTTGCCCGGATCTCCAGCCACGCGCTCCCAGCCGCGTTTCAAGCTTAGGTAGAGGGCTTTGGTCGCCACAAAAACCGGGTTCTTGTGCAGCGTATAGGGCTCGAGAGGGCTGTTCCTGCCGAATGCCGGCGGATCGGAGGTGTCTTCCCTGGCCGGGCTGCCAGGCGCATCGAGCGAATCGCCGCCCAGCTGGCCGGTGTCCCATCCCATGAGACTCGCGACTTCGTCGATCCGGTCGGGACGCCCCTTCAGTCCCTCGTAGAACGCGAGATAACGGTGCAGCACGTCATCCTGATCCCGAAGGTAGCGTTCCCAGTCGAACTCGTTCCACGCCAAGTCGCCACACTCATCCCACTCGTTCTCAGGGAAACTCTCGGAGTTAAAGTCACTCATCTGATGGGGGGCTTTTCCGCCCGGTCGCGGAGTGTGGCGGCGGGCGGCGGAAAAAGGCAATGAGAAATCCGCCAAGTCGGGCCAGATGATTCTACGCAATTTTGCGCATTGAAGAAATGGCGCCGGCGGCTCATGGTACCGGAATGTCGGCTGCAAACGAGGTTCAGCACGAGACGGTCCTTTGGTCCGGACGGGTTCAGGGGGTGGGTTTTCGCTACACCACGCTGCAACTCGCAAGGGAGTTTGACGTCGCCGGTTACGTGCAGAACCTGCCCGACGGCCGGGTCCGCGTCGAAGTGGAGGGCGACGCGCCGGAGGTCAACGGCTTCATCGGGGCAATCGAGGAACGGATGCACGGATTCGTGCGCACGGTGGAGCGCACCAGCCAGCGGCGCGCGCCCCAGTTTGCGGGTTTCACGATTCGTTAAGCGACGCCGTGAATGCCATCGAGCTCGCGGGCATAACCAAGGACTTCCGATCCGGGGCGGGAGCGGCCCGGATCCGGGCCCTGGATGGAATCAGCCTCGGAATCGAAGCGGGCGAGGTCACGGCGCTGCTCGGGCCAAACGGTTCCGGCAAGAGCACCCTGCTCAAGATCATCCTTGGCCTGCTCGCGCCGACCGCGGGGGACTGCCGGGTGTTTGGGGTCCCGAGCGGTTGCGTCGAAGCGCGGCGGGCCGTTGGGTACCTGCCGGAAACCCCGGATTTCTATCCTCACCTGACGGGCTTCGAAACAGTGCGCTTTTATGCGAGGATGGGCGGATTGACGCGTGCCGGTCTGCCCGAACGCGTCTGGGCGGCGATCGCGAAGGTCGGCCTGGTCGCGGAGGCCCACCGCCGCATCGGCTCCTATTCACAGGGGATGCGGCAGCGCATCGGCCTGGCCCAGGCGCTCGTCACCGACCCGTGGCTGCTGATCCTTGACGAGCCGACCTCGGGCATCGACCCGGCCGGCGCCGCGGAAATCGGCGCCCTGATCCGCCGCCTCAAAGCGGAGGGCCGCACCGTGCTACTCAGCTCCCACCAGCTCGAACAGGTGGAGGAGGTCTGCGACCGGGCGGTGATGCTTGACCACGGCCGCCAGGTCGCCGCGGGCCGGATCGATGAGCTGGCACGGCGGGCCGGCGGGATCATGCTAGGAATTGAATCGCTTCCGGAGAACGCCTGGGGCGAGCTGCGCGCCTGGCTGGAGGCCCGCGGGGGCCGGCTGCACGACACGCGGATGAACCGGACGGGACTGCGGCGGGTGTTTCTGGAGACCGTCCAGCGCGGCCGGAGCGGGGAGATTTGCCCGCCATGAATCGCGGGCGCCTGTCGATCGGACGCGTGGCGTGGATCGCGGAGAACACTTTCCGCGAAGCCGTGCGGCAGCGACTTTTGTTGATGCTCGTGATCACGGCTGCGGCATTGGGTGGCAGCGCGCTCGTCTTCCACCACCGCAGCTTTGGCGCACCCGAACCGGAATTCCTGCTGGATGCCGGTTTCGGCATCTTGACCTTCTTCGGGTCAATCCTGGCGATTGTCACGACCGTGCAGCTGTTCTTTAGCGAGATCGAGAGGCGAACCGTGCTGACGGTCCTCGCCAAACCGGTGTGGAGGTCGGAATTCATTCTCGGCAAACTGGGTGGCGTTCTGCTGCTGCTCCTGGCATTCTGCGCCTCGGGGATCGTCTCCCTTGCCAGTCTGCTTTGGTGGCGGCAGGCGGCGCTCGCCGCGACCGATTCCGGGACCTTCGAAAATGGCTGCCGGATTTCCTACGCCGCGGTGATTGCCGGGGGAATGGTGCAATGGCTCCGGTTGGGCGTGCTGGCGGCGATCACCCTTTCCGTGGCAAGCTATGCGCGCACCAGCCTGTTTGCGCTGGTTTCGGGTTTTTTTGCGCTGGTCATCTGCAATCTGCAGAACTTGGCCTGTCAGTCTTATCGCCTGGCGGACTTACCTTGGATCAGGGGTGCCGCGAGACTGGTTGGAGGCATCCTGCCCGATTTTGAAATCTACAATATGGTCGACCGGGTGAAGGCCGGTGGGCCGCTGTCGGCCGGCTATCTGGGCGGAATCACGCTGTATTCGCTGGTTTATATCAGCGTGTTTGGCGGTCTCGCCATCTATTGCTTTCGTCATCGTGAACTCTAGCGCCAAGTTCGCCGGCGTCGCATTCGCGGCTCTTTGGGCCGCTGGCGCAGTCGTGCAGCCGCTGCGTGAGCGGGTGGACCGACTGAATGAGGATCGGCGGCCGTCGTCGCTGTCCGGTGGACCCGCGCAGGTCACGGGGGCCGGGGTGAGTGCGGCCATGTTGGGAGGACTGCGCGCCCTGGTAGCGGACGGGCTTTGGCTCAAAACCTACCAGGCGTGGGCGGCCTGCGATCTGCCCGCCACCGAAAGGCTGATCCGGCTCGTGACGACCGTCGATGACCGCCCGGTTTGCTTCTGGCTGAATGGCGCCCGCATCATGGCTTATGACATGAGCGAATGGCGCCGCGCGGCGCACGCCCGCGGCGGCGGCTCGGCGGATGGCGAAAGGCGCATTGTGGAAGAGCAGGCGGAGACTGCCCTGGGCTACCTTGCGGACGCCCACCGCTGTCATCCAGAAAGCGCGGCGGTCTGTGTGGAGACGGCCAATATCCAGCTCTACCGCCGGCGTGATCTCTTGGCGGCGGCTGAGTGGTATCAGAGGGCCGCGGGATTGCCGGACGCGCCCTACTGCGCCGCGCGAATCCATGGAGAACTGTTGCGGCGGCTGGGACGCGAACGCGAAGCGTACCTCTGGCTTTGCCGCCTGCATCCGCATCTGCCAGCCAATGATCCGGAGGCGATGGCGGAGGTGGTGTTGCAGCGGATCCGGGGGCTGGAGGAAGCGTTGAGCATACCTGAGGGTGATAAGTACAAGCCGATCTCCGGTAGCGCAGAGAATCGAAATCGGTGGAGATGAGTGACGGCGACCAGGCTCAATCTCCTTGTGCCCGGGTTCGGGTCCGCTAGCTTGGCGCACCGTGTCGACCCAGGAAGCGCCGTGGAAGATCTGGCTCGCCGCCATGCGGCCGCGCACGCTGCCGGCGGCGGTTTCTCCGGTAGTAGTCGGATCGGCCCTGGCCTGGCACGCCGGAGCGTTCCACGCGGCGGCCGCCGGGTGCTGCCTCGCCTTTGCATTGCTCGTGCAGATCGGCGCGAATTTCGCCAACGATTATTATGATTTCATGCGCGGGGCCGACACCGGGGAGCGCGTCGGCCCGCGGCGGGCCGTGGCGGCCGGCTTGGTGGCGCCGGCGACAATGAAGCGGGCGATGTGGCTGGCCTTCGGATTGGCCTTTGCCAGCGGTCTGACGTTGATCGCCTGGGGAGGCTGGTGGCTCGTGGCGATCGGGGCGGCCAGCATCCTCAGCGGCATCGCGTATACTGGCGGACCCTTTCCGCTCGGCTATCATGGACTCGGGGATGCGTTCGTCTTTGTCTTTTTCGGCCTCGTGGCGGTAGGCGCCACCTTCTACGTGCAAGCCGGTTCCGTTGACAGCGGTGTGATGGTCGCAGCCGTGGCGATCGGCGCCCTCACCACCAACATCCTTCTGGCGAACAATTATCGCGATGCCGCAACGGATGCCAAGGCCGGCAAACGGACGCTGGTCGTCCGCTTTGGGAAACGCTTTGCACGGTGGCAATTCGCAACGGCGCTCGGAATCGCCGCCGCCGCGCCGTTGTGCCTCGGCGCCCTCGGGGTATTCCGGATGGAAACCGGCGTGGCCGCCGCGCTGTTGTCAGGCGGCTTCGGTTTCGGGCTGGTGCGCGGCCTGCACCGGACGGCCACCCCGGCGGATTGCATCGGGCTGCTGGGCAAGAGCAGCGGCTTTCTCACGGGATACGCCCTGGTCCTGGCGGGCGCAATCGTGGCGGGCTGATCAGAATTTGGCCGAGATCTTCGCCTTCAGCGTCGCCTTGTCCATCATGCCAACATATTGGTCGGCCAGCTGGCCGCCCTTGAAAAGCAGCAATGTGGGGATGGCACGGATGCCATAGCGGGCGGCGATCTCGCCGTTGTCGTCGACGTTCACCTTGCAGATGGTGAGCTTTCCGGCCAGCTCCGTCGCCAGTTCCTCGAGGATGGGGGCAATCATCTTGCAGGGGCCGCACCAGGGAGCCCAGAAATCGACGAGCACGGGCGTCGCGGCGCCGATGGCATCATTGAACGTGGCCGTGGTCAGGTGGAAGATTTTGTCGGACATGGTGATTACTGTTGGCGAAGCGGTTGAGCTGTCAATCGGGCGACGAAGATTTAGCGCGGCGTCGAACGGTGGATGATCTCGGTCAATTCCGTCGGTTCGACCTCCTCGAGCGGTTTGCCGCGCTGCTTCAGTTCCTCGAAGGTCTTCACCACTGTTTCCGTCATGCGCTCGTGAGTTTCCTCCGAGCCGCCCACGACAAGGAACTTCTCCCCGGTCGTGAGGCGTTTATGACCGTCGTGGTTGTCCAGACCCACGCCCAGCAGGGCGGCTTGCCTTCGTTTCTTCCTTTTTGTCCTCCCCAATTTCACGCCATCACAGTGGTCGGCGGCACCGGTGTTTCAAGTTTGTTCTCCACAACGGCCTCGCAGAGGATGTCGGCAAACGCTGCATCCTGGCTGATGCGCAGACGCTTGAGGCGGGTCAGCTCCAGCACTGCAAGGAAGGTGGCGATGAGCATGCGCAAGCTCACGGTCGTGGCGAAAAGCTGCGAGAAGACGAACCGGGGCTGGGTCTGGAGCCGGGCGAGCAGCAGCTCCATCTGGTCGGCGACGGTCACCTGCTCGTCATGGATTTCCCCCACGACCAGCTTCTCGGCGAGCCGGCGCAACACGATGTTGAAAACGTTCCAGAGTTCGATGCGGTCGGTGTTCTTCAGCGGGCGGTCGCTCCGGTCGGAGAGCGCCGACACGTACCGCGCGATCATGTCCTGCCGTTCGACCGCCAGCTCACCCAGCCGGCCGGCCGCCTCCTTGAACTTCCGGTACTGGATGAGCTGATGGACCAGCTCCCAGCGCGGGTCCATCTCCTCCTCCGCGGCCGCGTTGGGGTCGGTGGCCTGCAGGTCCTTGGGCAGGAGCATGCGGCTCTTGATCTCCATCAAGGTGGCCGCCATCACGAAGAACTCCCCGGCCAGCTCCAGGTCGAGCTGCTGCATGGCAAAGATCGTGTCGAGATATTGCCGCGTCACCTGCTCAATCGGGATATCGTAGATATCCAGCTCGTTCTTCCGGATAAGAAAGAGCAGCAGGTCGAGCGGACCTTCGAAGACCTGGAGCTTGATGCGATAGTCGGCGTCGGGAACCACGCGGCCATGGTTGGTGACCGCCGGCGCGCCGCAACGGAAAAATCAGCGGAACCGCCGCATCGTGCTAACAAAAAAACCGTCGGTGTCGTGAATCGCCGGAAGGATGGTCAGGCCCCCGGCATCGGCCGGGCAGCCAAAGGTGCGGGCCGGGGGCGCCGCGGAGAACCCGGGGTGGGCGGCAAGAAATGCCGCGATCACCTCCTGGTTCTCCTGACGACTCAGCGAGCAGGTTGCATAGACCAGCCGTCCGCCGGGCCGGACCAGGCGGCTGAAACGGGCGAGCAACTCCCGCTGAAGGGCGGCATGGGCCGTGATATCGGCGGGTCCGGTGCACCATTTCAGGTGCGGAGCCCGTCGCCAGGTGCCGCTGCCGCTGCACGGCGCATCCACCAGCACTCCGTCATAAAGCCCTTCGGCGGGAACCTGCGCGAGCGGGCGGATGTTGGCGTAGCCGCCGCGACGCGTTCGCCGGAGGAGCTCCGCCATGGCGCCGACCCGGACATCAAAGGCGTCGACCCGTCCCTCCGGGCCGAGCAGGCTGGCGAGCTGGAGGGTTTTCCCTCCGGCTCCGGCGCACGCGTCGAGCCAGGATCCGCCGGGCGCGAGGGCGGCGCTGGCGAGGATGAGTTGGGAGCCGAGATCCTGAATCTCGAATCGGCCCTCGCGGTACCCCTGGGTGGAGGTGAGGTCGGCTTCCGCCAGCACTTCGCAGGCGCCGGGCTCCACCTCCGGTGTGCGCACGCGCCACCCCTGCTGGAGAAATTCCGCCCGGACGCGCTCGCCGGCTTCGGGTTGCAGCCGGATCCACAACGGTGTGCGGCGGTGCAGCGCTTCAAGGTCGGGTGGTACAAACGCGGCGGCGCAGTGTGCGCGAAACCAGTCAGGGAGCAGTTCCCGGCTGGTGCCAAGATGCCTGGCGCGCGCCGCTGTCGACTCAGGGGGCGATGGCCACCCGGGGACCAGGGCTTCCCGGAAGCCGCGGGTCGCCGGCAGGTCGGCCGCGAGCCAGGCGACGGCGCGCACCGCTTCATCCGGCGACCGAGCCGCAAGCTCAGCGATCCACGGCCGGTAGCGCAAGGCGGTGTAAAGCAGTTCGCGATAAAGGCGCCGGTCGCGGGCGCCAAATTCGCGGTGCCGCAGGGCCTTCTGGATGCGCGCAGGGAGATTGCGGTCCGATGACAGGTGCGGCTGCAGGTGCCCCCACAGGCGCAGGAACGTCCTCTGTTGGTTGGGGACGATTGAGGCGGACGTCATCGGAGGAGAATGGTAGCTCCGGCAGCGCAGTCAGGTGGCCAGTGGAGTGCGCGGCGCGAATCGAAAGTGAAACCAGGATGGACCGGCCGCGTCGCGATCGCCCCGACCCGGACCGATGCCAGCCGGGTGCAATCGCTTAAAACCGGATCAAATCGACCATCAAGTTAAGGCCAAATGAGCCCTCGCGCTGCTGGCCATGATACCACGAGACCTCATAGCGGACGTTCCAGGTGTTCTGCAGGTTCTGGCGAAGTCCGAAGGACAATTCATCCCACCGCTGGGCGCGACCGTCGTAGCGCACCCGCGCATAGCCCCTCCACACTTCGTTCAAGCGCCGATCAAACTCGAGAAAGTACTGCTCAATCTGCTGCTGCAGGTACGTGGAGGAGAACCGCAGGGTCCACCATTCGTGGTCGACGAGCTCGAGGCCAGTGTTGAGCTCGTGCAGGTTGAACGTCCGGGAGGACAGCCGCTGGAAGAGCTCCAGGCGCAGCCAGGTGGCCGGGGTGACCGTCAGTTCAGTGTAGAAATCGGACCACCGGCGCTGGCCGGGGCTCGTGGAGATATTCAGATCGGAGGCGAGATTGAAGTTGATGAGATCGCGCGAGCCATAATCGGTGGCGCGCGTCTGCAACACATTGTCAAGGCTCAGCCGCAGGACGTGCGTCCCGTGCAGGCTGTCGATATTTCGCATGTTGCCGAGTTCGATGGGCTGAAGGTACGTGGAAAACACCTGCCGGTCGATCGGCGGGATATAAGCTTGGCCACGCTCGGCCTCGGGGATGTAGCGGTAGGAAAGCCTGGGGGTTAGCAGGTGACGCAGGCCGTCGATGCCCCAGAGCTGGCTGTGGTAGTCGAAAACGCCGCTGGCCCGGAGGGCGGCATCGACCCCCACCTCGCCCAGCCAGCGGGTGTAATTGCTGCGATCGCCGACGGCCTTCGCGTAATAGGTCAGCCGCCCGCCTGCCACGGGCGTAATGGTCAGCCAGTCGGCGGGCTTGATCGGACGTTCCACCGAATAAAAGGTGTCAAACCGGTCGCTGCGCAGGGTAGGGCCGCTGAAAAGCGAGTCCTCCTGCAGCGCGGAGAAGCTGGAGTTGAAGCGTTCATAGAAGCCGGCCCCGATCGGCGTTGGCAGCAGGTCGAAACGGAGTTCCGGCAGCCGCTCCTGCACCTCCTCGAAATTGTTCGGCGCCAGCCGCGTGAAGAGATCGACGTAATAGTTGTCGCCGGCGTAGACGCTCTCGACAAAAGAGTCGGGCTGTTGCACCGCCCGGAACTCGTTCGGGTGAAAATCCCGCAAGATCTCGGAGTCCTTCCACCAGTTATATTCTCCGGTGATCGTCAGGCGGTCGCCGATGGTCTGCTGGTGGCTCCACTCGAAAAACCCGCGCGCCTGCGGCACGGGGCGCCCGAGGAGATCGACCCCGCGGTCGCCATGGTCCTCGATGAAGCCCGAGCGGAAACTGCCGGTGACGTCTTCGCCGTCCGGAGTGAGGCGATAGGTCCCCCCCGGCCCAGCCATGAGACCGCGGGCCGTGTACTCGGCGACGTCGCCCCCGAGGTTGATTCCCGGCCACACGGGCACGTGCAGGCCGAGGTCGACATACGCACCAAGATTATGCCGGTAGCCAACGCGGGCCGTCAGCAACGAGATGATCGGCTCGGCAACCGGCCGGTCGAATTTGGGCAGCTTCAGCAGTCGAAAGTCGCCCAGTCCCAGGCGCCCGTTCTCACCCGTGATCCGTTTGCCCGGCTCATATACGAGCCGATCAGCCTTGAGAGTGGGTGCGAAGGTGCCCGGCTCGGAATAGGTCACGATGGCGTCGGTGAGCGTCATCTTTGCGCGGGTGCCGGCCGCGGCCGCAGCCGTCACGTAGAAGGGTGGCTCGCCTGCGCGGAGATTGGACAGGGAGAAAACGCCGGTGGTCAGGTTGTAGCTGCCGCGCTCGGCGAGCAACCGGTCCGTGCCCGAGGTGATGGTGAAATGGCCGGCGGCGGTCACCAGGCCGGTGTTCTGGTCGACGTGGAACTCGTCGGCCAGCAGCAGGGCGGAGCCATATTGGATCTGCGCGTGACCCCTCGCTTCGCCCAGGCCGGTGCTCAGGTCGAAGTTGGTATAATCCGCATGGACCACCGGCGCGAGCGGAGCCACTTGAGCGGTGGCCCGGCCAGCGACGAGCAAAAGAAGCAGGAAAGCGGAGGATCCGCGGAGCACGGCGCAGGGATACGGACAGCTCCGCGGACACGCAAGCCTCGAGCAGGTTGCGTGCGATTCGACGCGACGGATCACGAAACGGGCACGAATCGCAGGCCGGGTTGGCCAATCACTGCGGATTGCGCACCAGGTTGATCACGTCGCTTGGATTGAGCGTGCTCGCGCGCGATTGGACGGCGCCAGCGTGTTGGCCGAACAGCGCGCGACCCTCCGTGAGCAGCCGGGCGTAGGTTTCGCGCAACACCGCCGCGTCCATCTTGCGGCCACCGGCATAATAGCAGTTCGCCAGCTGGCCGATCGCGTAGGTCCCGGCGAACGAAAAGGCCGCGCCGGCGCTGGCGCCCACAAGGCCGCGCCCCAGGCCGCCTAACAACTGCCCGGCGAGTCCGCCAATGAACCGGCGCGCGACACTCTCGACGGCCTGCGCGGCAAATCCCACCCCGGCGGTCGCAAGGAAGTCACGGATGTGTCCGCGGTCGAGGGAGTAGCCGTAGCGCTGGCCGACACGATAGACCATTCTCATCTGCAACGGCAGGATGGCCATGGTGGCGAGACCGTGCGGCAAGAGCTCGAGCGCGCCATTCAGGATCGAATAGTTGATGATCATCTTGTCGATGGCCCCGGCGTCCACCGGTTCCAGTTTGGGCGGCGGAGAAGGCGGCGGGTCGGTCGGGGACGCGCCGAGCTTCAACGTCCCGCGGAGAGATTCGAGGAAGGCCCGTTCCTTTTCATTGACCGTGCCATCTGCCTCGCACACGCCCGCCGCCATTTCGAAGGCCAGGGTGCGCGACTCCGGGGTGGCCAGCTGCGCGGCGACCTCCGCGAGCGGCCGGCGGCCGGCCACCACGTCCTGGTAGATCTCCCAGAGGTTGATCTGGCCATCGGGGCCGAAGCTCTCCGCCATGCTGCGGAGCGCGCTGCGTTCGACCTCGCTGTTCTCGCCATCCGCAAAGGCGGCCATCATGGCGATCGTAAGTATGGCTCTCTGTTCGGCTGTGTTCATGGCGGGAATGACTCTGCCACACGTCGCCAGGTTGCGGCAATTACGATCCCCTGCCTTGTTTCCACGCGCCGCTGCGCGGCGCCGGGCGGCGTGAGTTCGGGTTCAACGGGACTGCGGACCGAAAGGAAAGGAAACGGGCCCGGCTCCGCGGCATTGCCCGGAAGCCCCGACGAGCGACCAGGATGCTCTCCCGGCCAAGGCCCCGGCTACGCCATCGGCATCCAATTGCCGCGCACGGTTTCGGACGCGGTGAAGGCGACCTCGGCGTCCGGGGGGCTTCCGTCTTTGGGCACAAAGCTGCGCATCAATTGAATCACCGGAGTGATCGCCCAGCGCTGCCGCTGATTCGGCGTGTCGGGCTCGATCTTTTTCAATACATGGGTGACAATGGACCAGGTCACGGTGCCGACCGGCTGCAGTCCGCCACCCAATGCGTTGTCGTAGACGGTGAGCGGGCCATGGCCGGGGCTTTGCCAGAGTGCGGCGGCGAACTCGACGCCCTTGGCGGTCAGGTCTGTGCCCTGAGGGTTCCAGTTGATCGTCACACCCACCGTACCGACGATGTCGGTTCCGGCGACGGGTGCGGCCGGGTCATTAGTTTGAAAAGTGTCGAACACCTCGAGATCGAATTGCTGTGGTCCGGTTATGGGCATGGCGGGTGGGGGTTGGCGGGGCGGCCGCCGGTTATCGGGCGCGGAGGCTGATCAGGAGATCTTTGCTTTGCACCGAGTCGCCAACTTGGGCAAAAACCTCTTCCACGATGCCGGCAACGGCGGCGTAAACGGTCGTCTGCATCTTCATGGCCTCGATCGTGAGCAGCTTGGCGTCCTTCGCCACTTTGGTGCCGACGCTGACGGTGAGGCTTGAGACCATGCCGGGGATGGGCGCGCCGATCTGCAGCGGGTTGGCCGGGTCGGCCTTCTGGCGCGGCTTGGCCTTGGTTTGGACGGAAGTGTCAAGGATGACCGCCTCACGAGGTCGGCCATTGACCTCGAAGATGATGGTACGGTAGCCGTCCTTGTCCGGCTCGCCGACGTGAATGAGCTTCACGAAAAGCACCTTGCCGGGCTCGATCTCGGCGGCGATCTCCTCCCCCGGCCTGAGCCCGTAGAAAAACGCGTTGGTCGGCAACATGTCCACTTCGCCGTAGGTACGCTGAAACTTGGTGTAGTCCGCGTAGACTTCCGGATACATCAGGTGGCAGTAGAGATCGGTGTCGTTGATTTCCTTCCGCACGGTCTCGCCAAGGGCGGCCTTTTCCTTCGCGAGGTCGACGGGCGCCAGCCGGGCCCCGGGGCGGCCGCGCAGCGGCTTGCGCGAACCGAGCACGACCTTCTGAAGGGCCTTGGGCCAGCCGCCCGGAGGCTGGCCGAGTCCGCCGGCCAGCATGTCGACCACGGAAGCGGGGAAGGAGGTTCCCGGCGCGAGGTTGAGCACGTCGGCGGGCTTGATGCCGCGAGACATCAGGAAAAGCGTCATGTCACCCACGACCTTCGAGGAGGGCGTGACCTTGACGATGTCGCCGAAGAGCTGGTTGACCTCGGCGTAGGTGCGCATGATCTCGGCGCGACGGTGGCCGAGGCCCATCGCCCTGGCCTGCTCGATCAGGTTGGTGTACTGCCCGCCGGGCATCTCGTGCTGGTAGACTTCGGCGGTGCCGGTGCGCGGGCTGGAGTCAAACGGCGCGTAGAGATCGCGCACGGCCTCCCAGTAACGGGAGAACTCGTTGAGTGCGTCCAGGTCCAGGCCGGTGTCGCGCGGTGTGTGCTGGAGCGCGGCCACCACGGAGTTGAGGTTGGGCTGGCTGGTCGAGCCCGACATCGAGGCGAGGGCGAGGTCGACGATGTCCACCCGGGCGTCGGACGCGGCCAGGACCGAGGCGGCGGCGATGCCACTCGTGTCGTGGGTGTGGAAATGAACCGGGAGGGCGGTCGCCTCCTTCAGTGCGCGGACCAGTTTTGCGGCGGCGTAGGGACGGCAGAGCCCGGCCATGTCCTTGATCGCCAGGAGGTGGACGCCGAGCTGCTCGAGCTCCCGGGCGAGTTTGACGTAATAGCTCAGCGAATACTTGTCCCGCCGTGGATCCAGGAGGTCGCCGGTATAGCAGATGGCCGCCTCGCAGAGCGCGCCGGTCTCGAGGACCGCCGCGAGCGCCACCCGCATGTTGGGCAGGTAGTTGAGCGAATCGAAGACGCGGAAGACGTCGATGCCGGCGGCGGCGGCGTGGCGCACGAATCCGGTCACCACGTTGTCGGGGTAATAGCTGTAGCCGACCCCGTTGGCCCCGCGCAGGAGCATCTGGAAGCAGATGTTGGGGATCCGCTGGCGCAGGAGGGCCAGGCGTTGGTACGGGTCTTCGTGCAGAAAACGCATCGACGTGTCGAAGGTCGCGCCGCCCCAGCATTCAAGGCTGAAAAGGTCGGGCGTGCGGCGGGCGAGGGCGTCGGCGGCCGCGAGCATGTCGTAGGTGCGCACCCGGGCGGCCAGGAGCGACTGGTGCGCGTCGCGAAAGGTGGTGTCGGTGACGAGGAGGCGCTGCTGGGCGAGGATCCAGGCGGCGAACTTGCGGGGACCGAGGGCCTTCAACCGATCGCGGGTGCCGGGCGGCGGAGCCTGCCGGTGGTCATAGTCGGGCGTGGGCGGGGGCGCCGCCGCCTCGGGCCGCCGGCCCTTGACCTGCGGATTGCCGTTGACGATCACGTCGCCGAGATAGGCCAGGAGCTTCGTGGCGCGGTCGCGCCGGCCGGTGAATTCGAACAGCGCCGGCGTGGTGTCAATCAGGCTGGTGGTGGCACCGCCGGCGCGGAAGACCGGGTTCCGGATGACGTTCTCGAGAAACGGGATGTTTGTCTTGACACCGCGGATACGGAATTCCCGCAGGGCGCGATCCATGCGCTGGAGCGCCGTTTCCAACTTGGGCCCATAGGACGTCACCTTGACCAGGAGCGAATCGTAGAACGGCGTGATGACGCTGCCGGTATCGCCCATGGCGCCGTCGAGCCGGATGCCGAGTCCGGCGGCGCTGCGGTAGTTGAGGATGCGTCCGTAGTCGGGCGTGAACTTGTTGGCGGGATCCTCGGTGGTGACGCGGCATTGCACGGCATAGCCGCTGCGCGGCATGCGCTCCTGCGGAGGCAGGTCGAGTTCCGGGTCCGACAGCGCGGCGCCCTGGGCGATGAGGATCTGGGCCCGCACGAGGTCGACGCCGGTGATCATCTCGGTCACCGTGTGCTCGACCTGGATGCGCGGATTCATCTCGATGAAATACCACTCGCGCGGATCGTCGGCGTTGAGCAGGAATTCGATCGTGCCGGCGTTGTCGTAGCGGACCTGGCGGGCGAGGCGCACGGCGGCGGCGCCCAACGCGGTGCGCACCTCCTCCGGCAGGCCGAGCGACGGGGCGAGCTCGATCACCTTCTGGTGGCGGCGCTGCACGGAGCAGTCGCGCTCGTGCAGGTGCAGCACGTTACCGTGCCGGTCGCCGAGCACCTGCACCTCGATGTGCTTGGCGCGGGCCAGGTAACGCTCGAGGAAGACGGCCGGGTTGCCAAAGGCGGCGCCCGCCTCGTTCTGCGCCTCCTCCAGTTTCGAGCGCAGCTCATCCGCGGCCAGGACGATGCGCATCCCGCGGCCGCCGCCACCGAAGGCGGCCTTGATGATGAGCGGAAAGCCGATCTCCCGCGCCCGTTTCAACGCCTCAGCCGGCTCGCGCACCGGCTCCGCGGTGCCGGGGAGGACGGGAACCTGCGCCTGCTGCGCGAGCTGCCGGGCCGCCGTCTTGTCTCCCATCAGGTCGAGCAGTTCCGGCCGCGGGCCGACGAACGTGAGGCCGGCAGAGGCACAGGCGCGGGCGAACTCCGCGTTTTCCGCCAGAAAACCGTAGCCCGGGTGGATCAGATCCACGTTCTTTTCCCGGGCGAGCGCGATGATGTCGGCGATGTCGAGGTAGGCGCCCACCGGACCCTTGCCCCGGCCGATGAGATAGGCCTCGTCCGCCTTGAAGCGATGCACCCCCAGGCGGTCCTCCTGGGAATAGACGGCCACTGTCCGGAGGCCGAGCTCGGTGGCGGAGCGAAAGACCCGAATGGCGATCTCACTGCGATTCGCGACAAGGAGTTTCTTCATCACGGGTGCGGGGCGGGAATCCAATGTTCGTGACCCCGGTGCGTCAACCTTTCTGAAGGGGAGCGGATGGCGGCGCTCCGTACGCCGCCTCAGAATGGCCTAGACCCGCAGCCCAAGCTGCGCAGACTATCCGGCAGTACTCCCCAAACCAACGGTGAAAATCTCCAAGCCCGAGTTGAAATCGCTGCTCGAAGCCCGCCAGGGCCAGCCGCACAACCTGCTGGGCATGCATCCGGCACAGCACGGCCGCAGCCTGGGAGTGGTCGTGCGGGCCCTGCTCCGTGACGCCGCGGAATGCACCGTGATCGACGCGCGCGACGAGGCGACGCTCATGGCGGGCGGCGCGCCGCGCTGGCCGATGAAGCTGCGGGCGCCCGAGGGCTTTTTTGAGGTCTTCATTCCCCGGCAGCCGCAGGTGTTTCGCTACCAGCTACGGGTCAAGCTCCACAGCGGTGAGATCCGCCAGTTCTTTGATCCGTATGCGTTCCTGCCCGCGCTCGGCGACCAGGACCTTTATCTCTTCAACGAGGGCAACGAACATCGCATTTACACCAAGCTCGGGGCGCACCTGCGGACCCTGGACGGCGTTACCGGAGTGGCGTTCGCGGTATGGGCGCCCACGGCGCAGCGGGTGTCGGTGGTCGGCAATTTCAACGGCTGGGACGGGCGCTACCATCCCATGCGGTCGCTCGGGGTCTCCGGGGTATGGGAGCTCTTCGTGCCCGGGCTCGGCGAGGGCGAGATGTACAAGTTTGAGATCTGGGATCAACGCGGCCTCATCCGCCTGAAGACCGATCCCTGCGCGACCTATTACGAGGCGCCGCCGCACAACGCCGCCATCGTCTGCAACGTCCGCCGGCACCAATGGAATGATGCGGCCTGGCTCGAAGCCCGTCGTGGCGCGGCGGAACAACTCGACCGGCCCATCTCGGTTTACGAAGTGCACCTGGGCTCGTGGCGCCGGGTCGTCGAGGACGCCGGTCGCCCGCTGACCTACCGGGAGCTGGCGCCGGCCCTGGCCGACTACGCCAGCGAAATGGGCTACACCCATGTCGAGACCATGCCACTGGCCGAGCACCCGTTCGACGGCTCCTGGGGCTACCAGGTCACCGGCTTTTTCGCGCCGACGCACCGGTACGGCACGCCCGAGGATTTTGCCTGGTTTGTCGACCACCTGCACCAGCGCGGCATCGGGGTGATCCTGGACTGGGTGCCGGGGCATTTCCCGCGCGACAGCTTTGCCCTCGCGGAGTTTGACGGCACGCACCTGTACGAGCACGCCGATCCGCGCCAGGGCGAGCAGCAGGACTGGGGCACGCTCATTTTCAATTACGGCCGCAACGAGGTGCGCTGTTTCCTGCTCGCCAGCGCCCTCGCGTGGTTCGACCGGTACCATCTGGACGGATTGCGCGTGGACGCCGTCGCCTCGATNNCCCAACAAGTTCGGCGGCCGGGAGAATCTCGAGGCGATGGATTTCCTGCGCCAAGCCAACGATCTGGTGCACCATTACTATCCCGGCGCGCTGATGATCGCCGAGGAGTCCACGTCATTTGCCGGGGTCAGCAAGCCGACGAAGGACGGCGGCCTCGGCTTCGACCTCAAGTGGAACATGGGGTGGATGCACGACACCCTGGGGTATTTCTCCAAGGATCCGATCCACCGAAAGTGGCACCAGAACGATCTNNACGTTCGGCATGCTCTACCAGTACGCCGAGAACTTCATCAGTGTCTACTCGCATGACGAGGTCACCCACGGAAAGTCCTCGATGCTCTATAAGATGGGGGCCTGGCATATTCCGGAGAAGGCGGCCAATCTGCGCGCCCTCTACGGCTTCATGTGGGCGTGGCCCGGCAAGAAGCTGCTCTTCATGGGCAGCGATTTCGGGCAGACCCATGAGTGGAACCATGCGGCGAGCCTCGACTGGCATCTCTGCCAGTACCACGATCACGAGGGCCTGCGGCTGCTGGTGCGCGACCTCAACCGGCTCTATGCCAGCGAGCCCGTGCTCAGCCGCAACGATTTCAATCCGCAGGGGTTCCGCTGGATCGCCTGCCAGGATGCCGGCGCCAGCGTGATTTCGTGGCTGCGGCTGGACCCGTTCGAGCAAACCATGTTTGCGGTCGTGGGGCATTACACGCCGGTCATCCGGCCCAGCTATCGCGTCGGCGTGCCGCGCCGCGGATTCTGGAAGGAAGCCATCAACACCAACAGCCAGTATTACGGTGGCAGCGGCCTCGGCAACGACGGCGGCAGGATGACCGAGGACGTCCCGGCGGACGGTTTCAGCCAGTCGCTGCTTCTCACGCTGCCGCCGCTGAGCACGACGATCTTTAAGTGGACGGCGGCGTGACCGGGCGGTGCGACCGACGCCGACGTCGGGAGACGACGTTTCCGGGTCCCGGGCTCCAGTCGGGCTATTGACCCTCGGGCTCGCTCTTGCGCCTGAGCAGGCGGTAGGTCGCCATGAGGCCGCGGTTTTTCACGTCGATCGTGCCGCGCTCTTCGAAGTCAAATTTGCCAGCCAGCAGGTCGTAAGTGCTTCCGGACACCTGGATCATCCCCGGCAGACTGTGGGATTCCATCCGGCTGGCCACATTGACCGTATCGCCCCAAAGGTCGTAGGAGAACTTCTTCGTGCCGATGATGCCCGCGACCACCGGGCCGCTGTTCAGGCCGATGCGGATGTCCAGACTGATGGAATTGCGCTGGTTGAAATGCCTGAGCACCTCGATCATGTCCAACGCCATCAGCGCGCAGCGCTCGGCGTGCTCGGGCACGGGGGTGGGCACGCCGCCGACGACCATGTAAGAATCACCGATCGTCTTGATCTTCTCGAGCTGGTAAGTTTCCGCTAGCTTGTCGAAGCCGGAAAAAAGGTCGTTGAGCAACTGGACGGTGCGACTGGGGGCCATATTGGCCGAGAAACTGGTGAAACCGACAATGTCGCCAAACACCACGGTCGCCTCGCGAAAGCTATCGACAATCGTCCGCTCGCCCTGTTTCAGGCGGTCGGCGATGGCCTTCGGCAGGACGTTGAGCAGCAGGCGGTCGGAATTGGCGCGCTCCACCTGCAGTTCGGCGAGGTAGGCCTGCTCCTGGTCGCGCAGCCGCTTCTTTTCGAGCGACGCATTGATGCGCGCATAGAGGATAACGGGGTTGAACGGCTTGGGCACGTAGTCCTCGGCGCCAGCCTCGATGCAGCGGACGGTGCTGTCGACCTCGTCGAGCGCCGTGAGCATGATGACCGGCAGATGGCGGATCTTCGGGTCGGCCTTGATTAACTCGAGGGTATGAAAGCCGTTCAAAATCGGCATGATGATGTCGAGCAGGATCAGGTCGAAGCCGCGCTGCTTGAGGAGATCAAGCGCCACGCGGCCGTTTTCCGCCGTGGTGACGTTGAAGCCCGAGCGTTGGAGCCGCCGCGCCATCATGTCGCGGTTCATCGCGTCGTCGTCGACCACCAGTAGATTCCCCGAGTACTGCGCGCCGGCCTGACCGAGAAACTCCACTGGCGTCGTCGGCTTGCTGGGCAGGCTCGGCGCGGCCGGTCCGACGCGGGCGGAAACGGCCGGTTCGCCCGGACCCCCGCTGACATCAATCTTGTTGGCGAACTCCTTGCTTTCAAACAGGCGGTGGAGGTTGTAGCCGGCCTGGTTGATCCGCTTGAGATCGCTGACGACCTCCGCCTTGCCAAGTTCAGCGGCCTCCTCCTGGCAGAGCTCGCTGTAGCCGACGATGGCATTGAGCGGGGCGAGCATATCCCGGCGCATTGCGAGCAGATCGATCTTGCCGGTTTCAATCTTCCAGGGCGCCAGGGCGTCGTTGAACAGGGCCAGCAACTGGCCGCCGGCGGTGTGGACTTTCTTGATGTCGCCCAGCAGCCGCTCCGCCTGGAGATCCTCGATCGACTCCATCAGCATCTCGCTGTAGCCAATGATCTGGTTGAGCGGCGTTCGCAGGGCATGGCGGAGCTGGGTGAGCGTCTCGAGGTCGTTCGACTGAAGCGCCTGCAGGAAGGGACTGAGCGTCCCCTGCGTGCTGGCCGGTGCCGGCTCACTTCCGGAAGGGGCGGAATCGCTCATACGGCCGGCGCCGGGGGTTGGCCCAGCAGGGCGTCGATTTTGCCGAGCAGGCGCGGCAGGTCCACCGGCTTGGTATCGTAATCATTGCAGCCGGCCTGGAGGGCCTTGTCCCGGTCGCTCGTCATCGCGTGGGCGGTGAGCGCGATGATGGGAATCGCAGCCGTCGCTGGGTCGGCCTTCAACTGGCGGCTGGCCTCCCAGCCGTCGATGACCGGCAAACTCATGTCCATCAGGATAAGATCGGGGGCCTCGCTGCGGGCCATCGCCACGCCCATCCCGCCATCGGTGGCGATGATCGTGGTGAATCCACGGCGCTGCAGGCGCCGCGAAAGCATGTCCCGGTTCATTTCGTTGTCTTCGACGATGAGAAGTTTCGCCATGGTGGAATCTGGTGCTGGTCGATTGGTCAGGAGTGGGAACGGGCGGGCTGGCCGGATCCGGTCTGCTGTTTCAGCATGTGCTGATTGATGGTTTCGCGGACCTCCCGCAGCAAGTCTTCTCGGGCAAAGCGCCCTTTCTGAAAGATGTGCTCCACCTGGCCCTTGAGCACCTGCTGCGCCTCGTTGTTGAGATCGAGCGAACTGACGACCACCACGGGAATCCGCGACCACTGGGGATGGGGACGCACTTCGCGCAGGAACTCGAAACCATCCATCTCCGCCATGAGCAAATCGAGAATGATGAGGTCCGGGGCTGGGCCGTTCTGGAGGGCTTCGAGCGCCTCCTTGCCGTTGCTGGCCTCCAAGACCGCGATGCCTTCCTTCTGCAGCATGCGGACGACGAGTTCACGGGAGGCGGGATCGTCTTCCACCACTAGGACGGATCCCGTCGGCTGGGCCGAGCGGTGCCGTTCAATCACCGGGATCAGTTTCTGTGCGTCGATCGGCTTCGTCAGATAATCGGCCGCGCCCAAGGCGAAGCCCATGTCCTTGTTTTCCAGCATGGTGAGCAGAATGATCGGTACCTCGGCCAGCCCCGGGGTCGTCTTGAGCTGGGAGAGCACCGACCACCCGTCCATGCCCGGCATGAGGATGTCGAGGATGATGATGTCGGGATGGTATTCGCGGGCGATGCGCAGGCCCTCCTTGCCGTCGCGGGCGACCCGCGTGGAATAGCCTTCCCGCGTGAGCATGTTGGTCAGCACGCCATGCACCGATTCGTCGTCGTCGATGATCAGCACGCGGCCCTTGGGGGCCGGGGCCGCCTGCTGCGCCTTCTCCACGACGGTGTACGGCGAACGCGCGGGCTTCACGCGCGCCGGGACGCGCATCGTGAAATTGGAGCCGGCGCCCGGGGTGCTGGTCACCGTGATATCCCCGCCCATCATCTGCGCGAACTGCTTGGAAATGGCCAGGCCGAGTCCCGTGCCGCCAAACTTGCTGGCGGTCGACTCGTCGGCTTGGGTGAAAGGTTTGAAGAGCCGGGCCATCTGTTCCGCGGTCATGCCGATCCCGGTGTCGATGACCTGCATGACCACCCAGACTTGGTTGTCGGAGATCTCCCTTTCGATCTTCAGCTCGACCCGGCCGTTCTCGGTGAACTTGCTCGAATTGCTGAGCAGGTTGAGCAGGGTCTGGCGGATCTTGGTGGCGTCGCCATGCATCGAGCCGATCACGGGGGTGCAGTTGACGACGAGGCTGTTCCGACGCTTCTCGACCAGCGGCGCGATTGTCGAGGTCACTTCCTGGACGAGCGTCTGCAGGTCAAACGTCTCCAGATAAAGCTGCATCTTGCCGGCTTCAATCTTGGACAAGTCCAGCACATCGTTGATCAGGCCGAGCAGGTGGCGGGCCGCGCTGAGGATCTTCTGCAGATCATCCGCCATGCCCTGTTTGCCCTCAGCGGTGGCGTCCTCGAGGAGCATCTCGCTGTACCCGATGATCGCATTCATCGGCGTCCGCAGTTCATGACTCATTTTCGCGAGGAACGCGCTCTTGGCCTGGTTGGCTTCCCGGGCGGCCGTCACGGCTCTCTCCAGCTCCGCGGTGCGCTCGGCGACTTTCTGCTCCAGCCCTTCATTGACCTGCCGGAGACTCTCCCGGGCGTCCTCGGCGTTCTTGCGGGCCACCTCCAGCTCGGCGTTCCGCTGCTGGATGGTCCCGACCATCAGATTGAAAGAGCGGGTCAGCATGCCCACCTCATCCTGGCCGCGCTCCCGCACCCGCACGCTGTAATCCCGCCGCTCGGCGATGCGCCGCGCGGCCGCGGCCAGCTCGCTGAGGGGACCGGTCAGCGCCCGCTGGAGGGCGTACCCGACCACCACGGCCAGGAGGCAGGACGCCAGAAAAATGATCGTCATTCCCCGGGCCAAGTCGCGAAATCGCTCCGAAAAGAGCTTGGCCACATCGGCCTTCAGGTAGAAGGTGCCCAAAAGGCGGCCGTCGCTGTCGCGCAAGGGGCGAAAGATGACGACCACATCGGTGGAAAAACTCAGGTGAATCCGCTGGGGCAGGGGAATGAACTCGCCGACACCGGGCCGGATGAATTTGGCGAGCAGCTTATTGTCCGGCGAATAGACGGCCGCCGCCACGGTGATGTCGTCGTTCCTGAGGGAACTCAGCGACACATTCGCCCCCGTTGGATCCTTGACCAGCGAGGCCACGGTATTTTCCAGAAGCAGGCGGTGCGTGACCTCCAGCTGGCGGTAAATCTCGTTGTTGAAACGATAAACCTCCAGACTGTAAAAGCTCACAATGGCCGCGAGCAGCGAAACGGCGCAGACTGAGATGATGACAAGACTCAGCTTCCACCGGAAGGGCAGGGTGAACCGTTCAGGTTTTTCCATGAGATTGCTTCACGGCTGCGAGCGGCCGCAGGGTTTCACCAACTGACCACTGAGGCGGGTTACTCCGAGCAAAACCGATCGCTTGAATATGAGCACTTCGATGTGTAAAACTGTACCAAGAGAGTCTGCCGTTGATGACCGTTGTCAATGAATTAAGCGGAGCCGCTCAACGAGTTAGGAGAAGATAATCCGGGGCCGGAAGCCCGGTGGGTCAACCTCTCTGTACACGGCGGATCTTCGCAGCCGGCGCCTCATTTGCCTCAGCCGGTGGGGGAGCGCCTATGGCGCCACGGCTGGGAATGTCCTCCGTCGTCCAGGCAAAGGTCGCCGGCGCGTGCGCGGGCCAGAGTTTCTCCGGATCGTCGAGGCGGGCGGGGGGCTCACCGACGGCCCGGGCCATCCCCGCACCAGGCCGAGGGGCAGGCGAGCCTCATCGAGGTTACCGCTTCTCCGGCGTGAAATCCCCCCACCGCCTCCTGTCGCTTGCTGCGGGCGGATCACCGTGGCGCCGTTGCCGCCCGCCGGCGCTTCCCGGCCCGCCGGCCGGCCAGGCCCGCCGCGCGCAAAGCCGTGTATCGGCAGAACCACGACGCCATGCACCTTTGCGCGCATCCGGCGAAATCCGTCCCGGCCCTGTGGGCTACGAGGTCTCGAATTCGGCGTCCACCATGCGTTCCCGACGAATTGAAGGCACGGTGGTGATAGAGTTTCTGGTCGATGAATCGGGCAGTGTCTGCCGCACCGCGGTGCTCCGAGCGACCAACCCCGGTTTTGAGGAGGCGGCGCTTCGGGCGGTGGCCCGCTGGATATTCAAATCCGGCTACAAAGACGGCCGCAGGGTCCGCTTCCGCATGAGCGTACCCGTGATCTTCCGGATCGACGCTAGCTGACCGGCGGATTGTCGGAGTGGATACGCGGGCCGCGCGCGCTGCGCAGCCCGAAGTTCAGGCCGGAACCGGGCGCTGGCCCAGCAGCCGGGCGACGCGGTCGACCAGGTCTCGCGGGCTGAATGGCTTCGTGACGTAGTCGATGGCACCGAGCTTAAGTCCCACCTGCCGCGCTTCCGCCGTGGCCCAGGCGGTCAGGATCACAATCGGGATGGCGGCGGTGGCGGAGTTCTGCTGGATAATCTCGCATAATCCAAGGCCATCGATGTCCGGCAGCATCAGGTCAACCAGCACCAGATCGGGGTGCCGGCAGCGGATGGTTTCGATGGCTTCCCGTCCGCTGGCGGCCGTCAGCACCTCGTAGCCGGCGTTGCTGAAGTGGAAGCGCACGAGCGCGGTGACATCGGGTTCGTCGTCAACACTGAGGATGCTGTACGGCATGGACATCGATCAAGCGCCACAAAAATGGCGCAGGCGCGGCGGCGGCGTTACGTCTGTGTGAAAAGGCTCCGCGCCGGTCCTGCGACCCTGGCGGTGTCCGTCCTCCGTCGATCCCCCCTCCGGAGAACAAACCTCAACGACTTGCTCCCCCGTTGACTGCGGTCCTGCCTGTCATTCCACTTGATTCGCGCGAAAAATCGGTCAAACCCCCAGGCAAATACTTTTTACTCGCCCGCTGCGCTCAAGTCACCATTCTCAACCTGTTAGATAGGCGAGTGTTAACACATATCCGCGATGGCGAGAAAGATAGCATTACTCAATTACAAGGGGGGCGTTGGAAAGACGTCGCTAATTGTCAATCTGGCGGCGTGTCTCGCCCGGCTTGGCCTGCGGGTGCTGTTGTTCGATTTCGACACGCAGTCAAACGCGAGCATCTGGCTGCTGCGGCTGGAACGCTGGAACAAGATCAACAACACCGGCGTCGGTGCCATCTTCTCCATTTTCTATCCCGGAACGGCGACGCTGCGGGATCTTCTCGTCAGGGATGTCGTCGAGGGAAAGACCGGCGACAAGCTGCTGCCGGGTCTCGATCTCGTTCCAACCACGTTCAACCTCGTCGACTTGGAAAGCGAGTACGAGGGCGATCCCCGCAAGCCGCCCTATTTGCTGTTCAATGAGCAGCTGCGGGAACTGGAGGGCGAATACGATTTCATCCTTTTCGACTGCCCGCCGAATATCCTGCGCGCCTCCCAGTGTGGCATCTTCTCCGCCAATGAGGTCTACGTCCCGGCGAATCCCGATGCCTTGAGCCTGATCGGGTTCACCCTGCTCGTCGAAAAGCTGCACAAGTTCCACCAGCTGTCGGCCAGTTTCCGCGTCGCGGAAATGGGTCCGCCCGCCGCCGTCGAAGGCATCATCTTCAATTCGATCAAGGCGGGGGTCGACATCGAGGTGCCCAGGATGCGCATGCAACTCCGGATGAACCAGTACAAGGCCCAGCGGCGGGTCGCCTCGACCGCCCGGCTGTTTGAGACCCAGGTGCGCGACGCCACCATCGTGCGCCGGGCGGTTGCGCTGGGCCTGCCCGTCGTCCTTGTCGGGCAGGAAACCGAGGAGAAGGACAACGTGTTGAACGATTACCGGCGGCTCGCCCAGGAGATCCTCAAGCACGGGGAACTGCTTTGATCCGGGCCGCCGCGGGGGCATGCTTTATGAGCCAACCAACAGGAGAACGCACCGCCGGGGACTGGGACAAGGTGCGCATGGATTTTCACACCTCGATCATGGTTGACACGTCGCTGAACAGCCTGGCCCAGAACGTGGACGCGGCCGACTGGACGCTGTCGGGGAAGGACGAAACGCCGGCGAAATACATCGACCTCTCCTTTGAGGAATTGCAGCTCGTCCCGGGTTTGATGGGCCACCCGGCACGCATCGACCAGCTCATCGGCATTCTCGAGGACACCATCGCCTTCGATAATCCATTCGGCGAGATGGTCGAGCAGTCCGCGGTGGCGGCCGCCGAGGAGAACCCCCTGCTGAAGAATCTTTCGCGTCTGGAGATCCCACCCGATTATCCCATCGAGGCCACGATGATGTCGGCGGACACGCAGACCTTCTGCAAGCTCGAGGCCATCGTCACGCTCGCCGACTTCGCCAATTTTGCGCAGAACATGCCGCCGCAGGTGATTGTGGGCGGCGATCTCCGGACGTTCCTCAACGCGCTGGCCCATGTGAACGAAACCGCGCTGGCCGCCATCCTGCCTTTCCGGCCCGGCAGCAAGGGCCTGCATCTGCCCGAAGCCCTGGGACAGCTGGTCAGCACCCTGCCGGTTGGCGAGCGCCTGGCGCTGTTCAAGCGCTGGGGTGGCGAATTGACCGAGGCGGAGGCGGCGGAGGCCGCCGACGTTAGCAAGCAGCAACTGGCGGAAATGGAGGCCGCGCTGCGGGAACGCGCCAACGGGGTGTTCCGGCTGCTCCCAGGCGAACTCGCGGCACTGCCCGCTAGGATCGCGGAAAGCGGTTCACTCGAGCGATACCTGGTCGTCCTGGGCGATCCCCAGAAGGAGGCGCTTGCTGCGAAGCTGCTCGAACCGATGATCAGCCCGCCGGACACCGCCTCGACCGAAGGCCCAACCGGCAAGGCGGGGAAGGGCGGTTTGTTTGCCGCATTGCTCCGATGGCTCAGGAAATGAACAATCCGCCGATTCCGCCCCGGCCCCCGCCGGCGCCCGGCCCGATCAAGTTTCCGCCCCGGCCCCCGCCGGAGAAGATTCTTTCGCTGCGGCGGCGGCTGTCGCTGGAGCCATCGCCGGACTCGGTCGAGACGAGGAAATCGATCAATGCCATCATGGCGGCCACCCGGGCGCCCTGGGGCGAGCAGCGCACGCTGGATACGAAGCAGGTCGCCGATCTCCAGAAGAGCCTGCGCCTGCTGCAGGCCAAATTGGAGGAACGCGAACGCGCCGTGGCGGAAACCGCCGCCAGACTGGCCGACCAGGAGCGCGAAATCGCCGAGACGACGGCGCTGTTGACGGCGCGCGAGAAGGTCTTTGTGGCGGCCAAAGGCGCGAGCCGGGCGCCCTCGCTCTCGCGGGAGGAGCAGTCGGCGGTGGAGCAGCTCAGGGCCGAGCTGGAACGCCAGGCCGCCTCGCTGCAGGAGCAGAAGGACGCACTCAAGGATCGGGAGGCCTTTATCGAGGAAAACGAGGTGAAGCTTTTCGAGAAAATGCAGGCCCAGCAGGAGCAGGAAGTGGAACTGGAGCAGAAATTCGAGGATCTCCAGGTGATGGAAAAGCGCCTGCGGGAACGGGAGGCCGCCCTCGATCCGGCGGCCGCGGCGGCTCTCAAGGCCGAGCGCCAGGCGCGGAAATTCGACGAATTCAACGAATAGCGACATGCCGCCGCCGCCCGGAGCGGCTCCGGCTGGTTTGGCAGGAACCGCCGGTAGGTTCGCCGGTCAGATCACCTCATATGCACCCGTCCGGCCGGATCAGGCCTGATATTTCCGCCGGCGCCAGCCGGGGCGCTGCCACTTTTTGCTCGCTCCCCCGTCTCCTGCAATGATTGCCTCTTGCCCACACATGAGAATTGCCGTGCTGCTCGCCGTCGGACTGGCCCTAATGGCCAGCGTGGTTCACGCCCAGTCTGATGACGACGAGGATGAGATGGATTATTACCCGCTGGTTCCCACGGGCAATTCCCTTCGCTTTGGCCTGCGTTATGTTGGCGGTCCCAAGGTCGCCTTTAGCAACCTGGGCATCGTCCCGGTGAACAACGCGATCGTGGATCCCACCAGCCTGGTTGGGCGCACCTACAACGACGGCTACGTCAGTCCGCCAAATTCGACCCGCAATGATTCAAACGGCCGCCCGCCCAACGATGGCCTGACCAATGTATGGCAGGTCAATTACGCCTCGCAAATCACCGCGGGCGGTGACGTGGCCGAGCATCTTTACAGCACGAACACGACCGGGGCCGCCCTCAACGGGAAAAGCATGAGCGCGGCGGGCTGGGAGCTGCAGGCGGGGCGCAGCCTGGGCAAGATCGCCCGGAAGATCGACGTCAGCTTGGTCGCCGGCATCAGTTTCTCGAGCCTGAATGCCAAGGCGGGCGGCACCATCCCGGCGCAACTGGTCTCCCTCACCGATGTTTTTTCTCTCAACGGGCAGACGCCGCCATCCACGTTGCCTTACACCGCGCCCACCGGCGCGACCGTGAACGTGGTTGATGTAAACGGTAACACGGTCTACGACGCCAACGGGAATCCCCTAACCGCGAATTCGGCGACGAGCCTTCTGCTGAGCCAGCAGCCGACCCGCACGACCACCCTCGGCACGGCCAACGTAATCGGCCACTGGCAGGTCAAAGGGGCTTACTATGCCTTCCGCCTCGGGCCGATGTTTCAGATCCCCCTCACAGAAAGATTGAAGATCAGTTTCGGAGCCGGCGCCGCGCTGGCCTATGTTGGCGCCGACTACGTGGCGAGTGAGGAGATTGACCTGGACGAGGTTCTCTCCCCGGTGCAGACCGCCGATTTGGATCATCGCAATGTGGTGTTGCCGGCCTTCTATGCCGACCTCGACGCCGAGTATTGGCTGACCGAGCGCACCGGATTCTATCTCGGAGGCACCTTTCAGAAGAGCAAGAGCTTCGAGCAGACGGCGGGGGGCCGGACCGCCACGATCGACATGGGGACCGCCTCCGGCCTGACAACCGGCATTACCCTGCGCTTCTGAGGCGACTCCCGTTTCCGGTTTCGACTTTTGGCCCGCGATGCGCCAAGGTGGCCCCATGAACAGCCGCCTGCGGTTGGAGGAGGTCTCCGATCCCGCCGTGCTCAGCGCCATGGATGCGGTGCCGCGGGAGGAGTTTGTCCCAGGGCAATTGCGGGAAATGGCCTACGCGGACCGCGCGCTGCCGATCATGTGCGGACAGACCATCTCCCAGCCGGCGGTCGTGGCCTACATGACGGAGCAGCTGCGCCTCACGGCGGCAAGCCGGGTGCTCGAGATCGGCACGGGCTCGGGTTACCAGGCGGCGGTCCTCGCCGAAATCGCCCGCGAGGTCTATTCTGTCGAGCGCATTCCGGAGCTGGCCCGGACGGCCACGGACCGGCTGGCCCGGCTGGGCTACGACAATGTGCGCGTGCGCGAGGGCGACGGTGGCCTCGGCTGGCCCGAAGCGGCGCCATTCGATGCGATCATCGTCACGGCGGCGGCGGCGGTCATCCCGCCGGCCCTCCTCGCGCAGCTCGGCGCCGGCGGACGGATGATCGTCCCGGTCGGCGGACCCAATGATGCGCAGGTGCTGGTGCGTCTGGAGCGCAGACTGGGGGACGAGATCGTCCGGGAGTACCTCTGGCCGGTGCGTTTCGTGCCGCTGATCTGCGGCTGACTTCCCCGGGATGGGATGACTGTCGCTGGGGGCGCCGGCGGTGCGGTCAGGAGGCCGCGCTGCCCGATTGCGGCAGGCTGGCCAGGACGTCTTCAACGGGCCGCAGCCGGTCAGCGGGGAAGAAGGTGTTGATCCGCGCGATCACCTGCTGGATGAGTCCATCGGGACAGGAGGCGCCGCCGGTGATCAGCACCCGCAGCGGATCGCCCCCGGCGGGGAACGTCCGCCGCTCCATCCGGCCGGTGTGGTCGAGGCCCGCGGCGGGAAACACGAAGTGCTGGACGTCATCCCGGCTGCGGAGGTTCTCCTCCGACTGGATGAAATAGGCGCGCGCACCGATGGTTTGCTCGCAGAGCCGGAAGAGCTGGTAGGTGTTTGAGCTGTTCTGACCGCCGATGACAAAAGCGGCGTCAAGCGGTTCCGCGAGCGCCTGATTCAGGGCATCCTGGTTGACCTGGGTAGCGTAGCACAGCGTGTCCTTCTTGCCGCTCCCTCCCACGTGCGCATCGCCCTCGGCGGCGCCGTATTTCCGGCGGTACACGCTGCGGAAATAGTCGATGATCTCCACGGTCTCGTTCATGAGCAGGGTTGTCTGGTTGACCACGGCAATGCGCCCGAGATCGCGGTCGGGGTCGAACCCGGGCGTGGTCAGGCCACGGAACTTTTCCTCGAACCGGGTCCGGTGGGCGGGGGTGGGCTCGCCAATCAGTTCACCAATGAGGCGCGCTTCGTCGAGGCCGCGGATGATGAGCGACGGGGCGAAGCGCCGGGAATTGGCGAAAGTGGCCTTGGTTTCCTCGTGCTCCGCCTTGCCGTGGATAATGACCGTGTACCCCTCGCGCCCAAAGGTGCGGGCCGCCTTCCAGACCTTCTCCACCAGCATGCAGGTTGCGTCATATTGGGCGACCCTGATGCCTTTGCGGATGAGCTTCCTCTTGTCCTCGTCTGTGGCGCCGAAGGCCGGAATGATGACAATATCGTCGTCCGTCAGCGTGTTCCACAGAAGCGGCTCGGGGTCGCCGGGGTGGGCCGGTCGACCGCCCGTGGTGAAAGGACGACCCTTGTCGGTCTGGAGAAAGCGCAGGCCGCGCCGAAGAAGGTCGTCATTGACGAACGGATTGTGGATGAGCTCGCTCAGCATGAATACCCGGCGGCCGGGATTCTCGTCGAGAGTTTCATAGGCTCGTTCGATGGCGTTCTTCACCCCGAGGCAGAAGCCGAAATGGCTCGGAATTACGTAACGCACCGCGCCAAAATCGAGCGTCCCGGGACGGGCGGCGGATCGTTCGTGCGTGCGATTGACCGTTTTGATGGCCTCGCAAAGCCGGCTCTGGTAAAGGGCCCGGGCGGCGGAATCCTGCGAGTAGATGCCGCGGTTGCGTTCGCGTTCGACCCGGAAGCGGTAGATGTAGTCGTTCTCTCCGAGGTGCAAGTAGGGGATCGCAATCAAATGAGGTTCGAGTCCGTCCAGGACCGCGGTCAGCGACGGCGCGAGGTCGCCCCGGCGCGCGGCGAGGCGCTCCAGCGAAAGAAGCCGCACCTCTTCGTCGGCGGGGGTTCCGGTGACCTGGGAGAAGAAAACACGATAATCAACCCCGCCCGCTGCAGCAGCGAAGTATTCGGCGAACGGCGTGTGGGACCGAAAATGCCCCTCCAAACGCTGGGCCGCCACTTCCATGCTGGGACCCACGAACGCGAGCCCGAGCCGGGATCCGGCCCGGCGCACCGCCAGCCGGTTGCCCTCGTCAAACGCGAGAAGGACGCAAAGCGACGGCGCGGCCGGGAGATGCGAGGCGGAAGCGGCAGGCATGAACATCAACCAAAGGCACCGCGGCACCGGGGTCAAACCCTGCGGTGACGCGACGGCGGTTGCGTCGATGCGCACTTTCGCGTATCCATTGGGTCTCAGAGCTGCCAAGCATGATTCTGGCAATGGTGGAACCACGTAGAACGATTCTGCTCCTTCTGGCCGGCGGCGTCCTGTCAATGGGCACCGGCTGCACGACCGTCCCGACTTCCCCGCCGCCCGTCTCCGGGCCGGCGGCGGAAGGCGTGGCATTGAAGCAGACCGAGACGCTTCTGGACATGGTGCGAAAGGTGGGCTGGAAGGAAGTGGAGGATCTGTTGCCCGTGTTGGCCGAGCAATCCTCCGCGGATTTTCCCGGGATGGCGGCGCTGGCCGCCGATCTGCGATCCGTGGCGGGCGCCACGAGGACCATCCCCGGCTCTCCGCCCATCGATTCCGGGCGGCTGGTTGATCACAATCCGCATTTCTGGAACGCCTTCTACGAGATCGCTCCCGGCGACCCGCTGATGGCCCGCCTGCATGTCAGCCTGCTGCTGGCGGCCGGAGATATCGCCCGGGCCGATCGCATTGCCACGCTCGCGATCAATTTCGGCCGGATGGCGCTGGACCATCGCCAAGAATTGGTGCGTCTGGACGTCCATGCCCAGCTTGTGCTCCAGGGAAGCCGGCGCAGCGCGCACGAACGCGAGCGGCTTCGCTCGACGAAGGCGTTTGCCGGGCTCGCGGAGCGGGCGCAGGCCGCGCTGGCGGTGTGGCCGCAGGACCCCGCGGCCCTGGCGGATCTCGCGACGGCGCAACGGGGACTGGCAGGCCCGGCCGGTCCGGCCGCCTTGCCGGAGGCTGACCCCTTCCTTGCCATTGATCCGGCCAAGGCTGGGCGGGAGCCGGCCGCCGAGCGGGACCTTCGTGCGCTCTGGACACTCATTGATGAGGAGAAAGCGACGGGCGATGACCAGGTGTTGAGGCGGTTTTCCATCCTGGCACAGGCGGCGGGCGTCGATGATCTTGCGCTGGTCGCTCGCAGTCTGCTCGCCGGCTGGAGCGTGGGTTCCCTGCCCCTCGACGAGCTCTTTGCCCGCGCCAGCCTGCAACGCCTGGTGAAGCCGGAGGAGGCGGCGGCGATCTGCGCCGAGGCGTTCGCGGACGGCCATCAGTGGATCGGGCTGAACACCGAGGAAGGCGCCACGCCGGTTGACCTCCAGGGCTTGTCCGTGCACCCGCAGCTCGAACAACGCCTGCTGGTGCAGGTCGCCGAGACGTCCTACTGGATTGAGTCCGGCCTCGCCCAGGGGGCCGAGCTGGCCGCAGATTTCGGCGAACGCGGCGAGGCCTGGGCGCTGCTCCTGCAAAAGGACGACGCCGTGGCCGATCTCCGCCGCTCGCTCCAGCTGGACCCTGGCAACAACGCCGTGCGCACCAGCCTCGCGGTGACCCTCAGCGACGCCGGCGATTTCAAAGCGGCAGACGCCGTGTTCGCCGAGGCGGAAAAGCGCGCGTCCCGCAACGCCGGGGACGCGCAGGCCTGGGGCAACCATCTGTTCAAGCAAGGCCGCTTTGCCGCGGCCGAGGAGGCCTACAGCCGGGCGGCCCGGCTTGATCCCGGCTTCGCCTACGCCCGAATCATGCACCACCTCGCCCGGATCCGACAGGGCAAACCGGGAGGAGTCCGGCTTGATCTCAAGGCGGGCAAACGGGACGCGTGGGGCGCGGCCCTGCTCGATTTTCTCGCTGGACGCATCGACGAAAAAGCCCTGTTCGCCCGGCTGGATGGGCCGGGCGGCCTGCGCTACTCCGAGCAGGAGTGCGAGCTCTATTTCGTTCGCGCGGAGCTGGCGCTGAGCCGCGGCGAGATCGCCGAGGCCCGCCGCGACCTGCACAGCTGCCTGGGAACCGGGGTCAGTTCGTTCGTCGAGTACGCCCTGGCCAGGCAGGAGCTGCGGCGCCTCGACGCCTCACATCCGCCACCCAAGGAAAAGGAGTCGTCGGGCGGCGAGACGGATGACCAGCCCGCGTGAAAGCCGGGCCTCTGCTCTGGCGAAAGACCCGGCGCCTCAGGCCGGCTCGGGCGGCTCGCGGCCGGCATCGTCCCACGGCGCTGTACCACCGATGCCAGCTTCGAAGAAGCCCTCTTGCTCGAGGATGGCCATCACTTTGCCGGTGACCTGGGTCCGCTCGGCTGGACCAAGCTGCGGAAAGTCGGTAGTCAGCAGCTCGGCGATTCCTGCCCGGGCTTCCTTGCGGTCGGCCGCGCCAGCGAGAAAGTCATCGGCCTGGCCGGCAATTTCTTCGACTATACTGCGCAGATCCATGCGTCGCCGCATCGCACCGTGCCATAAACTCCGCTGTTTCGCAAGTCGCGTCCCGATGTCCGCGGAACTGCCGGCACCGCGCGTCGGCGGCCCCGTCACGGAGCAACGCGGCGGCCAACGATGACGAGATCGCGCTCGACGCCGTGCAGCAGCGCGACGCGCGGAAGGTGACCCCAGCGCCTGAATTCATGCCTGCCAAACAACCGCAAGCTGGGTTCGTTATGGTCCCAGACAAGACCGACCAGCACCTTGAGCCCGAAGCCTGGCGCGCGTTCGATCGCCTGCCGCAGCAAAAAACCCGCCAGCCCGCGCCGGCGGTGGGATTCGGTCACATACACGCTGACCTCAGCGGTGGGATGGTAGGCTGGCCGGGGATGAAAATCGCTGAAGCTGAGCCACGCGCAGATGGCGCCGGCTTCATCATCGACGACCCAGATCGGCCGGCGGTCCGGCGCGTGGGCTCGGAACCAGGACACCCGGTCTTCCACGCTCACCGGCGAGGTGTCGGCGGTCACCATCCCACCGGGGATGGTGGCGTTGTAAATCGCAACAATCGCGGGCAGATCGGCCGCGACGGCATCGCGGGTGTGAGGAGAAGGTTCGCGAAGCGACGCCATGGAAGGCAGGGTTTTTGTCCGCCGGCGTCACGGCCGGGAGCCGGTTCAGCTCTTCCCCTCGGGCGGCGGCGGGATCAACTGCATTCTCCCCAGAAGATTCAACAGTCGCTCGCGGAGAATGGCGTCTTCTTCTTCGGGGGTCTTCTTATAGGTCGACCGCTCGATCGCGCGTTCCGCCAATTCGGTGCTGATGACAAAAAAACAACCGTTTTTGACGAAGCACAGGTTGCCGCGCTTGGCAACCACCGGGGGCATGGAGGCGGAGAGCTTGGCCCGCTGTTCGAAAAACGACCCGCCCGGCAGCAGGGCAAAGATCAGCAGCGCGCCGTCCTGGCATTTCGGAAGAAAAATGGCGTTGTCCTCCGCGCGGGCTCCCGGAAAGCGGGTCACAAAGTCGGGCATGACAAAACTGGTGAAGAAATAGACGAGAAAATCCTTCGCCCCCCGGGCATCGTATTCCCACCTCACCTCCCGCGAGAGCGCGAAGGCACCGACGCTGGTATGGATGCTGAAGTCATCATCGAAGGTGACGATATTGGGAGTGTCGGAGATGGCACCGCCCAGCTGGGGCAGGACGGGGATCTTGATCTTGAAGAGGGCGGTCCCGGAAATGTAGGTATCGCCGTCGAGCTTCCCGTAGAGCTGCGCCGCAGAGGAATGCGCAGCCTCCGGCCGGTCGTCCGCTTGCGTTGCTGTCTGGGCCAGGACCCGGGGCAGACCTAGGCTGAGGATAGGAAGAACCAGAAAGACGCGGAGTTTCATAGGCCAGACTCAATTCAACTACGAAAGTGTCTCCATTTCAAGTCCCTACGCAATCATGACATGCGCACCCTCATGTGACTCGCAGTTTTTTCCAAAGTGCCACTGGAATTTGCTCCGGGCGGGCGTGGGGGCCGAGTCCGGCGCCAGACAGATCGGCGAGCCAGGCCGCGCGGGCACCGTCCGCCAGCCGGGTTCGCAACAGCGAGCCGATCTGCTTGCGCCGCTGCTGAAAACCAAGACGGATCAGGGCCTTGACTGGCGGGGCGAAGAAGAACGGTGCCGGTCGGCACTCGAGCACCAGCAGGCAGGAATCGACTTCAGGACGCGGATGAAAGCAGGCAGCGGCAACCCGATGCCCGGGCGCGAAATCGTAGGCCGCCTGCAGGAAAATGGAGATGGCCCCGAAGGCCTTGGTGCCGGCCCGCGCCGCGTAACGGTCAGCTACCTCCCGCTGGAGCATCAACACCATGCGGGTGGGTGGCGGACCGGAAAGGACGGCATCCATCCATGGAGTGGAGATCGCATATGGCAGATTGGCGACGATCTTGAAGCCCGCCGTCGCGCGCTCTCTCGGCAGCCCGGCCAGCGGGGCCTGGACAGCGTCGCCTTCCACCAAGTGCAGACGCCCGGGATACCGTGGCGGAAGCGTCGCCATGAGATATTCGCTTAGCCGGCGATCCTTCTCAACCGCCCAGACCTCGGCGCCCGCATCCAGCAGGGCCGAAGTCAGCGTGCCTAGCCCCGGGCCAATCTCCACGATGGCCTCGCCTGGTCGGACCTCGCCGAGCTCGAGCGACTTGCGGACGATGTTGCCGTCGACGAGGAAATTCTGCCCAAGAAACCGCTTGGGCCTGAGACCGAGGTGGTCCAGCAAGGCGAGGGTTTCGGTCGGTGTCAGTGGCATGGTGTCGGTCGGTTTCCCATCAGTCCTCCGCGGTCAATCGCTGCGGGCGTTCCCGAAAGCACCCCGGGAGGCGTGACTGGGAGGGAAGGATCTGCCCCCGTGATCATGCCATCCGGAATTCCGCAATGAGGCTGGCCGGATCGGGCGCCTTCATCAAGGCTTCACCCACCAGGACAGCGTGGGCGCCGGCGGCCCGGGCTCGGGCCGCCTCGCGGCCGGTGAGAATGCCGCTTTCGCTGACGGCAACGATGTCCGGGGGAAAGCGCGGAATGAGTCGCTCGCTGATCGCCAGATCCGTCTTGAACACCGTGAGGTCGCGGTTGTTCACGCCAATCATCTTCGCCCCGTGACGGAGGGCCGTCTCCAGGTCAGCCTCGTCGTGGATCTCAAACAACACGCCCAGCCCGGCGGCCAGCGCGGCGTCATGCAGGGCGCGGAGCTCGTCCGCCGCCAGCGCCCGCACGATGAGAAGAATGGCGCTGGCGCCGGCCTCGCAGGCCTCGAGCACCTGGATCGGGTGCACCATGAAATCCTTGCGCAGGCAGGGCAGGGCGGGCGGCACCTGCCGAGAATAAGCTGTCACCTGGCGCAGGTCCTCGATCGAACCACCGAAATACTTTGAATCAGTGAGGATGGACAGCGCGTCGGCTCCCGCTGCCTGATATTTCCCGGCCTGCTCCCCTGGCGAAATACCAGCCCTGATCTCGCCTGCCGAGGGCGAGCAGCGCTTGAATTCCGCGAGGATCGCAAGCCGGCCGTCGCCCCGACGCAGTGCGGCCGCCAGGGACGGCGGCCCGGGCCGGCCCGCGGCGGCCCGGGCCAGCTCGGCCGAGGACACCGGGCGCACCAGGGGGGCGATTTCCCGGCGCTTGTGCGCCATGATCTCGGCGAGCTTGTCCATGTGCAGGCACCACGAAACACCGGAAGCATGCGCAAAGGGAAACTTTTTTTGGTGTGTTTGGCAGGTTTCGTGGTTACCTCCGCTTTTCCGCATGAGTGCCATTGACGATCTCCGCCAAACCGTGGCCAGGCTTCGCGCGCCCGACGGGTGCCCGTGGGACCGGGAGCAAACGCATCAGACGCTCGCCCGCTGCCTCATCGATGAATGCAGCGAGCTGCTCGACGCCATCGAGCGCCGCGATCTCCCCCACATGCGCGAGGAGCTCGGCGATGTGCTCGTGCAGGTGATCTTCCATGCGCAGCTGGCGGCGGAGCAGGGCGAGTTCACTTTCGATGACGTGGCCAATGAGATCAACGAGAAGCTCGTGCGGCGGCATCCGCATGTCTTCGGCCCCGACCGGCTCAGGACCTCCGAAGAGGTCCTCGTGCAGTGGGACGCCATCAAGCGGACCGAGAGGCAGGCCGCCGGCAAGACCGAGCCGGCCGTGTTCAAACATCTGCCCCCGCAACTGCCGGCCCTCATGTTTGCCGAAGCAGTTTGGAAACAGCTCGACAAGAAGCAGCTCCCGGTCACGGGATTGGTCGACGTCGCGAGGATCCGCGAGCTCGGCGCCGGCCTGAGCGAGGATACGCTCGGCCGCGGGCTCTTCGAGCTGGCGGCGGCCGCCCGGGTGAAGGACCTGGATCCGGAGGGCGCCCTGCGCAAAGAGACTGTGCGGGTGATGCGCGAGGTGGAGGTCCGGGTCGGAGGCGCCTCCGCCTAGACTCCGCCATGCCGCCATGAACCCCGCGGGCGACAGCGGACCTCGGGCCACGGTCACCACCATCCCGGCCGACATCGCCGCGCTATGGCTCACGCCGTTCCTCGATCACCTGGCCAAGGAGCGCCGCTATTCGCGCTACACCGTTCGGAACTACCGGCAGGCTTTTGAGGATTTCTGGCGCTGGCTGAACCGCAGCGGCCTCGCCGACCGCGGGCTCGACCGGCTGGAAGCCCGGGAGATCCGCGACTTTGTGATCGAGGGCCAGCGGCGCTACGGCCGGCGCACGCTCCACAACCACGTTTCGGGATTGCGCGCCTTCTGGAAGTTCTGGCTGCAACGCGGTCGGCTGCGGCGCAATCCCCTCGTCGGCGTGCCGTTGCCCAAACTCGCCCGCCCGCTGCCGAAATTCCTGACCGAAAAACAGATGATCGATTTGCTGGCGGGTCCGCAGCGGCTGCTTGAGAACCAGAGCGTGGACGGTTTCACGGCTTGGCGCGATCGCTTGGTCATCGAGCTGCTCTATGGCGGCGGCCTGCGGATCAGCGAACTGACCGGGTTGAATTACAGCCAAGTTGACTTCGAAACCGGTGTGGCCCGGGTGTTGGGCAAGGGCCGGAAAGAGCGATTGTGCCCCCTTGGCCGGATGGCGCTGGCGGTGCTCCAGAAATGGCGCGGGGAGTTTGCGCGCGACACCTCGCCGGGGGCGCCGGTGATCATAAACTCCCGCCACGAACGCCTGCCCGTGCGCCAGGTCCAGCTTCTGCTCAAGCGCTACCTCGCGCTCGCCGGCCTGCCGATGGACATGACACCACACAAACTGCGCCACAGCTACGCCACCCATCTTCTCAATGCCGGGGCCGACCTGCGCCTCGTGCAGGAACTGCTTGGCCACGTCAATCTGGCGACCACCCAGGTTTATACCCATGTCAGCGTGGCCCATCTGAAGAAGATCTACGAGCAGGCCCACCCGCGGGCTTGAGCCGGTCCCGCGCCTCGGCAGGAAGCGCGCTTCAGCCTGCGCATAAAGCTACGGCCGACCGGTGCGCGCGACCTTCATAACAGGCCCGGCGGAGGGGGATTGCAGAGGGAGAAATCGGCCGTTCTGCTGGCCAGCAGAAGGCTTCCTGCTTCATGCCGCTAGCGGTTTATGTTCCGCTGGGACAACCACAGTTCTGGTTCAAGAGCCCGGCTGGGAGGCGGCGGGATTCACCGTCCAGCCACCGGTCATGGGCGTCAGGGTCCGGGGCGGCCTTCTTGCGAAGGCCATTGCCATAATGAGGGGGGATGATTTTATCGCCGGCCACCACTGACGATCCCACCCATGCAGTCGCCGCCATTCGAGCCAGCAGCGCCCCGCCGCGACCACCCGGAAAGTCGGGCGGGCGTGGTGCCGCCCCGGTCTCCCCTGGGGGACGGCAGTGGGGCTGTTCTTGCCGCCCGGCGGGCCAAACGGGTCGGCCGCCGCTCAGCCCTCAGGATCGCGGGCATCTATGCGCTTTGTGGCGGACTGTGGATCTATTCTTCCGACTGGCTGCTCGCCGCCGTGGTGACCGACCCGCACCTGCTGACGCGGATCCAGAACTACAAGGGCTGGGCGTTTGTACTCGGCAGCGCGCTCCTGCTCTACCTGCTGATGCGCTGGGATGCGCAGGCCCGGGAACACATCGAGGTCGCCTTGCGGGCGAGGGATGAACACCTCCGGCTCATCGGCGAGAACTCCGCCGACCTGATCTGGATCCGGGACCTGGCATCCGGCCGGTACAGTTTTCTCAGTCCTTCCGTCTGCCGGCTGATCGGGTTCACCTCCGAGGAGGTGATGGCGCGCGGCGAGACCAGCCCGCTCGCGCCGGTCTCTGCCCGGTTCGCGGCGGAGATCCTGCCGCGGCGCATCGCCGCTCTCGAGGCGGGCGACGAATCGGTCAGGGTCCAGACCGATACCATGGACCTGCTGCACAGGAACGGCTCCCTGGTGCCCGTCGAAGTGGTCACCACGCTGATGTCGAACGAGGCTGGCCGGGTGGTGCAGATGATCGGAGTGGTCCGCAACATCGCGGAACGCCGGCGGACGGAGGAGGAGATGCACCGCGTCCGCCAATGGCTCGAGCATGCCGAACGCATCGGGCAGGCCGGGAGCTGGGCGTTTGACCTTCGGAACGACCAGGTCTGGGCGTCACCGGAGGCGCGGCGCATTTATGGCTTCGACGATCGCCAATACACCATTGCCGATATTCAGACCGTCCCGCGACCGGAGTTCCGGGCGGCGCTGAACCAGGCGCTGCACGACCTGATCGAAAGAGACAAACCCTACGCCATGGAGTTTCAGATCTCCCGCCGCACGGACGGGGCGATTGTGGACATCCGTTCCGTCGCGGAATACGACCGCGCCAACGGCATTGTCATCGGCGTGATCCAGGACGTCACGGAGCAGAAACGCACGGAGGCCCGGCTGGCGGAGCAGTCCGCCCAGCTGGCCAGCCTTTCGGCCAACATGCCCGGCATCATCTTCCGGTTCGCCGCCCGGCCCGACGGGCTGACCGGGTTTCAATATGTCAGTGAGAGCATCCGGATGGTGCTCGGCCTCGAACCATCGGCGATTCTGGCCGATCCCGACGCGCTGTTCCGGATGATCCACGCGGACGACCGGGCGGAATTCAACGCGCGGCTCGCCACCACCATCCGCGAGCATTGTGCGTGGGACTGGGAGGGACGCGGCTTGATCGGAGGCCGGACGGTCTGGATGCGGAGCATGTCAACGCCGCGTTCTCTGCCGGACGGCACCACGGTCTGGGACGGGGTGATCGTCGACACCACCGCGAACCGGCAGGCCGAGGCGAAGATCCGGGAACAGGCGGAGTTGCTCGATACCGCCAATGATGCGATTTATGTCACGACCCTCGACGGTGCCATCCTCTACTGGAACCAGGGTGCCGAGCGCCTGTACGGGTGGACCTTGGCCGAGGTGCTGAACCGCAATGCCGCGGACTTGTTCTCCGCCGACGCGAAGACGGCGGGGGACCAAACGGCGGGACTGGTCGAGCAGGGCAACTGGACCGGCGAACGGCGCCAACGGACCAAGGCCGGACGCGAGGTGATGGTGTTTACGCGGCTGACGCTCGTGCGCGGCGAACAGGGGCAGCCGCGGGCGGTGTTCGCCATCGCCACGGATATCACGGAAAAGAAGCAGCTCGAAGCCCAGTTCCTGCGAGCCCAGCGGGTCGAGAGCCTGGGGGCGCTGTCCGGCGGCATCGCGCACGACCTGAACAACGTGCTCACGCCGATCCTGATGGCCATGCCGCTGCTCCGGACGGACAACCTCAGCCGCGACAGCCGGACGCTGCTGGATACGATGGAGACCAGCGTCCGGCGCGGCGCGGCCATCGTCAAGCAGGTGCTGACCTTCGCCCGGGGCGTGCAGGGGGAGCGGGTGCCGCTGCCGCCGGGGCTGTTCCTCGAGGAGATGGCGAGGATGGCCGGGGAAACGTTTCCGAAGAACATCCGGATCGACCGCCGCGTGCCGGAAACGCCGGCCCTCGTCCTCGGCGACGCGACCCAGCTGCATCAGGCGATTCTGAACCTCTGTTTGAACGCCCGGGACGCCATGCCGGCGGGCGGCGTGCTGACGCTGGCGGCGCAAGCGGTCGCCGTTGATGAGAAGATGGCCCAGGCGGCGCCGGGCGCGAAGCCCGGTCTTCACGTTTGTATCAGTGTATCGGATACTGGTGACGGCATTGCCCCCGAGAATCTTGAGCGGCTTTTCGAGCCCTTTTTCACCACGAAGGCCCATGGCAAGGGTACGGGACTGGGCCTGTCGACCGTCAGCGGCATCACGCGCAGCCACGGCGGTTTTGTGCGGGTCCTAAGCACCGTGGGGCAGGGATCGCGGTTCGAGCTGTACCTGCCCGCCACGACCGGGCCCAAGGTCGGTTCCGCCGCGGCGGCGCCGGGCCGGAGTCCCGAGGGGCAGGGGGAGACCATCCTGGTGGTCGACGATGAGGCGGCCGTGTGCGAGCTGATCCGCCGGGTGCTGGAGCGTCATGGCTATCGCGTGCTGGTCGCCTCCGGGGGCGCGGTGGCGTTGCCGCTGTTCGAGCGCGAGCCGGCCGCCATCCGCGTCGTGATCACCGACATGATGATGCCGGAGATGGATGGGCCGACCCTGGTTCAGCAGTTGCGGAAGATCGACCCCGGAGTGCGGGTCATCGGGATCAGCGGCGCGGGCGACGAGGCGCTGACCAGCAAGATCAGCCGGCTGGAGCTTGCGGGATTCCTCGCCAAGCCATTTGCGGTGGAAACGCTGCTGGCGCGGTTGGAGAGGGTCCTGTCGGCGGCGCCCAAGCCGCCCGTCTGAAGCGCCGGGAAGTCCGGGGTTCTCCCCGCGCCGGTCCCGTCACGGAATCGGTGGGGAGGGTGCCGCGCCCGTCGGTGGTGCGGGCGGCGAAAACACGTCGTACTCCGCGCCGTACTGCGCCAGGTAGTGAAGGGAGTATGCCCGCTTGAAGACCAGCACTGGCAGGAGCAGCACCGTCCCCAAATAGGGGAGGGCAAGGAAGCATCCCGCCACGCAGCAAGTCACGAGCACGGCGGCCAGCACGATGAAAACGATGGCAATACCGAGGACAATCTGAAACAGGAAATAGAGCACCAGTTCCCCCAGATAGCGCGAAAAGAGGCGGCGGATTGCCGCCCAGCCCGCGAGACATCGCTGGCGCCGCAGGCGCATGATGGGAATCACGAAATCGTTCGTGAGCTTGCTGATGATTCCGAAAACAACCACCGCAAACACCATGGCCAGCCCGAAGCCGACCGCGGTCGCCACTCCGTGAACATTCCAGCTCTCGTCCATCGCCATGTGAAAGACCGTCAGCCCACCGAGGATCAGCAGCGGCCAGATCACCACCATCGAAAGCAGGCCGATTCCGAGGCGGAACCAAAACAGGCTGTTGCCTTCGTGGGCAAATTCGCTCCATGGCAAAGCAATCTCCGCGCGGTTCACCGCGACGCAGTGAAGAAACATGAATTCCCCCCGGCTGTGCAACCACGTGAGGAGCACCCACAGGGCGAGACAGAAAACGACGACGGCGACCGCCAGCGGCGCGATCCAATAGAGGTTGGCCATTACATAATCCTGAACCCGGTCGAATTGCTGCCGAAAATCCGCTCCGCTCGCGTGCTTTCTTCCGAACGTGTTGAAATTGAACCCGGCCCCCGTCTGCCCGAGATAGGCCAGCCACGCGCAAAACCCGATCGCGAACCACTTACCCAGATCGAAGGGCCGGAACAGCACCTGCTTGACCCGCTCGAGCGCCCGTTCGACGGGTCGCGTTACGCTGATCGTGTGCTCGTTCATCGGCTGATTGATCTCCGGACGGTTGGCGGGGAAACGGCGGGTGAACCGCGAATGCCCGGCGCGCCGAACGCGGGAGTTTTGTCCGGGGTGAAACCAACGACAAGCAGAATTGTGAAGGGCGCGACCGCCGCCGCTTCAGACCGGCTTGCGGGCTTCCACCAGCGCGTCCATCGATTCGCCGCCCTGCAGCAGGCGGACGCCGGTGAAGTTCGCCTCGGCCAGCGCCCCGGCAATCTCGCGATAGCTGTAGGTCCGACCGCGCGACGTGGCGCTGAGCATGTTGATCGCGAACAGCGTGCCGGCCCGTGGGGCGGTATGGTCTTCGTTCATCACGTGGTCGCGAATCACGATCCGTCCGCCGGGCACCAGGGCGGCGAACACCCGGCGATACAACGCCAGGTTCTCCTCCGGTCCGTTGGAATGGATCACGGCGGACAGCCAGGCGAGGTCCTGTCCGCCCGGCAGCGGGTCGGCCAGATAGTCTCCGGGCACGAGCGTCACCCGGTCGAGACAGTCGCCGGCGGCCAACCGCTCGCGGGCCAGCGGAATGACCTCGGGCCGATCGAACAGCGTGACGTGCAGCCCGGGAACCGCCTCCAGGAATGCCAGCGTGTAGGTGCCGGAGGCGCCCCCCAGATCGAGCAGGCGCTTTGTGCCGGCGGGTCGGACCGCCGCGACCATTCGCGGAGCCAGCGGGCGGGCGACCGCGTGCATCGCCTCAATGAATGCCCGCGCGTCATCCGAACGGGGGCCAGGTGCGCCGCCGGCCACCCGGGTGGTCAGCGTCGACCAGCGGTCCCACAGGACGGCCGCGTGCCGCACGCTGGCCAAAACCGAGGTGGGACTGCTCGCGGAGAGTTGCTCCCCAACCGTTGGCTCGCAGCGATAGACTCCGTCCTGTTTCGACAGCAGTTCCATCGCCACGAGGGCATCGAGCACCACGGCAAGCGGCCGGGGCTGCCAGGCACGGGCTTCCGCCAGCGCCGCGGCCGTCCGCGGATGGCGGCTGAGTTCGGTGAACAGGTCGAGCTCCGCCGCCGTGAGGAGCACGCGCGACTCCATAAAGGCGCGGGACAGGCGCATCACGGAATCAGCACTGGCGGGAACCGCGGGTTTCGAAACAGCCATGGGAGGTGACGGGTTGGGATGAGCGAACCACGATGACTGCGCCTGTTCGAGTTCAATCCATCGCCGGGAACCGGCCGACCTGAACCTGACCGGAGCTGGCCGCGCTGTGGGGGCGGCTGGCCCGAGATGATGGGCCGGGCGCCCGCCGCCGGGTTTTTCATCGAAAACCGGCGTGGCGTGACCATCGTGGCTTTGCGAAGCATCGTCTCTCCTCATGAAAGGCTTGATCCTGCCCCGTTGGTCCCGCGTGTTGATCTGGACGCTGGTCGTGTTGGTCGGCACCGCCTCGATCGCGCTTCTTGCCTGGACGCGGAATGAGCCGGTCAGCGCGCTCTGGATGGTGGTGGCCGCCGTATGCGTGTTCGCCGTCGCCTGGCGCTTCCACAGTGCCTGGCTGATGGCCCGGGTGCTGACCGTCGACGAGCTGCGCGCGACGCCAGCCGTCGTGCATGAAGACGGCCGTGATTACGTTCAGACCAACCGCTGGATCGTGTTTGGACACCACTTCGCGGCGATCGCCGGACCGGGTCCGCTCGTCGGACCGGTGCTGGCCGCGCAGTTCGGCTACCTTCCGGGCATGTTGTGGATCCTCATCGGTGCGACCCTCGGCGGCGCCGTGCACGACTCCATCATCCTGTTCTGTTCGATCCGCCGGCGAGGCAAATCGCTTGGCCAGATGGTGCGCGAGGAGGTCGGGCCCTTGGCGGGCTTTCTCGCCCTGATCAGCATTATCGCCATCATGGTCATCCTGCTCGCGGTGCTGGCCCTCGTCGTGGTGAAGGCGCTGGCCGAGAGTCCCTGGGGCCTGTTCACCATCGCTGCGACCATGCCGATCGCGGTGCTCATGGGACTGAGCCTGCGCTATCTGACACCGGGAAAGATTGGGCTCGTGAGCGTGTTCGGTTTCGCCGGCCTGCTGCTGGCGGTCGCCGGGGGCCAGTGGATTCACGGCACGATGCTGGCGGACGCGCTGACCCTCAAGGGGACGACGCTCGCCTGGTGGATCATGGGCTACGGTTTCCTGGCCTCGGTGCTGCCCGTGTGGCTCCTGCTCGCGCCGCGGGACTACCTGAGCACGTTCATGAAACTTGGCACGGTCGCCTTGCTCGGGCTGGCCATCGTGCTGCTGGCTCCGCCGCTGCGCATGCCCGCGCTCACCCGGTTCATTGACGGCAGTGGCCCGGTCTTCGCCGGCCCGGTCTTCCCGTTTTGTTTCATCACCATCGCNNTGCGCCGCGGTGTCGGGCTTTCATTCCATTGTCGCCTCGGGAACCACCCCGAAACTGCTCGCCCGGGAGAGCGACATCCGGTTCGTCGGGTATGGCGGCATGATCACCGAGATGCTGGTGGGCGTGATGGCACTGATTGCGGCGGCCGCGCTGGAGCCGGGCCAGTATTTCGCCATCAACATCAAGGGCGACATCACGGCGGTGACCCAGCAGGTCACGGCGCTGGGTTTCCCCGTTACGGCGGCGCAGATGCGGGAGCTGGCCGACTCGGTGGGCGAGATCACCATGGTTGGCCGCACCGGCGGCGCGCCCACCTTTGCCGTGGGCATGGCGCACATGTTCGCGGGCGTGCTTGGCAGCAAGGCCGCCCTGGCGCTGTGGTACCACTTCGCCATCATGTTTGAGGCGCTTTTNNTGGTTTCTCTACCAGGGCGTGGTCGACCCGCTGGGCGGCATCAATTCGCTTTGGCCCATTTTCGGCGTGGCCAACCAGTTGCTCGCGGTCATCGCGCTTGCCCTCGGAACCACCGTGCTCATCAAGATGGGCCGGAAGCGATATCTATGGGTGTCGCTGTTGCCGCTGGCCTGGCTTCTTACCGTCACGATGACCGCCGGCTGGATGAAGATTTTCTCACCCGAACCGCGCCTGGGCTTCCTGAGCCTTGCCGTCAGCTATGAGCGGCAGATTGCGGCGGGCGGCACTGCCGCGCAAATTGCCGATTGGCGCCAGCAGGCGTTCAACAATCACGTGGATGCCGTCGTCACCGGGGTATTCCTGGTGCTGGTTGCCCTGGTCGTGCTGGCGTCGATGCGTGGGTGGGTGGAGCTCCTCGTGGGCCGGCGGCAGCCCAATCTGCACGAAGAGCCGTACGTCCCGCTGAAACCGGTGGCCGAGGCTTCGAAGTAGATCGGCTCACAGGCGGTCAACCGCCGCCGCGCTCCGCGGGCATACGCGGTGCGCCCGCGCCTGCCGCAACGGTCAGATGTGCGTGCGGGTGCGTGGAAGTCCTCCTCTTTGGCGGGTTCGTCTGTCCGTGCACAACTTTGTTCAAGGTTGAACAGAGTTGTGCATTGTGGTCCTTGCGGGCCGGCGGCAGCCCATGCTGTACGAAGAGCCGTCCGTCGCGCTGAAACCGGCCGGCGCCCCGGTGCGCTGAACCGCTCGTGGGGGCGTGGAGGCCAGGCGGGCTCAGGCGGGAGGAACTTGTCAACTAATAGTTGACATCGCGGCTGCCGCCACGAATCGATCGCGGCAACGCCGGAGCGCCCGCTGCGGCAGGGCGCGCGCTCCAACCGCCGGGCGGCGGCTTACGGCAGCACCAGCCGGCGCACGACCGCGTTGCCGGGTTCGTCGGAGAGATGAATCTCCACCGAGGTGGCACCGATCACCTTGGCGCCGGAAATCTGCAGCTCGTAGGTCTCCTCACGGCCATCGTTGATGCCGTCCATCGGATGCCGCACGCGTTCCCGGTATCCGTTGTTGAAGACAAACTCGGCCCCATCGAGCAAGGAGAGCGCGTCGCGCCCGTGCACCGTCACGAACAGACTCGCGCCGTCGCGCCGCACAGCGGCGTCGAGAATCTCCGGCGGCGTGTGATCGACGACCAGATTGTCGGTTTCAAATTCGACGCGCAGGCGCTGCGTCGCGGGGCGGGGCGCCTGCTCGGCGGCAATCAGCCGGGTGAGGTAGAGCCCGTCGGGCAGAGCCGAGGTGCCGAACTGCAGGTAATTATCGCCGATGTTGACGGCGAGGTCGGTCCACTCCGCGGCGTCAGCCCGTTTGATGGAGAACGTGTAGGCGAGCGTGTCGCCGTCGGCATCGGCGACCATCCAGTAGACGACCTGGCTGCCGGGCTCGGCCACCAACTGGCTGCCAAGAAAACCGTTCTTGCGTTTACCATCCGGCGTGCCTTCCCCGCCAGGAGTTGGCTGGTTGGGAGTGATCATCTGGCCGAGGGTGGTGAACGGCGGGGGTGAGAATTCGGGGGCGGGATTAAGCGCCAGATTGGGCGGCAGCACGCGAAAGTCGGTGAGGACGGGCCGGCGGTTCTGCGGCAGGTGATATAAGGTGGCGGTGTCAATCTGGAAGTCCTGCGCACCGGCGGGAACCGCGACCTTCAATTTCAAGTAGCGGCCGCGCAACCCGGCGCCGTAGTGGGCGCCGTCGCGGATGGCGAGCCTGGTCCAATCGGTCCAGCCCTCGGTCTCGTCCGAGCCCAGACTCGTTTTCGCCTCCACCTGGACTGCCTCGAGCGCGATGTTGCGCAGCTTGGCAAACCGCAGATTCCCCAATTCCGCGGGAAGACCCAAATCGAGGCGGTTTGTCTCCAGCTGGCGCGTCGCCATACCGGCGAAGTCGAGCCGCGCCAGGCCCGGCGCGTTGTTCCGCAGAAGGAGAAACCCGCCGGTGGAGCCGGGCAGAGCGACCAGTCCATTGAGTTGTGAGCCAACGCTGCCGGCAAAAGTCAGGCTCATCCGGTTCTTCAGGTCCCAGCCAAGGACCTCGCCCTGCTCGCCAGCTGCCACCAGCAGGAGGTCGCCATGACGGGCGAGCCGGTAGAAGGCCAGACCGCTCCGCGAGAACAGCTGCTCCGGAAAGCCGTCGGCGGGAAAATAGAACACCGCGCTGCGGCCGGAAAACCGCTCCGGTCGGGGGGCCTCGGGCACCGGCGGCGGCGCAGGTGCCGCGGGCGGGGGAGTGCCCGGCGCGGCCTCCGGGCTGCCCGGAGCGGCCGGGGCGGGTTTCGGGAGAGACTCCGGCCGGGTGATACGGCGTTCGCCAGAGGCGACGGAGTACACAATGCTCGCGTAGAGATCTCCGTTCGGCTCGCTCAGCAGGTCGGTGACCTCGGCTTCGCGGTTTTCCTGCAAAATGACCGGCGCAGCCATTTTCGCGGAGGGTCCGGCGGGCGCGGCGCCCGGCGCGGGAAACAGATAGACATTTCCCTTGGGCGCGGAGCCGGCGGCAATCCTGCCATCGGGCAGCAGCGCGAGCCGCCGGACGTTGTGGTCGCGGATCTCCCCGAAGAGCGTGATGCCTTTGGCGGCGAGCTGCGCGGGATCGGTGATCCTGGCGGCGTTGATGCCGGCAGCCGCGAATTTCGCCAGATCGACGCGATAGATGCGGCCGGGACCACCAGTGGCCACGAGGGCGGAGGAGATCGTCGGCTTCGAGCCTTGGGTGGAGGGTTGCGCACTGCTGCTGACGTCCGAAAGGAGCACGATGTCGAAAACCGAATCGACCGGGAGCACAACGCGCGCGGAGGGTTTGCCGTTCTTCAAAAAGTAAAACGCACCCGTTGGCGACGTGCCTGCGAGCAGCGTTCCATCGGGCAGGGTCTTGACGGCGAAGACTTGTGGCTCGGCCAGCCGCGCCAGCTCGCGCGTGGTGAAGGTGACGCCATTCAGAGCCACTTCGATGATCCTGCCTTCGGGGCCGGTGCCAACGAGCCAGCCCCGGCCGGCGCCGCCGGCGGGTTCGAGCGTCCACAGCAACTCGCCGATCGCGGGGCCGGCCAGCTCCGTCAGCGCCGGGCCGGGCACGATGCGCCCGTCGGAGCGCGTGGCGAGTCCCTTCAATTCGCGACTGGCGACATCCCGGCCGAAATCAATCTCCAGGCGCTTGGTGAGCGGATCGGCGCCCGGTGATGCGCTGGCCAGATAAAACGCCAGGGATGCGAGAAAGCTCTGCCGAAACGGAAAACGACTTGGTCGGTTCATGACTGGATTGCGAGTTGGGCCGCTGCGGTGGTGTCGGCTCGATCGTTGGACGTACGCGGGCATTGTCGCGGTCTACTCTGTCACCTGCAGCGGGCGCCGGACATTGGCGGGAATCACCCGGCCGTCGAGCAGGTGTTGCTCCCACAGCGGCACGACCGCCTCGTGGCGCTGAAAACGCTGTTCGTCGGCCGCGTGCGCGATGCGGGAAATTGAACCCGGGTAGTCGAACGTCGGCTGGGTTTGGTCGAGAAGGACCTCGGCCTTCTCCACCACGGCCACATAGAGCCCATCCGTGCGGCGGTTGTCCTCAAGTGCGGACAGATATTCGTCGAAACTGCGGATCTGGGACGCCTGCATGGTGCGCGGGCGGCCGGTGAGTTCATCGAGCAGCGGGCCGCCCGCCACCACGACTTCAAGGGCCTTGCCCGACCAGGCGCGATCGATCGGCAGGTTAACCGTCTGCGTCGACCGCACCTGCTGGTAGTCGCGCCAGGTGAGCGTCACCTGGACCGTGTCTCCCGGGCCAGCGGTTGCGCGGGAGAGCTGCACGACCTCAAGAGTCGAAAGCGGGTTGTGGTCGAGCGCCTCCACCGCAAAGACGACCTTGCTGGGGTGGACGCGCTCGAAGGGGTTTTGCAGCCAATCGGTCAGATCGCGCACGAACTCACCCAGCCCGGCGGTAAACCCCTGCGGTCCCGCATACAGGTTGTCGGCGGACGCCGTCCGGCCGCCGGGAAAAGTCACCTGCCGGTGGATGCGGAAACCCTCGGCGAGCCCGGCATCATTCGAACCCATGATGGCTTGGGTCAACCCGGCGGCGGCGATCACCGGCGCGATCTGCGGGTGGCGCACGACGGCAAAGCGCAGGGTGTGCGTCCCGCGAAGGGTGGGCACCGTGACCTCGATCGGGATCATGTCCGGCAGGCGGCCGACTTCGCCGTAAACCGCGGAAAGGCGATCTTGGCTGATGGTGCCGATGATCGGTCCCACATTGGCAACTTTGAAGGAGTTCATCAGGCTCGGCAGGATGGTGATCACCTCGGAAGCGGCCATCGGCAGGTCGACCGCACCGAGGCGCATCAGCGGATGACCGAAGGCGAGCACGTGTTGGCCGTCGACTCGGCAGACGGTGCCCGTACCGGCGATCGTGATGTCGCCAATCGCGAGCGCGACCGAGATGGCATCACCGGGACGCAGGGTCTTGGGAAAATCACGGGACGCCGGCTCCAGCCCCTGGCTCCCGCCGGCTGGCGCCGCCTGAAAAGCGTACGAGCCGCCGATCGCGGCGGTGTTGAGCCCCAAGGCGCTGAATTGCGCCGCGAACAGCGAGGCCACCTCCGGGTCGATTCCGCTCAGGGTGAACACCGGGGTCAACGCCTGGAACGGTGAATCCAGCCCGGCGGCTGCCACCGGGCCGCCCGTGGAGCGGAGCCGGCCGACGGAATCCGGTAATCCGAACGGAATGGGCTCGCGGAGCGAATCTCGCGGCACATCGGGCAGACGACTGACCTCCATCAGATCCTCGATGGGCGTGAACCCGGCATGGGGAATCGTTTCAAAGCGCTGCAACTGGTAGGACAGGGCGCCGGCGAGCCGGCCGTCGATATAAAGCGGGCTGCCGCTCATCCCCGCGCCCGCCCCCATCTTTTGCACCCGCGCGTCGGTCAACCGGCCCAGGATGATGTTCTTTCCCGGGCCCAGGGCATTGCGAATGACTCCGACCACCTCGACCGTGAATGGCTCCGGCCGGATGCCATGGAAGACGGTCCAGACCTCGCCCCTCATGCCGGGCCGGATCTCCCCAAGCCGCATGATCGGCGCCCCGACCGGCTGCGCCGGCGCCAGGGCGGGGGCGGCGCAAAGCACGCCGAACAGGCTCAGCAGCGATCGGTTCATCGGATCATTCTACGTCCCATCGCGGCGGAACTTAGAGCGCATTGAATGCCTCGGTCATGATCTGACAGGCGCGGTCGATCGCGGGACCTTCATGGGCCGTGCTCAGGAAGGCGGTTTCGTACGCGCTCGGCGGCAGATAGACGCCGCGCTCAAGGCAGCCATGGAAAAACCGGGCGAAGAGTTTGGCATCGCTCCGGAGGGCGGTGGCATAATCGCGCACGGGCTTCGCGTTGAAGAAGACGGCAAACATGGAACCGACCTGCGGCACTTGCAGGGGCAGGCCCTTCTGGCGGGCCGCGGCCAGCAGCGCGCCCTGCACCTGCCGGCCCAGCCTTTCGAGACGCGGGTAGGGATCGACCTCCTCCAGCAGATTAAGCGCGGCGATGCCGGCGGCCATGGTCAGCGGATTGCCGCTGAGCGTGCCGGCCTGATACACGGGGCCGAGCGGCGCCAGCCAGTCCATGATTTCGGCCCGGCCGCCGAAGGCGCCGACCGGCAGGCCGCCGCCGATGATTTTGCCGAGCGTGGTCAGATCAGGGGTGATTTTCTCGATCTCCTGCACGCCGCCGCGGGCGAGCCGGAAGCCCGTCATGACTTCGTCGAAGATCAACAGCGCGCCGTTCGCCGTGCAGAGCGTGCGCAGGTATTGCAGGTAGCCCGGGGCCGGCAGAATCAAGCCGACGTTGGCCGGGTAGGGCTCGACGATCACACCGGCGATCTTATGCGGATGGGCGGCAAACGCGGCCTCAAGCGCCAGGCCGTCGTTGAACGGCAGCACGATGGTTTCGTGGGCGAACGCGGCCGGGATCCCGGCGCTGTCGGGATGGCCGTGCGTGAGCGCGCCGGAGCCGGCCTTGATCAGCAGGGAGTCGGAGTGCCCGTGATAACAGCCCGAGAACTTGATGATTTTGTCGCGCTTCGTGAAGCCGCGGGCCAGCCGGATAGCCGACATGGTCGCCTCGGTTCCGCTGTTGCACATCCGCACCTTCTGGATCGATGGCACAAAGCGGACGATGAGCTCGGCCATTTCGACCTCGGAGCGATTCGGGGTGCCGAAACTCGTGCCATTCTCAAGCGCGGCGGCAATGGCGGNNCTTGATGCGCGGGTGGTTGTGACCGTGGATGGCGGGTCCCCAGGTGCAGACGAAATCGATCAGCTCGCGGTCGTCTTCGGTGACGAGCATGGCGCCATGCGCCGCCTTGACGAAGAACGGAGCGCCGCCCACCGAGCGGAAGGCGCGGACCGGCGAGTTCACCCCGCCGGGCATCAGCTGCTTGGCTCGCTTGAAAAGCGTCTGGGAGGTCATGCGGGAAATCACGAATCAACTCACATACTTCTGCACAATGGGAATGCGGCGGCCGACGCCGAAGGCCAGGGGAGTGATCTTCAAACCAGGCGCGGCTTGTTTGCGCTTGTATTCGTTGAGGTCGACCTTCCGGGCAACATCGTTGACCACCGTTTCCGCGTAACCCTGGGTGATCAGGTCGCGGCGCGACAGCCCTTCCTCCACGTAGCCGCGGAGGATGGCGTCGAGCAGGTCGTAGGGCGGCAGACTGTCCTGGTCGGTCTGGCCGGGCCGCAGCTCGGCGGAGGGCGGCTTGTCGATCGAGCTCTGCGGAATCGGCGGGGTGTGGCCGGCGCGCCGGGCGTCGTCGTTGATCCAGCGGGCCAGGGAGTAGACCTGCGTCTTGAAAACGTCGGAAATGACCGCGAGCCCGCCGCACATGTCGCCGTAAAGCGTGCAGTAGCCCACCGCGACCTCGCTTTTGTTGCCGGTGGTGAGCAGAAGGGAGCCGAATTTGTTCGAAAGCGCCATCATGAGAACCCCGCGCACCCGGGCCTGGATGTTCTCCTCGGCCACATCGCGCGGCCGCCCGGCGAATACCGGTCCCAGGGCGGTTTCCGTTGCGGCGACCGCCTCGGCGATGCCGATGGTGCAAAAGGTGATGCCCAGATTTCCGGCGAGGATGCGGGCGTCGTCCCTGCTGTGCCCGCTCGAGATGGCCGAGGGCAGGCTGACGCCGGTGACATTTTCCGGACCGAACGCGGCCGCCGCGATCACCCCGACGACCGCGGAATCGATGCCGCCGCTCAAGGCGACCAGACCTTTCTTGAAGCCGCTTTTGCCGGCGTAGTCGCGCAAGCCGAGCACCAGCGCATCGAAGACATCCTTCATTTCAGACTGGGAATAGGACGCGGTGACCGCGCCGTTTGCGTCCCCAGCCTGAAGCGTTGCGCGGAGACTGACCACCCGAAGCTCCTCCTGAAAAGCAGCCAGGCCGGCGACCACCGCCCCCTGCGCCGAAGCCACCACAGAACGGCCGTCGAAAATCAGCTCGTCGTTCCCGCCCACCGCATTGCAGTACAGCACCGGGCATCCCATGGCCTTGGCCGCCCCAGTCACCAGCGCTTCGCGCACATTGTCTTTCCCGTAGTGCCACGGGCTGGCCGAGAGATTGAGCACGACGTCGCATTTCTTCGCCGCCAGCTGCCGGATCGGATCCAGTCCGTGGTAGAGGCGGCGGGTGGAAATCATCGGATGCGTCCAGATGTCCTCGCAGATCGTCACGCCGATCCGCCGGCCGGAAAATGCGATGACGCGTGGCTCGGGCGCCGGCTCGAAGTAGCGGTCTTCGTCGAACACGTCATAGGTCGGCAGCAGGCATTTTCGGGCCACGACGGCGATCGCGCCCCGCTGGCACCAGGCGGCGGCGTTGAAGAACGGCCGGCCCTGGCCGCTGGTGTTGGTTTCAACGAATCCAACCAGCGCCGGCACCTCGCCCACGGCGGCGGCGATCTCCGCCACTGCGGACTCAACGTCGGTGACAAAGCGCCGCTTGAAAAGCAGGTCGCGCGGCGGGTAACCGGAGACCACCAGCTCCGGAAACACCACCAACTCGGCCCCTTGAGCGGCCAAGGCGCGATAGGCGTCGAGGATCCGGCGAGAATTGCCGGAAAGGTCCCCGACGGTCGTGTTGATCTGGGCGAGGCCGATGCGCATGGATTGGCGAAAGGACTACAGTGAGGGTGATTCCGCCGTCTGACAACCCGCAAGGCGGTGATTTGTGAACGCTCCCCCCGGCACGCCTCGCATGATTGGTGTCGCTACGGGCGGTCCTGTTGGGCAGAAAATCCCGTCACCATCCCCCCATATGCCTCCTCTGCTCATTCTCGCCTCGGCCTCGCCCCGGCGCCGGGAATTGCTGGCCGGTTTGGGCGTCCCTTTTGAGGTGATGCCTGCGGAGGTCGTCGAACACGAGTCGCCCGACTCCGATCCGCGCGAAATGGTCCGGCATAATGCGGCGCTCAAGGCCGAATGGGTGGCGGCCCGCCGTCCGGAGGCGCTGGTCTTGGGGGTTGACACGACCGTGTTCCTCGACGGTGTCGTCCTCAACAAGCCCCGTGACGTTGCCGCGGCGCGGGCGATGCTGGGCCGCCTCTCGGGATGCACGCATACGGTCTACACCGGTCTGGCGGTCCGGCGGCAGCGCGACCGGCTGGCGATCGACGAAGGGGTGGCCAGCGAGGTCACCTTCAAGTCGCTCGACGCGGCCGTCATCGCGCGCTATCTTTCCTTGGTGAATCCGCTGGACAAAGCCGGAGCCTATGCAATTCAGGAGGGGACCGACCTGATTATCGCTGGCTGGCGAGGCTCTTATACCAATATTGTGGGCCTGCCCGTAGAAGAAACGAAACAAATTTTGACTCGATGCGGTCTGTGCTAAGACTTAGGTGAGACTCATTGACATGCCCACGTTGCAGGAAGAAAAGCCGAACACCGCACGTCAGCGCTATTGGCTGCCCGCCCTGTCCAAGGATCCCGACACGCGGTCCATCCAAGTCGGCCTGCTCTGGACGGTGCTCATCCACCTGCTGCTGCTCCTGCTGGCGCCGCAATTATTCCGCAACGAGTTCTCCCCCGGACGCTTCGTTCAACCGGGCTCCACTGTCCCCACGTACGAGGTCGAGTTTGCGCCCAATGCATTCGCGTCCAAGCCCCCCCAGCCGATGCACTTCGTGGAGACCAATCCGGATGCCAACAACAACATCCCGGACAAGACCGACAACTTCGCCGCCCAGAACCAGCAAGCGGCCCAGCCCGTGCCCGACAAGGACAGCACGCTGCGCATGCCCAAGACCGAGGGGAAGAAGGATTTTGAGAATGACTCACAGATTGTCTCCGGCCGGCTTGAGAAACCGGAGCCGGCACCAACCGCGCCGCCCGCCCAGGAACAGCAGGCTTCGGAGCAACCGGCGGAGACCCAGCCCAAATTGCAGGTGCCCCTGCCGGGTTTCCTGAAATCCCAAGGCGACAATCCGGATACCTTCGGCACCGAGTCTGTGAAATTCCCGGAGCCATCGACCGGCGCCGACAAGCATGTGGCGGGCGATCGGAACTCCCACGATCTCGCCGGGGCCGGCGCCAAGTCCGCGCAGACGGTGCGACCTCAGCCGCTGCCGCGTCCGAAGCTCACCCAGGTTCGGCCCGCCATTTTGAAAGAGCGGCCGACCGGCGTTTCCAATGCGGGCGTGGTTGGCGTGGACGCCCATTTCAGCGAATTCGGCGATTACCTCCAGGAACTGATCGATATCGTCCAGATCCAATGGGAGCGGATCTTGGGTTCAAGCGCCACCTCCCCCAAGCCGAGCACGCATGTCATGATCAGCTTCCGGCTCAACTCGAAGGGGGAGATCGCGGAGATTCTCAAGGTCGACGGCGACGCCGGCGAATACGGCACGCGCGCTTCGCTCAGTGCCATCCAGGAACGGGCCCCCTACCGGGCGTGGACGAAGGAAATGGTCGCCGTGCTGGGGGAGGACCAGGTGATCACTTTCACCTTCTATTACTGGTGAGCGCGCTGCCGACGGATTATTGGGAAAACCTTCCGCTTGGGCGCCAGGTGCGCCTGATCAAACGGGATGAGAACGGGCTCGCGGCCATGGCGAAGCCGGCCGGGGTGCTCTCCCATCCGAATACGCCTGGCGACCAGCCGCGCGCCCTGCTGACGTGCGCCTATGACCGAGACCGCGAATGTTTCGCCTGGCGCACACCGGACGGTGCCGAGGCCCGGCTCTGGCTGCTTAACCGCCTTGATTCGGCGACGTCCGGAGTGATCCTGGCCGCCGCCAGCGAAGCGGTCGCCCGATCGATCAAGGAGAATTTCGCCCGACGCCAGGTGACCAAAGTCTACCAAGCGCTGGTGTTTGGTGCCCCGCGCGCGCAGCAGGAAGTCTGGCGGGACCGGCTGGCAGTTGAGAAGCGCGGCGGAACCATCCGGACCGGTCCGGCCGGAAATATTCCCGCGGAGGCGCATTGTTCGGTCCTGCGCCGCCGGCCGGGCTCGCCGCCGCTTACGCTGGTGCAGCTCGACCCGAAGACAGGCCGCAGCCACCAGTTGCGGGTGCAATGCGCCCGGCGCGGGCTGCCGATCGTGGGTGACCAGACCTACGGCGATTTCCGGCTCAATCGCGAGTTCGCCAAGGCCACTGGCTGCAAGCGGCTCTTTCTCCACTCGCTCGCCACGCGCTTCAGCTATGCGCTGGCTGGCCGCACGTTCGACTTCTCGGCCACCGCGCCGTTGCCGGCAGAGTTTGTGACCGCTTTGGAGGCGTGAGGCTCGTCCGGGCCGGCCGCGCGTCGGTTCTAGCGGCGGATTTTCTCCTGTTGCCAGCGGGAACGGACGTTCTAGGGTCGGACGTTTTCCACCTTCATGATCCTCCCCAAGTCCAACCGTCTTTCCCCTGAGCAGGTCACCGCGGTCACCGAGATCGTCGAATCGTTCGGCTGCCGCGTCCAGCCCATCGTCGGCGCGGTGCGCACGATCTACGCCATCGTCGGCGACGAGCGCGACGAGCTGATGATCAACCGGCTGGAGGGTCTGCCATACATTGAACGAATCGATCGGATCCAGTCGCCGTTCAAGCTGCTGGACATCCGCTCGGACCTGGCAACCCACCAGATCGCTATCGGCGGCGTCACCCTGGGAAAGGAACTGCTGATCATTGCCGGCCACTGCACGATTGACCCCAAGAACCCCGGTTACTTCTACGAGACCGCGCAGGCGGTGAAGGAGGCCGGCGCGCACGTCTTGCGTGGCGGGGTCTGGAAACCGCGCACCAATCCCTACGCGTTCCAAGGCGATGACAAATCGCTCGAGATTCTGATGGAGGCTTCGCGACGCACCGGGCTGCCAGTCGACACCGAGGTGATGGACGAGGACCAGCTCAGGCTCGCCCTCGACGCCGGCGTGCCGATGCTCCAGGTGGGCGCGCGCAACGCCCTGAACTACTCGCTGCTCCGTCAGATCGGCGCCGCCGTGGCCGGCCGCAAGACGGTGGTGCTGCTCAAGCGCAGCCTGCACATGGGCACACTCAACGAGTTCATCTCCGCCGCCGAGTACATCGCCAATTTTGGGAATCCGAGCGTCATTCTCTGTCCGCGCGGCACCGCGCCCGCCCTCGATGGCTACCGCAATCATCCGGATGAGTCCATCGTGCCGCTGCTCAAGGAGCGCACTTGGGCGCCGGTGGTGGTCGATCCCTCGCATTCCGTCGGCAAGGCCGCCTATGTGCCGGCCTGCGCGCTGGCGGCGATTGCCTACGGCGCCGACGGTCTTTGCATCGAGGCGCACGTGCTGCCCAGCAAAGGCATCGGCGACGATCCCAAGCAGGCCGTCACCCCCGTGGTACTCACGGAAACTATCCGGCGGGCCCGCGAGGTCTGGGCGCTGCGCCGACCGGCCGTGTAACCCTTGGTATCGGCGCTCAGCCATCGCTGGTGGCAGCATGGGACTTTGTTATTTAACAGATGACAAATGTTGTCTGATGGTCGCGTTGCCAGCCGGGCCGGTTTGTAACGCAATGCGTTACAAACGGCGGTACGCCGCGACACTGTGGAACCGGGACAATTGCCCGCAACACGCGGCGATCCCCTGAATGGCGCACAAGCGGAGGCCTCCGTCCGTGCGGCCCAACGCCGCGCGACCGCAGAAGTTCACAACAGATCCAGCTGCCCGGCGTCGCCCGGTTTCACCGTGAGCTTCTTCTTCGGGCGGGCGGCGGGGGCGGGCAGCTCGACCTCGGTGTCGTCGGACTCGAGTTTTCCGAGGATCAGTTTGGCCCGCTCGATCACGGTCAAAGGCAGGCCGGCCAGGCGCGCGACCTGAATGCCATAGCTGCGGTCGGCCGCGCCGGGCACGACCCGGCGCACGAACACGATGTCGTCATTCCACTCCTTGATCGCCACCGAGCAGTTGCGAAGGCGCGGCAGGTGCTTCTCCAGCTGCGTGAGTTCCTGGTAGTGCGTGGCGAAGAGCGTGCGCGGCCCGCGTTCGGACTCGTGATGCAGATGCTCGACCACGGCCCAGGCGATGCTCAGTCCGTCGTAGGTCGACGTGCCGCGGCCGATTTCATCAAGGATGATGAGACTGCGGGCGGTGTAGTTGTTAAGAATGTTGGCCGTCTCGTTCATCTCGACCATGAACGTGGAGTTGCCGTGGGCGAGGTCGTCGCTGGCACCCACCCGGGAGAAGATGCGGTCCACCAGGCCGACGCGGCAGCGCCTGGCCGGCACCCAGCAGCCGATCTGCGCCAGCAGCGTGATCAGGGCCACCTGCCGGATATAGGTGGACTTTCCCGCCATATTAGGACCGGTCACGAGCAGAATCTGCGTCCCGGTGCACGAGAGCTGGGTGTCATTGGGCACGAAGGCCTGGCTGCCCATCGCCGGAGACGCACCCGGCGCCTTCAGCATCTGCTCAACCACGGGATGGCGGCCCTCGACGATTTCCAACGCCTCGCTCTCGTCGAGTTCCGGGCGGCAGTAATCCCATTCGCGGGCGAGCTCCGCCCAGCCGGCCAGGACATCGAGCTCGGCCAGGGCGTCGGCCGACTGTTGGAGCGCCGCCCCGTCGGCGATAACGGCGGCAACGAGACCGCTAAACAATTCCAGTTCGCGGGACACGACCGTTTCCTCGGCGTGCAGAATCTCCTTTTCCTTCTGCTTCAGCGAATCGGTGACGTAACGCTCGCCACCGACCGTTGTCTGGCGGCGGATGTAGTCCGGGGGGACGAGGTGGAGGTTGGCCTTGGTTACATCCAGGTAATATCCGAAGACGGAGTTGAAGCGGACCTTCAGGCTCTTGATGCCGGTGCGTTCCTGCTCCTGGCGCTCGAGGTCGGACAGCCAGGTCTTGCTGTCGCGGGTCAGCCCGCGCAGGCGGTCGACCTCGGCATCGTAGCCGGCGCGGATGTAGCCGCCTTCCTGTAGGTCACCCGGCAGCTCGTCGGCCAGCGCCCGGGCGAGCAGGTCGCGCAGCGCCGGCAAGTCGGTGATCCGCGCGTGGAGCGCCTGAACCGCCGATGGGGTCTCACCGGCCAGCTCAGGCGAGGGAACCCCTTCGGTCGCGATCCGCTGCAGGCAGGCGATAATCGCGGGTAGCTGGGCGAGGGTGTCCTTTACGCCGCCGAGTTCGCGGGGATTGCGCAGCCGGTTTTGCAGGCGGCCGAGAATGCGGGGAATGTCCCGGACGTTGCGCAGCAGGCTGTGCAGTTCCGCGAGCCGGCTCGGTTGCGCGAGCAGCTCGCCGACCGCGGTCTGCCGGCCGCGAATGATCACCAGGTCGAGCGGCGGAGCGGCCAGCCAGCGCTCGAGCAGGCGGGCTCCCGCCGCGGTGACGGTACGGTCGATGGCGCTGCGGAGGGAACCGTCAGGAGTGCCCCGGGCTGACTGGAAGATATCGAGGTTGTGCAGCGTGGCCGGGTCGATGAGCAGGGTGTGCGCGCTGCGGTATTCCTGGAGGGTCCGGAGATTTTCCGGCTTCGCGCACAGGTTCTCGGTGGCGTAGAAAACGAGCGCGCCGGCGGGGCCGAGTCCCGGGTGGGTGTGGCTGAGGCCGAACCCCTCGAGGTTCAGCACGCCGAGCGTCTCCATCACCGTGCGCGCGCCGGCCACCGGGTCGAAGTGATAGGCGGGAAGCTCGGTGCAGGCGCGTCCGGTGGCGAATGCCTGGAGGGCATGCACTGCGGTCTGCTCGTGCGGGGCGGCGCGCCAGGCGTCGATCGCGCCCTCGGGCACCAGCGCCTCGCGCGGATCGAGGGCAGCGAGCACGGGCAGCAGGTTTTCCGGATGCGGGTCGGCGGCGACCTTGAACTCGCCGGTTGAAAGGTCGAGCCAGGCGGCGCACAAAACGCCCCGCTCCAGCGTCAGGGCGCACAGGTAGTGGTTGCGCGCGGCCTCGAGTTGGCTCGGCGCCAGCGTCGTGCCGGGACTGAGGATCCGGATCAGGGAGCGCCGCACGAGCTTGCCGGGACGGGCGGGCTCCTGCTGGTCGCAAATCGCCACTTTGCGGCCGGCAGCGAGCAGCCGGTTCACGTAATTGTCCAGCGCGTGGTGCGGAATGCCGGCCATGGGGACGTCCTGCCGCCTGGTGAGGGTGAGGCCGAGCAGCCGCGAGGCAGCCGCGGCATCCTCATTGAACATCTCGAAGAAATCGCCGAGGCGGAAGAGCAGCAGCGTGCCGGGCGGGAGGCCGCGTTTGACCTCAGCATACTGCTGCATCAT
>PMBT01000167.1 GCA_003153035.1 Opitutia bacterium
CCGATCATCGATCCCAACGGCAGCGACTCGGCGATGTTTGACAACACGCTGGAGATGCTGGTGCTGGCCGGCCGCTCACTTCCGCACGCGATGATGATGATGATCCCCGAGCCATGGTCCAACCATGAGAGCATGGAAGATGGGCGGAAGGCGTTCTACCAGTATCATTCCTGCCTGATGGAGCCGTGGGACGGCCCGGCGTCGATCGCCTTCACTGACGGCAAAAAGATCGGCGCGGTGCTGGACCGCAACGGCCTGCGGCCCTCGCGCTATTACGTGACCAAGGATGACCGCGTCATCATGGCCTCAGAGGTGGGCGTGCTCGACGTGCCCCCGGAGCAGGTCGCCCAAAAAGGCCGCCTGCAGCCCGGCCGGATGTTCCTGATCGACACCGAGGAGGGCCGGATTGTCTCCGACGAGGAAATCAAGGGCAAGATTGTCGCCGAGCGCCCCTACCGCCTGTGGCTCGACGAACACCTCATGCATCTCGGGGACCTGCCGGCGGCCCCCACGCTGCCCGAACCCGACGACAAGACACTGCTCCAGCGGCAGATCGCCTTTGGCTACACCTTCGAGGACGAGCGCATTCTACTCACCCCGATGGCGCGCGACGGCGTGGAAGCCGTCGGCTCGATGGGCAACGATGCGGCCCTTGCGGTTCTCTCCAACAAGCCGCGGCTGCTCTACGATTATTTCAAGCAGCTCTTTGCCCAGGTGACCAACCCGCCGATCGACTGCATCCGCGAGGAGCTGATCATCTCGGCGGAAACCCGCCTCGGCTCGGAAGGCAACCTCCTCGACCCGCAGCCCTCCGCCTGCCGCCGGGTGGAGCTGGAATGGCCGATCCTCACCAACGAGGAGTTCGCCAAGCTGCGCCGCCTCGATCTGCCGGGTTTCAAGGTTGGGGTGCTGCCGATTCTCTTCCGGCTGACCCGCGGCGAGAAGGGCCTCGCCAAATCCCTGGAGGAATTGTGCGTGATGGCGCGCCGCATGATCGAGGAGGAGGAGATCAATCTGATCATCCTCAGCGACCGCGGCGTGAACCAGGATTATGCGCCGGTGCCGGCCCTGCTGGCGGTCGCCGGCCTGCACCATTACCTCATCCGGGAAGGACTGCGCACGCGCATCAGCATGGTGCTGGAAACGGCCGAGGCGCGCGAGGTCCACCATTTTTCGCTGCTGATCGGCTACGGCTGCAGTGCCATCAACCCCTATCTCGCCTTCGAGACGGTCGATGCGATGATCCACAACGGGCTGCTGCCTAATCTGGATCACAAGACCGCCTGCAAGAACATCGTCAAGGCTGCCTCGAAGGGCGTGATCAAGGTCATGTCCAAGATGGGCATCTCTTCCATCCAAAGCTACCGCGGCGCGCAAGTCTTCGAGGCCGTGGGCATCCGCCAGGATGTCGTGGACAGTTACTTTACCTGGACCCCATCCCGGGTGGGCGGCATCGGGCTGGATGTCATCGCCCAGGAAGTCCTCGCGCGGCACCACCAGGCCTTTCCCCAGCGCCAGGTCAACGGCCACGTCCTCCCGGTCGGCGGCCAGTATCAATGGCGCGATGACGGGGAGGCCCACCTCTTCAATCCTGAGACAATCCACCGCCTACAGAAGGCGGTGCGCACGGGGAGTTACGCCGTCTACCAGGAATACGCGAAACTAATCAACGATCAGTCAAAGAGCCTGTGCACGCTGCGCAGTCTGCTCGAGTTCAAGGCCGGCAGTCCCGTCGCGATCGACCAGGTGGAGCCCGCCGAGAGCATCATGAAGCGCTTCAAGACCGGCGCGATGTCCTATGGATCGATCAGCAAGGAGGCGCACGAAACCCTGGCTATCGCCATGAACCGCATTGGCGGCAAGAGCAACACGGGCGAGGGCGGCGAGGATCCCCTCCGCTACCAGGCGCAGGCGAACGGCGACTCGCTTAACTCCGCCATCAAGCAGGTTGCCTCCGGGCGTTTTGGCGTCACGAGTGAATACCTGGTCAACGCCCGCGAGCTCCANNAAGCCCGGCGAAGGCGGCCAGCTGCCCGGCAGCAAGGTTTATCCGTGGATCGCCAAGACCCGGCTCACGACCGCCGGGGTCGGCCTGATCTCACCGCCGCCTCATCACGACATCTACTCAATCGAGGATCTGGCGGAGCTGATCCACGACCTCAAGAACGGCAACCGGCAGGCGCGCATTAGCGTCAAGCTCGTCGCCGAGGTCGGCGTGGGCACCATCGCCGCCGGCGTCGCCAANNCTCATCTCGGGCCACGACGGCGGCACGGGCGCCTCCCCGCTGACTTCGATCAAGCACGCCGGCCTCCCGTGGGAGCTCGGCGTCGCTGAAACCCACCAGACCCTGGTGCTCAACAATCTTCGCGACCGCATCGCGGTGGAGACCGACGGCCAGCTGAAGACCGGCCGGGACGTCGCCATCGCCGCGCTGCTGGGCGCGGAGGAGTTCGGCTTTGCCACCGGCCCGCTCGTCGCGTCGGGCTGCATCATGATGCGCGTCTGCCACCTCAATACCTGTCCCGCGGGCGTGGCCACGCAGGATCCGCGGCTGCGCGAGAAATTCACCGGCAAGCCGGAGCACGTCATCAACTTCATGCGCTTTATTGCCGAGGAACTGCGGGAGATCATGGCGCAGCTCGGATTCCGGACGGTCGAGGAGATGGTCGGCCGCGTCGACTGCCTGGAGCGCCGGAAGGCCGTGGATCACTGGAAGGCGAAGGGCATCGACTTCAGCAACATTCTCTACCAGCCCGATGCCGGGCCGGAGGTCGGCCGTTTTTGCCGGGTTCAGCAGGACCACGGACTAGAAGAGTCGCTCGACCTGACGGTGCTGCTTGAACTCTGCCGTCCGGCCATCGAGCGGGGCGAGAAAGTCGCGGCGGAACTGCCGATCCGGAATGTCAACCGCGTGGTCGGCACCATTACCGGCAGCGAGGTCACCAGAAAATGGGGTGCGCAAGGCCTGCCGGAGGACACCATTCGCATTCATTTTCGCGGCTCGGCCGGCCAGAGCTTCGGAGCATTCATGCCGAAGGGCATGACCTTCCTGCTCGAGGGCGACGCCAATGATTACATCGGCAAGGGACTGTCCGGCGGCCGGATTGTCGTCTTTCCGCCTGCGGGCAGCACCTTTGTCCCGGAGGACAATATCGTCGTCGGCAACGTGGCGTTTTACGGTGCGACCAGTGGTGAGGCTTACATCCGCGGCATGGCGGGCGAGCGCTTTTGTGTCCGTAACAGCGGCGTGAATGCCGTGGTTGAATCCGTNNACATGACCGGCGGCCGGGTCGTGGTGCTCGGTCCCACCGGCCGGAATTTTGGGGCCGGCATGTCCGGCGGCGTGGCCTACGTGCTGGACGAGGCCGGCGATTTTCCGAAGCGGGTCAACCTGCAGATGGTCGGGATCGGAAAGCTGGAGGACCTTGTCGAGATCGGCGAGGTCCGGGCCATGGTCGAGCGCCACCTCGCACATACCGGCAGCCTGCGCGCGCGCCAGGTGCTCGACGCCTGGGAGCGGCTCGTGCCGAAGTTTGTCCGCGTCATGCCCAAGGACTACCAGCGCATGTTGACGGGCATCCAGCGCGCCCACGAGCAGGGCTTGTCCGGCGACGAGGCCATCATGGTTGCGTTCGAGGCCAACGCCCGCGATCTCTCGCGCATCGGGGGAAACTGATGTTCTGGTTTACGACTTACGATTTACGAGTGGTATGAATCGTAAATTGGAAACCTGCTTCTGCGATCAAATCGTAATTCGTACCCCGTAAATCGAAGACTTTCCCAATGGGCAAACCAACTGGATTCATCGAATATCTGCGGGAGTTGCCCGTGGATCGCACGCCGGTGGCGCGCGTGCGCGACTGGAACGAGTTCCACCACCACATGGAGGAGAAGAAACTCCGCAGCCAGGGCGCGCGGTGCATGGATTGCGGCGTGCCCTTCTGCCACACGGGAACACTCATCAGTGGCATGGCCGCCGGGTGTCCGATCCACAACCTCATCCCGGAGTGGAACGACCTGGTCTATCGCGGCCTCTGGCGCGAGGCGCTGGAGCGTTTGCACAAGACCAACAACTTTCCGGAGTTCACCGGCCGGGTATGCCCCGCCCCCTGCGAGGGATCCTGTGTCCTCGGCATCACCAATCCGCCCGTCACGATCAAGAACATCGAATACAGCATCATTGAAAAGGGCTGGGAGGAGGGCTGGGTCTTGCCGGGGCCGCCCAGAATCCGCACCGGGAAAAAGGTCGCGGTGATCGGTTCTGGCCCCGCCGGCCTGGCCGCGGCGGCGCAACTTAACACGGCGGGCCATTGGGTGACGGTCTTCGAACGCGCCGACCGGCCGGGCGGGTTGCTCATGTACGGCATCCCCAACATGAAGCTCGACAAACAGGCGGTCCTGTTGCGCCGGCTGAATCTCATGGAGCAGGAGGGGATCAAGTTCATCTGCAATGCCAACGTCGGCGACAACGTCGAGCCGCAGATCTTCCTCAAGGAATTCGACGCCACGGTCATCTGCACTGGCGCCACGCAGCCGCGCGACCTGCCGGTCGACGGACGCAATCTCAAGGGCGTGCACTTTGCGCTGGAGTATCTCGGCGCCAACACCAAAGCGGTGCTGGGCGGCAACCCTGACGCGAGTCCGATCCACGCGCGCGGGAAAGACGTGGTTGTCATTGGCGGAGGCGACACCGGCACGGACTGTGTGGGCTCGGCCATGCGGCACGGCTGCAAGGGACTTCTCCAGATCGAGATCCTGCCGCGGCCGCCGCTGGAGCGGGCGGCGGACAATCCGTGGCCGGAATGGCCCAAGGTCTACCGTATGGACTACGGCCAGGAGGAGGCGGCGGCGAAATTCGGCGCCGACCCGCGCGTTTATCTCACCACGGTGAAGCGGTTCCTGGGCGACAGCGCCGGCCAGGTGAAGGAACTCGTCACGGTCGAGATCAAGTGGGAGAAGAACGAACGGGGCCAGTTCGTGCCGAAGGAACAAGCCGGCACCGAGCAGACGCGGCCCGCGCAGCTCGTGCTGCTGGCNNTGCCGTCGCGGCCAGAGCCTGGTGGTGTGGGCCATCAACGAGGGCCGCGGCGCCGCTCGCGAATGTGACCGCTACCTGATGGGTTCCACCGATCTGCCGTAGAAACGGTCAACTGCCTCCCATCGTTGCCCTCGCTTCCACCGCGGGCAGCGGTCAAATCGGGGCGCGCGGTGCTGCGTATGAATTGTATTCATACGATCGCCAAGGAATCATGCCGCGCCGAATGGAGGATGATTCTCAGCTCCGCGGAAGCAAAGGGCTCATCATCTTTTTCGCGCGCAAGAACTAACGGGAACTAAAGAATTGGGGCATATATTTCGGCTGATCATTGCAGACAAATATCCCGCGTTTCCCAGATTATTAATCCTTCGGTTTTCGCCTCTTTTAACCAAACCGATCGCCTGGCGGCGCACTCGGATGCTAATGATCCGCGTTAAGTTAAGGAATAGGAATGCCTCCGCCGATCAAAACCAATTGCCAATGGAGGGCTGGGCAACCACGGTGCACAGGTTTTGGCCTCACCCCCGAGCATCCTGGCCGGACTCATGCAGTTCGGTGTAGAGTTGGCGGTCGTCGCCGTGTCGCCTGCCGCAGAAAGCGGTCAGGCCGGGGAGGCCGGCCCGGTCGCGCCCGGTTCGGTGCGCTGGGAGCTTGTGCGAAATCGCATTTTGACTGCCTGCTTCGGACCGGTACAGGCGGAACCCTCCCGAACTCACCCGCGCCGCTGGCGGCAAGGAGCATTCAGAATTCAGCGTTTGCCGATGGTTGCGGAAGCGACTGGTCGAATATGAATACAGCGGAAGAATTCAGAAAAACCGCGGGCGACATCAGGTCTTTTGGCAAGGCGGAAGAAAGAGAGCTGTACAGTCATGACATCGGTGATGTCCCACTGATCATGACCAAGACGTTCTTCGACACGCAACCCGATCTTGTCGTCCAGCCTAGGAACCTGGCGGAGATCACCCAGGTTCTCGCGTTTGCCAATCAGTGGAAGATTCCCGTGATTCCCCGCGGAGCCGCCTCGTGGGGTTTCGGCGGCGTCATCCCGACCAACGCCGGGATCGTCATCGACCTGTCTCCCTTCCGGAGTATCCTCGATCTCGATTCGACACACAAGACCGTGACGGTTGAAGCGGGTGCCCGGTGGAGCGATATCGACACCATCGCGAAGAAGCAGGGCCTGTGCCTGCAAACCTATCCCTCGAGCAAGTTCTCCACGGTGGGCGGCTGGGTTTCGACCGGCGGCTACGGCATCAATAGCTTCAAATACGGCCACCTGGCAGAGCAGATCGTGGCCCTGACGGTCGTCACCGGTTCCGGGGAGGTCAAAAAGCTCACTCCCGCCGACCGCGAATTCCCGTACTTCATCTCCACCGAGGGGGAGTTCGGCCTCATTGTCGAGATCACCCTCAAATTGCGGGATGTTCCCCAGGGGTCTTACCCGCACCTTCTCTATTTCCCGGGCGACCCGGAAGCCTTCGCCTTCATCGGGCGTCTCGTGCAACGCAAGGCCTCCCAGGAGCTCAATCCCAATGTCATCCGATTCCTGGATGAGAACCACCTAGGCGACACCAACGAAGTGATGCGGGTGGCCATCTTCAAGAAGGCCGCCGGCGTCTTGGTGGAATTCGACAGCAGCGAAGACGATGACCGGTTTGTTCGATTCCTGACGCAGACTGGCAGTCCGGAAGAAGCGCCGCGCCACGTGGCCGGCTACTTGTGGAATGAGCGCCTGTTCGGCATGAAGACCAAGCGCCTGGGGCCGACGATCCTGGCGAGTGAAGTCATCATCCCGATCGCGGCGGCCGCGGCCTTCATCGCCAGTGCGAAGAAACTGGGGCGCCGTTTCGCAGTGGAGATATGCATCGACTCCTACATTGTCGACGAACACCGGGCACTCATCATGGCGACGTTTCTGTGCGATTCCCGGAGACTGAGGTATTACGTCGACCTGCCTCTTGCCACCATGCTCACCCACACTGCGGTGAAGCTGGGTGCGGAACCCTACGGACTTGGTCTCTGGAATTCCCCGTTTGTCAACCGCCTGCACAGCGACGACAAACAGCGGGACTTGAAGGCCTATAAGGCGAAGGTGGATCCGAACCACATCCTGAACCCGGGGAAATTTCTCCGGGTCGATGGGAACGTAGTCTCGGCCCTGGTATTTCATCCGGTCGTTTTTGGATTCTCCATGGATCTCTTGACACTGTTGTCGCCGGTCGTCGGAAAGGCAGCCACGACTTTATTGGGCAAGGACCGGAAGGTGGACCGACTCGATTTCGAGCTCAGCATCCACGCCTGCGCGAAATGCGGCAATTGCCTGGCGGTATGCCCGGCGTATCTGGTCACCCAGAACGAAGCGGTCACCGCCAAAGGGAAGCTCTCCCTGGCCAAGAAGCTACTGAACAACCAGAAGGTGACCCGGGAAGAATCGGCCAATGCCTTCCTCTGCATGCATTGCAAGGCCTGCGAAGAGATCTGCCAGACCAACCTCGAGCTCATGAATCTCTGGGACGCCCTGGAAGAAAGGATCGAAGGGAGATTCGGGCGGCCGCAGGAGCAGATCTCGGAGTTCCTCCAGAGGATCGACGCCAGCCAGGACTACTGGAAGATGGTGGAAAGGAATAACTGAATCTCCGGATAGATCTTGATCAATCGAACGGCGGATAAGGACCATGCCAAAAAAATACCACGTCCACACGAAAGCCACACCCCTTGATCTGGATTATATCTTCAAGTTCCAAATCGTGCGGCGGGAGAATTGCATAAACTGCGGCAAGTGCACCAAAGTGTGCATCTACGAAGCGCATAAACGCCGGATAGACGACCCGCGAAAGATGGCGGATCCGAACACCGTGGTCTGCCGGAACTGCTTCCGGTGCATCCAGGAGTGTCCGCGGGGGGCGCTGGAGAAATCCCTGAACAAGGACTTCCTCAATATCGGCGGCGCGTATTGGAAGGCCGATATGCTGCTCACCCTGTGGAAACAGGCGGAGGACGGCAAAGTGCCCGTCACCGGCGCCGGCTACCGCGGACCGTTTACCGGGACGGGCTTCGACAGCATGTGGACCGACATGTCGGAGATCGTCCGGCCAACCCGGGACGGGATCCATGGGCGGGAATATATCAGCACCTCGGTCGAACTGGGCCGGAAGCTGAATCATCTGGAATTCGGCGAGAACGGGCGGTTGTTGTCGACGATTCCGAGGACCATCGACCTTCCGCTCCCCGTCATCTTCGACCTCCCGGAGGCCGGCCTGAGTTTGAATGTCAAGGCGGCCATGATCAAAGCGGCGGTGGACCTCGGTACCTGCATCGTCCTGCCGGTGGCCCAGATCACCGCGGATTTCGAACGTTCCCTCGACAACCTCATTCCCTGCCTTGCGCCCGGCGAGATCGAGCGGCACCAGGCCCTGCTCGAGAAGGCACGAATGGTGGCGATCGACTATTCAGGCGAGCGGCCCGAGGATTTTCCGGCGGTGAAGGCAAGGATCGAGAACGTTTGCGAGGCGCTCACCATCCTCCGTCTGCCGGCGGTTGAGGCGATGGAGCAGACGGTCTCGAAGCTTGCTCACAGCGGCGCTGAGATCATCCACGTCATCGCCGACTACCGCGGCCGGGAGCTCGGCGGCTCATCGACTTCAACTCCCCGCTTGATCAAGGATATCATCCGGACCGTTCACATGAGACTGGTGGCTGACCGGATCCGCGACGAGGTCACCATTATCGCCTCCGGGGGTATCGCCATGGCGGAGCATGTTCCAAAGGCCATGCTTTGCGGCGCGGATCTGACAGCTGTCGACCTGCCGCTGCTGATTGCCATCGGCGCCAGATTGTACGAGCAGCCGGAGCGATTCCTGGTTTTCCCCCCAGGGCTGGAGGGAATTTCCGTGGAAATTCTCACCCAGCGAATCGTCAACCTGATGGGTGCCTGGCACTCCCAGCTCCTCGAAGTGATGGGGGCCATGGGCATCCGGGAAGCCCGCCGGCTGCGCGGGGAGACCGGCCGGGCTATATTTTTTGAGGAGATCGACAACGACACATTCGGGAAACTTTTCCGAAAGAAGGAAGTGGCGAGCATATGATCCCACCAACGGTCAAAATCAGGAGGATGTCGTCACGGTTCAAGCATCAGGTGCCGAAGTACAAGGTCATCCGGTCGGAGGCCTGTATCAATTGCGGCACCTGTGCCAAGACCTGTCCTTACGGGGTTCATGAAAGGGTGGACGGGCACAACCGGGTAAGGCCTCCCATCGACTACAAGTGCATCGGCTTTGAATGTCAGAGCGGAGACTTTTACTGCGTGGCCAAATGCCCCCGCCAGGCCTTGAGCCTGGCGCCGAATCCGATGTACGAGACGTTGGGAGACCCGCGCTGGACCGCCGACATGATCACGGGAACCTGGATCATGGCCGAGACCGGTTATCCGCCGAAACGCACCGATCTCGAATACAATCTAGGCAACTCGGGTGGCGGCTTCGACAAGTTGAGGTTCAAGTTTCCCGCCAATCCCGCCAAAGTAGACAAGGCGAAAATCTCGACCGCCATCCCGCTTAATCGACGGAACGACGGTCGCGAAGATGTGGTTATCTCCACCCCGGTCTACGGTGGGGGCATGTCTTTTGGATCGGTCAGCCTTCCCACCATGGTGTCCAGGGCAAGGAACGCGACCCACTGGAACAGCTTCACCTGCACCGGTGAAGGCGGCTATCCAGAGGCGCTGAAGCCGTATGATGATCACGTGATCACCCAGGTGGCAACAGGCTTGTTCGGTGTGCGCGAGGAGACGATCCAGCGGGTCAAAATCATCGAGTTCAAATACGCCCAGGGCGCCAAGCCCGGCCTCGGCGGGCACCTCCTGGGTGAGAAGAACACGGCGAGCGTCGCCCGGATGCGCGAGGCCGTCCAGGGATCCTCGCTGTTCTCGCCCTTTCCGTTTCACTCCGTGTATTCGATCGAAGACCACAAGAAACATATCGACTGGATCAAGGAGATGAACCCGAGGGCGCTGGTCTCCGTCAAGGTCTCCACGCCCAACGACGTGGACATGGTCGCCGTCGGTTCCTACTATGCCGGCGCCCATATCATCCATATCGACGGCGGCTACGGCGGCACCGGGGCGGCGCCCGATATTGCCAAGAAGAACATCGCCATGCCCATCGAGTACGCCATCACCAAGGTCCACAATTTCCTGAAGGAGGAAGGCGTCCGCGATGCCATGACGCTCATTGCCTCCGGCGGAATCCGGACCGCCCACGACCTCGCCAAGGCGATCTGCCTGGGCGCGGACGGAGCCGTGATCGGCACCGCGGAGATGGTCGCCCTCGAATGTGTCCGCTGCGGCAACTGCGAATCGGGTCGCGGCTGCGCCCGGGGTATCGCCTCCACGGACTCCGAACTGGCGGACCTGTTCGACGAAGAATGGGCCACCCAACGCCTCGTCAATTTATACCATGCCTGGAACGTCCAGCTCGTGGAGATTCTCCAGCAGTGCGGCCTGAGCAGCGTCAAAGAGCTGGTCGGTCGGACCGATCTGCTCGAGCATGTCGACTACAGCAGATGAAGCGGAGCCCGCCCCTAATGGATAACGCTGAAAAGATTCTCCACTCCCGCACGGCGCTTTGCCGCGCGGTACCTCCGCTCGCTCCGGAGGCCGAGGCGGAAGGCGGGTGCGGCGTCACTGGATTCATCAGTTCCATTCCCGTGACCGGGAAGAACATTTTCGAGCCTTCCCTGCAGATGCATAATCGGGGCAACGGGAAGGGCGGCGGAATCGGTGCCGTGGGATTTGTTCCCGAATCGCTGGGGGTTTCCCGGCAGGTTCTGGACGAAGACTATATGGTCCACCTCGCGCTTTTGGATGCGGGCGCTGCGGCCGAGATCGAAAACCGGTTCATCAAAACCAACTTCATAATCGATCAATCCGAAAAGCTGGCGACCATCGAGGACCACCGCAGTCTCGGTCTCGAGGTCAGACCCGCGGATATCATGCGGTATTTCGTCCGCGTCAAAAACGACGTCCTGGACAAGTATATCGCGGACAATGATTTCTCCTCCCTGGACCGTCGGGACGCCGAGGACGAGTTTGTCTATCAAAACAGTTTCCAGATTAACTCCCATTATTACGCGTCGCTCGGCGAGAAACGCGCCTTTGTCATGTCCCACGGCCGGAACATGATGATCTTGAAGATCGTCGGCTATGCGGAGAACGTTGTCCGGTACTATAAACTGGACGATTTCAAAGCCCACGTCTGGCTCGCCCACCAGCGATATCCGACCCGCGGCCGGGTATGGCATCCCGGCGGCTGCCATCCGTTCAGCGCGCTCCATGAGGCGCTCGTGCATAATGGCGATTTCGCCAACTACCAGGCGGTTCGCGAATACCTCCAACAACGAAACTATTACCCGCTGTTTCTGACGGATACGGAGGAGGCCGCGCTGCTGCTCGATTTGTGGAGCCGCGTGTACAAGTATCCCATGGAATATCTGATCGAGGCGATGGCGCCCACGTCGGAGATGGACTTCGACATGCTTCCCGCCTCCAAGCAGGAACTGTACAAGGCGATCCAAACCCATCACGTCGGCGCGTCGCCCGACGGGCCGTGGTTCTTCATCATCGCCCGGAACGACGTGAAGAACGATCAGTTCCAGCTCATCGGCATCACGGATACCGCGATGCTTCGCCCGCAGGTGTTTGCCCTGCAGGAAGGCGAGGTCCAGATCGGCCTCATCTGTTCGGAAAAACAGGCCATTGATGCGACCCTCGGTTCACTCGCGCGGGAAGATGCGCGCTTCGGGCCGATCGCCGACAAGTACTGGAATGCCCGCGGCGGCAGTCACACCGATGGCGGCGCGTTCATCTTCAACCTGCAGGATGCAGGTGACGGTTCCGGGAACAAGAAGCTCGTCTGCACCGATAAATTCGGGAAGGTGATCGAAACCCCGAAGAACAAAGTCACCTGCGACCTCGCGGGACCGATCGAGGCCACGGGCGAATGCGCGGACGTGGCAGAACAACTCCGCAGATTGTTCGCGGAAAATGATGAAGCGGCTGCGGCGGAGAAGATCTTCGCCTGGATCCGGGACCATCTCCGGGGGTTTGGTGCGAACGAGCTTCGCTTCGCGATCGGGACCCTCAAGGGGATCGCCTTGGGCGATGAGGACTGCAAGCAAACGGCCATCACCGCTCTGACGCTCCTAAACGACCGTCGTTTTGACACCGGCGTGCTCAAGCGGAGTTCGGTGCTGCATGTCCTGAAAAACAACCTCGATGAGATCTTCAGCACGACGGCGAGGATCACGGAAAACGCGAATGCGCGGTTCACCCTGATCGATTTCGCCACCCGTGGCCACCTCCGCTCACCGGAGAAGAATGAGCAGACCCTCATTATCAATGCCAAGAAGTTCGAACCGGAGGGCGACAACTGCGATGCGGTGCTGATCGTCAAGGCGGTCAAACTCGGTTGGAAACGGTTTATCCTGTATCAATGCCGCGGCCAGCGGTTCACGGGTTGCGGCTGCGGTCCGGCGACCAAGGGCGTCCGGATCGACGTCTACGGGGCTTCTGGCGACTACCTGTCCTCGGGGATCGACGGCATGGAGATCCACGTGCACGGCAACGCCCAGGATCAGCTCTGCCAGATCATGAAGGAGGGCAAGTTGGTGGTCTTCGGCGACGTCGGGCAGACCTTCATGTACGGCGCCAAGGGAGGGACGGCCTATATCATGGGCAACGCCGCTGGGAGGCCCCTGATCAATGCCGTCGGGAAGCCGCGGGTGGTTATCAACGGCACCGCCCTGGACTACCTTGCCGAGTCATTCATGGCCGGTGATCCGCTCAATGGCGGTGGATTTGTCGTGCTGAACGGCATCGGCTTCAGTGATGACGATGGATCGATCCGGGAACTTGAATCACCTTACCCGGGATCGAATATCTTCTCCCTGGCCTCCGGCGGAGCGATCTACGTGAGGGACCCGAACCGCAAGCTGGTTGAAGAGCAGCTCAACGGCGGTGAGTTCGCCGAGATCGCCGAGGCGGACTGGAAACTGATTCGACCCTATCTCGAGGAAAACGAGACACTGTTCGGCATCACCGTCGATCGGCTCCTGACTGTGGCCGGCCGGCAAAGAGCACCCCAAGACGTCTACCGGAAGATCAGGCCGAAAAAGGCCGTGGCTTCTGCGAAAGGCGACCCCGTCAAAGTCGACGTCGGGGCAGGTGAGTTGGCGGCAGTCAGCGGCTGATCCTCGGCCGCGGCGCCGCGCGCGAGTGCGA
>PMBT01000022.1 GCA_003153035.1 Opitutia bacterium
ATCGCGAACATCAGCTGATACATCGAGAAGACGTTCTGCGAAACCCAGTAGGCGTAGTCGGTGTTGGGCGCGGCAGTCACGCCCTTCAGAAAGAAATGCTCCGACCCGCCAAGGAACGGACTGTTGAAGCTCTTGCCGAACACCAGGCTGTAGCCGAACGCCCACCACAACACGGTGACCAGCCCGGCGATGCCGAGACATTGCGCCAGCACTGAAAGCACGTTCTTGCGCCGAACCAGGCCGCCATAAAAAAGCGCCAGGCCCGGCAGCGTCATGAACAGCACGAGCGCGGACGAAGTCATCATCCAGCCGTTGTGGCCGGGACCCGGCACACCGGTCAGACTCTTCCCGGGATCCGAGTTGGTGACATAGGCTTCGAGCGCGGTGACGCGCTGGTCCATCGTGGGCGCGGCCTCTGCGGCGAGCACCGGGCGCGTGCAAAGCACGACCGCCAGCAGCGCCAATGCAGCGCGCAGGGGGGTAAACAGGGACAGCTTCATGGTGTGATGAAAAACGTCCATTTCATGAGCAGAATTGATGCCATGAGCCGTTTTTCTCGGAGAGATGCGCAAATCTGCACAGCCGCCGCCCGGCCGCCTCGCGAAATCCGTTGGACGACCAAAAAAAGCCGGCCCGAAGGCCGGCAAAAAACCCCGGCTGACAAGGCGGAGCCGAAAATCCGGCCCGCCGCCTGCCGTCGCCTCAGATCGCAGATTCGCCGCGCTCGTCGGTGCGGATGCGCACCACATCATCGAGCGGAACGACAAACACTTTGCCGTCGCCAATCTTTCCCGTCTTGGCGGATTTGACAATGGCCTCGACGGTCTTCGCCACCAACTCGTCGCCGACGGCGATCTCGACCTTCACCTTGGGCAGAAAATCCACGGTGTACTCGCTGCCGCGGTANNTCCGTGTGCCCCTTCTGCCGTCCGAAGCCCTTGACCTCGGTGACCGTCATGCCCTCGATGCCGATGCCGGACAGGGCTTCCTTAACTTCCTCGAGTTTGAAGGGCTTGATGATCGCGATGATGAGCTTCATGGATGAAAGGAGTTACTGCTAGAAGGTTGGAAGGACGGAGGTTGTCAATATTGCGATTGCGCCGCCGGGTGGGCTGGCCCCGGCGAACGGTGGCTCAGCCCGGCATGACCGTCTGGATGTGCAGATCGCGGAGCTGCTTCGCGGTCACCGGCGTTGGGCTCTGCGCCATGAGGTCCTGCGCCTTCTGCGTCTTCGGAAAAGCGATGACGTCCCGGATGCTGGTGGTGCCACAGAGCAGCGCCACGAGCCGGTCGAGTCCGAAGGCAATCCCGCCGTGCGGCGGGGCGCCATACTTGAACGCCCGGAGCATGTAGCCGAAGCGGTTCTCGACAACGTCGGCCGGAATCTTGAGGACGTCCTTGAAGACTTTTTCCTGCAGCGCCGGCTGATGAATGCGGATCGAGCCGCCCCCGATCTCCATGCCGTTGAGCACGATGTCGTAATGCTGGCCGCGGACCTTCTGCGGCTCGGTGTCGAGCAGGGCGGCGTCTTCCGGCACCGGCGCGGTAAACGGGTGATGGGTGGCGACGAATCGCTTGGTCTCCTCGTCGTAGCTCATGAGCGGAAAATCGACCACCCACAGAAAATTCCACTGGCTGGCCGGGATGGTGAGCTTGCCGCGCTTCTGGAGCAGGGCGGCGCATTCCAGCCGGATCCGTCCGAGGATGGCGCAGGCCTTCTCCCACGGTGCCGCCGCGAAGAAGATAATGTCGCCGTCCGCGACGCCGAGCCGTTGCGTCAGGTCCGCCTTTTCGGCCTCGCTGAAGAATTTCACGATCGGGGACTTCCATTCGCCGCCCTCAACCTTGATGAAGGCGAGGCCCTTCGCGCCGAGCGACTTCGCGGCTTCTTCCAGACCCGTGAGTTCGCCCTGGGTGATATCGGCCAGCCCTTTGGCGTTGAGCGCCTTGACCGCCCCGCCGCCCGCCGCCGTCGAGGCAAATACCTTGAAGGTGGACTTCCGGAACAACTCGGTGAAATCGGCCAGCTCCAGGCCGAACCGCGTGTCGGGCTTGTCCACGCCGAAGCGGTTCATGGCGTCGTGAAAGGCCAGGCGAGGAAACGGCGTCGGCAGCTCCACGTTGAGGATGTCCTTCCAGACTTTCTTCAGCATTCCCTCGAACAACGCGTAAATGCCTTCGCGGTCGATGAACGACACTTCGACGTCGATCTGGGTGAACTCCATCTGGCGGTCGGCCCGCAGGTCCTCATCGCGAAAACAGCGGGCGATCTGCAGATAACGCTCCACGCCGGCGACCATTAGGATCTGCTTGAATTGCTGCGGCGACTGCGAGAGCGCGTAGAACTGCCCCGGATGAAGGCGGGACGGCACGAGGTACTCGCGGGCGCCTTCCGGCGTGCTCTTGAACAGGATGGGCGTCTCGACCTCGATGAAACCCTCGGCGTCGAAGTAATCGCGCACCACCTTGGTCGCCCGGTGGCGCACCTCGAGATTCCGGCGCATTTTCGGCCGGCGCAGATCCAGGTAGCGGTAGGTCAGGCGAAGATCCTCGTTGACCCGGTCCCCGCCGGCGTCATCGAGCGGAAATGGCGGGGTCTCGGAGAGGTTGAGAATCTCCAGGGTGGTCGCATCCACCTCGACGTCGCCGGTCGGCAGGCCGGGGTTGGCGGTGCCGTCCGGCCGGAGGGTGACCCGGCCGGTCACGCTGATGACCGACTCCGGCTTGATCTGCGCGGCCCGCGCCCCGGCATCGGCGTTCGAGTTCGGTTCGAGCTTCACCTGCGTGATGCCCTTGCGGTCGCGCAGGTCGATGAAAATGATGCCGCCCTGGTCGCGCAACGAATCAACCCAGCCGGCCAGGGTGACGGTGGCGCCGAGGTCGGTGGTGGTGAGCTGGGCACAATGGTGCGTACGCTTCATGATGGAGGCGAAAATCGAAAGGCGGCCAACTAAGCGCAGGCCGCCGCCGGAGGGCAAACCCGAAATTGGCCGGCCCCGTGCCCGCCGTCCGGGCCTTCAAGCCTCCAGCTCGAAGGGGAAGTTCGAGTAGCCGAGCAGTTCGCGCTCCATGCGCTGCACCCGGCTGGCGGTCTCCTCCTGTTTGAACCAGTGCTCGTCTGCGTGGGCGCGCAGCTGACGAAGGTACCCCAGCACGAAGCTGTGCGAAAGCTCACTGTGCTCATGGGTCGCGCGTTTGACGGCCTCATCAAGCGCGACGATGCCGGTGGATTGCAGCAATTCGCACATGCCGAGGATACGGGCGAACTCTTCCTGGATCGCGGCGATGTCGTTCACTTGCCGGAGGCGCTCGGTCCATTCGCGAAACGAGGCGACCGGCACGCGGGGCAGCACCGCGGTGGCATGCGGGGTGTCCGCCACGGCGGACTGGTGCGCGTCCGCCACCCGGTTGATGAACGCGGTCTCCTCCTCGAGTTCCGCGGCGGCCAGAATCGCCAGGCCCAGCGCCTCATCCGCCCCCTTCGAAATCCGCTTCTCCACCCGGTTATAACCCGAGGAGATCATGTTGCGCGCCGTGCCCACCGCCCGGAGATAGGCCTCCATCTTGCGCTGGAACCGTTCGATCGACCGCTGCCAATCCGCGAAATCGTTGACCGTCGCCAGGCCTTTCAAGAACTCGGGGCACTCCGTCCGCACATAGGTTTCCGCGTGTTCGATCAGCTGCGGCGACAGGTGCTCCACCACCTTGTCCAGACTGGCCAGCGACGCCTCGACCTTGTGCAGCTCCGCCTGCGTGGCTGCAATGGTTGACACTACCTCCCGCGGACGGCCGGCCATGGCCATCAAACGATCGACGGAGGATCGTGTTTTTTCCAGCCCCTCGATTCGCGTCCGCAGATCGTTGCGGGTTTCCTCCAGCACGGAGCGCGCGACGCGGAGATGCGCGTCGTTGATCAGCTCCTGCTTAAGTTCGTAACTGATGTCCGCCATGGGCGTGGGGAACGCGACTGGATGATCCGAGCCTGATCCCAGCACCCGGAAACCGCAAGCCTGCGTCAGCCCACAGCCCCGCCGCGCGGCCCGCTCCGCTCCGGCGGCCTGAGGAATCAACCCTATCAACTGGAAACGAGCAGGCTCTGGCCGGTCATTTCGGGCGGTTTCGGCAGACGCATGAGTTCGAGCAGCGTCGGCGCGAGGTCGGCCAGCCGGCCGCCGCTGCGCAGCGCCGTCTTCCCGGCGGCGAATCCCTCGCCCACCACGAACACCTCGACGAGGTTGAGCGTGTGCGCCGTGTGCGGGCAGTTCTGTTCCGGATCCCACATCTGCTCGCAGTTGCCGTGGTCGGCGCAGACCACCGCCGCCCCGCCCATTTTGAGCACGGCTTCGAGCAGCACGCCCGTACCGAGATCGGTCGCCTCGACCGCGCGGATGGCCGCCGGAAGCGAGCCCGTGTGTCCGACCATGTCCGGGTTGGCGTAGTTGACCACCAGCAGGTCGTACCGGCCCGAGCGCAGGGCGTCGCGCGCCGCCACGGTCACCCCCATGGATGACATGTCGGGCGCCAGGTCGTAGGTGCCCACTTTCGGGCTCGCCACCACCACCCGGTCCTCGCCGGGAAACGGTTCCTCGCGATAGTCGTTAAAGAAAAACGTCACGTGGGGGTACTTCTCCGTCTCGGCGCCGCGGAACTGCTTCAGCCCGAGCGAAGAGAGGTATTCGCCGAGGATGTTCTTTATCTTGGCCGGCTTCAGGAGGACAGTCTCAACCGGCAGGCCCTTCTTGTACTCGGTCAGGCCCGCGAAAAAGAGGTCGAGCTTCCGCCCGCGGTCGAACTCCTTGAAGCCGTCCTCACAGAAGGCGCGACAGAGTTCGCGCGGACGATCGCCACGGAAATTGAAAAAGACCACGCTGTCACCGTCGCCGATCGCCGCCACCGGCTTGCCATCGGCCCCCACCACCCAGGTCGGAATTACGAACTCGTCGCCCTTCTGGGAATCGTTGGTCGCCCGGCTGTAATATTGCTGCACAGCCGCGGTGGCGCTCGGTGCGGTCGCGTCGGCTTTCACGCCGGTCAGCAGGTGGTAGGCGCGGCTCACCCGCTCCCAGCGGTTGTCGCGGTCCATGGCGTAGAACCGCCCACAGACGCTGGCAACCCGGCCCACCCCGAGCTCCGCGGTCTTGGCCTCGAGCTGCTGGATGAAGCCCAGACCGCTGGTCGGGGGCGTGTCGCGCCCGTCCATGAAGGCGTGGATGAAAACATCCTTGGTCACACCGGCCTCCTTCGCGATCCGCAACAGGCCGTAGAGATGCTCGAGCAGGCTGTGCACACCGGCATCGGAGGCGAGTCCCATGAAATGCAGCTTCGTTCCCCGGGTCTTGACCCGGTCGAGGGCGGCGCGCCACACGGCGTTCCCGGCGATCTCCCCATCGGTGATCGCCTTGGTGATGCGCACGATTTCCTGGTCGACGATCCGGCCCGCCCCAATGTTCTGGTGGCCGACCTCGCTGTTGCCCATCACGCCGGGAGGCACGCCGACGTCGAGTCCGCACGCCTTTACCAGGGTCACCGGATAATTCGCCTGCAGCCAGTCGTCGCAGGGTTTGCGCGCGAGGTGGACCGCATTGAAGCGATCCTGTTCAGGATGGGGATTCTTTCCCCAGCCGTCGCGGATGACGAGGAGCACGGGTCGGCGGTTTGAACTCATGGCGAGACAATTTTGATTGGAATCGAGACCGGCCGGTCGCCGGTCGGAGCGTACCCCCCCCAGTGATGCGGTCGCGCCCCGCCACCGGCAACGCCAAAATCCCCGCCGCCCGCATTTGACATCCGGCGGGAATCTCCCGACCTGTAGCTGGCGTCCATGCCCTCCCGCGCCGTTCTCCTCGTCAACCTCGGCTCGCCCGATTCCCCGTCGGTCGCCGATGTCCGCCGCTACCTCGCGGAATTCCTTGGTGACGAACGCGTCCTTGATGCGCCGGCCCAACCGCTGCGCTGGCTGCTGCTCCACGGAATCATCTTGCGCGCGCGCCCCGCAAAGTCGGCGCACGCCTATGCCAGCGTCTGGACCCCCGAAGGGTCGCCGCTGGTCGTCACCAGCCGGAGCGTCCGGCAGAAACTGGCCGCCGCGCTCGGACCAGAGATCCCGGTGGCCCTCGCCATGCGTTATGGCCGCCCCTCGATCGGTGCGGTCATCGGGCAGCTGGCCGGCAGCGGCGTTGACGAACTGCTGCTTATCCCGCAATACCCGCATTACGCGATGTCGAGCTGGGAGACGGTGGTCGTGAAAGTGCGCGCGGAAGTCGCGCGCCTCGCGCCCCGCCTGCGGGTGGAAACCGTGCAACCGTTTTACGCGGATGCCGACTACATCGAGGCAATGTATACCCGGATGCAGCCCGCCCTCGCCCGGCCTTACGATCATCTTCTTTTCAGTTATCACGGCCTTCCCGTGCGCCACCTGCGCAAGGCCGATTCCTCGCGCGCTCACTGCACCCTCGTGCCGGATTGCTGCACGACCTGCAGCCCGGCCCAGGCGACGTGCTATCGGGCGCAGATCACGCGCACCACGCAGCTCCTCGCCCGGCGCGCCGGACTCGACCCCGCGCGTTATTCCATCTCCTTCCAATCCCGCCTCGTCGGTGAACCTTGGCTCCAGCCCTACACCGATCACGAGCTCAAACGGCTTCCCGCCGAAGGCCGCAAGCGGCTGCTCATCATGACCCCGGCCTTCACCGCCGACTGCCTGGAAACGCTGGAGGAAATCCGCATCGCCGGGCGCGCCACCTTCCTCCAGGCGGGCGGCGAGTCATTTGAACACATCCCCTGTCTGAACGACCACCCGGCTTATATCGATTTTCTCGCCGGCCGGGTGCGCCGATGGCTCGTCCCCGGCGCGCCGGGCGGAGTCCCCGCGTCCGTCCCGCTCACGACGTAAGCACGCGACACCGGTGCCAATCCGGTGGTCCTCAACAACGTCCGGCACTGTCAAAAAATCCTGAAACTCCCGGCGCTGGCCCGCCACCGCCGCTCCGGTCCACTTTTCTCTTAACAATGGGTCCACTTTGGGCACGATCCGTGCCCCCGATGAGGCGCTCGTTTTCCTACCAGCGCAACCTCGACTCAGGCTTCCGTGGGTGATCTATCGCAAACGCAGCCGACTGTTGCCACCGGTGCAAACCCCTGTGGCGCAGGCGGAGCGTTGCTGGTCCTTGATGGCAACGGGAAGATTCTGGTCGCCGATCGCGGCGCGCGGTCGCTCTGGCGGGCCGGAGAGGCGGAACTGACCGGAGAGCCTTTCTCGTCCCTTTTTGCCTTTGAGGTCACCTCGACGGATGCCCACTGGCTGGAGTCGCAATGGGACGTTTTGCTGGCCACCGCGACCGCCGCGCCGCTCCGGCTCACCGCCCAGCCGAAGGACGGTGCGCGCTTGGAGGTGTCGGTGCGCCTCGAACCGGCCACGTCCGTTTCTGGTCCGGGATGCCTTGCGTTCGTGCAGCCGGTCGCGGCGGCGGCCACCGGGGGCGACTTGCTGACACTTCTCGCCGACCGCAGCCCCGCCGGCGTGTTTGATCTGAATTTCAAGACCGACACGTTCTACTATTCCTCCGCCTGGAAGAGACAGCTCGGCTACGCGGAACACGAGCTGAACGCCTCCTTTGAAACCTGGCGCAACCTGCTGCATCCCGAGGACTCCGCCGCCGCCCCCGACCGGGTCACGACCAAATACTTCAGCGGGGCGCGGAGCTTCTCGCTCGAGTACCGCCTCCGGCACAAGAAGGGCCACTACGTCTGGCTCCAGGGCCTCGGGCTGCAGGTGTTCGGCGCCGACGGCGAAATCGAACGCGTGGCCGGCGTGAACCTCGACATCTCGGAGCGCAAGGAATTCGAGGAGGCCTCGGTCGAAGGCGAGGAACGCCTGCGCGAGCTTTCCGAGCACGGCCCGCTTGGCGTGTTTGACCTGAATTTCGCGGCTAACCGGTACTGGCTCTCGCCCGCTTGGAAACACCTGCTCGGGTACGCCGCGGACGACGTGATCGACGGTCCGGAGGCGCTCGCCAGCGTCATGCCCCCCGAAGATCTGCCCGCCGGCCTGCAGGAGTTTTTTCTCTCCAAACATCCCGGCCAGCCCGCCTACCTCGACCTCGGCCGGCTGCGGCACAAGGACGGGCACTATCTCTGTGTCATCAGCGGCGTTTTCCGCCAGGTGTCGCGCAAGCGGGAGGTCCTCCGGGTGATCGGTTTTCACTGCGCGCTGCCGGCGGAGTTGCCCGCCGCCGGGGCGCAGGCCATTCCCCCGGCGTTGCTCGCGGACGCCTTCGCCGAGCTCCACGAGGGACTCCTGCTCACCGACGCCGCCGGCCGGATCACCTTTGTCAACGACAAGGCCGCGGAACTCCTCCGGGAAATGCCTGACAGGCTCCGCGGCCGGCCGCTCACCGAGGTGCTGCTGCTTGTGCACCGCACCAGCGGGCGGCCGGCCGAATTCCCGACAAACCGGCTGCTTGAGCTCGGCCAGGCCGTGGCGCTCAACAACGACTATGCGCTCAGCCGCGCCGAGGGTGCCGCGGCGGCGCCGATCAGCTTTAGCGCCCGCCCGGCCCAGGACTCGGCCGGCGGCATCGTCGGCGCGGTGATTGTCTTCCGCAACCCCGAGCAGATGACGCTCACACCCGATGAACTCGCCAAGGCCAACCGCTTCGAATCGCTCGGCGTGCTGGCGGGCGGCATCGCCCATGATTTCAACAATCTGCTCACCACCGTCCTCGGCGGCGTCTCACTCGCCAAGGACGCCCGCGACTATTCCAGCCTTGAGGACAGCGAAACGGCCTGCATGGCGGCCAAGGCGCTGGCCAAGCAGCTCCTGAACTTCGCCAAGGGCGGCGCGGCCACGGAAGCCGTCCTCGCGCCTGTCAACGTGCTCAAGGAGGCTTCGCAAGTTGCGGCCGCCGGCTCCGCCACCGAAGTGCTCGTCGCGGTGGCGCCGGGGACCAGCAACCTTCTCGCCAATCGCGAGCAGCTGCGGCAGGTCTTCCAAAACCTCGTGGTCAACGCCATTCAGGCCATGCCCGACGGCCGCCCGGGCCATGTGTGGCTGCGGGCCGGCAATGTCACGCTCAACGACGGGCAGGTGCCACCGCTCCCCGCCGGCGAATACGTGCAGTTCGAAGCGCAGGATGATGGCGTCGGCATCCCGCCGGAGAATCTCCAGAAGATCTTCGATGCCTTTTATACCACCAAGAAGCACGGCACCGGCCTCGGCCTCTCCACCGTGCTCGAGATTGTTCGCAAGCACGCCGGCCAGATCGGCGTCGCCTCGACCGTGGGGTCCGGCACGACGTTCACCATCTTCCTGCCACAGGCTGCACAGACTGCCGAGGTGGAGGCCCACCGCGCGCCCACCCTGCGGTTCGGCACCGGTCGCATCCTGTTCATGGACGATGACGAGAAGATCTGTGCGCTCACGGGCGGCATGCTCGAGAGTCTCGAGTACAAATTNNAACATCGGCCGGCCCTATGACGCGGTCATCCTCGACCTCACCATCATCGGCGGAATGGGTGGCGCTGATACCTACAAGAAGCTGCGCGGCCTGGACCCCGATGTGCGCGCCATCATCGCCAGCGGCTACGACAACGAGGAAATGGCGAAGGAATTTCTCCAAATGGGCTTCTGCGGTTACCTGACCAAGCCCTATCGCGTCACCGACCTTGGCCGCATCCTGAAGACAGTGCTCGGCTAAGAAACCCGCCCGGCGGATTCCTCTCGCCAGGTGAGCGCGTGGCACATCGCGACACCAGCGGCGTCGGCCTCATCGGGCGCCAGCACCGCCCCCTGGCCCAGCAGCGCCATCATGGTGCGCTGCATTTGCTGTTTGCTCGCCCGGCCCGCCCCCACCACCGCCTGTTTCACCCGCAACGGCGGGTATTCGAACACGGGCCGGCCGCGCAGCGCCGCGGCGGCAATGGCCGCGCCCCGGGCCGCGCCCAGAATCTGGGCCGTCTGGAAATTCTGCACGTAAATTGTCTGCTCCAGCGCGACATGCCGGACGCCGGTCTCGTCGAGAAACTCCATCACCGCCCGGTGGATCTCCGCCAGCGCCTCCGCCAGCGAACGGCGCGCCGGAACGCGGACGGTGCGGGTGCGGAGAAGCACGGCTGGTCGCCCGGCGGCGAATTCGATCAGGGCCAGGCCGGTGCCGCGCAAGCTCGGGTCAATGCCGAGCACCCGGCCCGTGAACGGCGGCCGCCGCAGGTCCGGGGCCTCGGGCCACGCGCGGGCCGCGAGCGTCCCCGCCAGTTTCGCCTTCCACATCTGCCTGACCGACATGCGCGCCATGGATGAAACCACGCAATACACGGATCACCTGAAAAAGACACGATTATCCGAAGAACAACTTCAATCCGGCGGCGAACGTCAGCACGAGCGCCGTCAGTTCAAACCATTGCTGGTTGATTCGTTGGATGATCCAGCGACCGGCCAGCGCCCCCGCCAGCACAGCCGGCGCGAGCAGCAGATTGGTGAGCAGACTGGTTGGCGTGATCATGCCGAGGCCGGCCATGAAAGGCACCTTGAAGAGGTTCAGGCAGAGAAAGAACACCGCCCCCGTGCCCAGGAACTCCATCTTCGGCAGCCGCATCGCCAGCAAATACAGGATCATCACGGGGCCGGCCGCGTTGGCCACCAGCGTCGTGAAGCCCGCCAGCACCCCGGCCGTGATGGCGAACCACGCGGGCGCCGTCGCTGCCCAATCATCGGGTTCCGGGAGGGTTCTCCCGGTCTCCGCGACCTTGGCAGAGCCAGACCATTTTCGCCAGACGTGCAGCAGGAACATGGCCACGACGATGCCGCCAATCAGCCGGCGCGTCGCGGCATCGTTGAGCTGACCGAGGGCGAGCGAGCCGAGAATGACGCCGAGGGCGGTCCAGGGAAAGAGGCGCCAAAGATGGCGCCAGGCCGCATGGCGCCGGTAACTGGCCACTGCCACGAGATCGCCAAAGATCAGCAGCGGCAGGACGAAACCCGTGGCCTGCCGGGCGGGAAGGACATTCGCAAACACGGCCACGAACAGGATGCCAAACCCGGCGATGCCGGTTTTTGCCACGCCGACCAGAAACGCGCCGAGCACGACCAGCGCCCATTGCCAGGGTTCAAGATTCATCTTTGTGGGACCATGATTTGCGCTCGTCCGTCAGGGCATGACTCGTGACCGCGCCGGATCCGCGGCGCGGCGCCGGAGCTGGCCGCACGCCGCGTCAATCTCCTGTCCGCGCGAACGGCGAAAATGCGCCACCACCCTCCGGGCCCGCAGTTCACCGATGAACGCTTCCGCCGCCGACTGCGGGGATGGGGCGTAGGTCCGCCCGGTCACGCTCAACCCGGTTGCGTTGTAATGGAGCAGGTTGACGTGCATCCGCCGGCCCGCCAGCAGCGCGGCAAGCTGCCGGGCCTGCTCCCGGGAGTCGTTCACGCCCGCGAGGAGACAATACTGGATCGAGACCGGCCGGCCTTTGTTCTTCGCCTGAAAGCGGTCGGCCGCCGCCATGATCTCCTCGACGCCAAAGCGCCGGCCCGACGGAATCAGTCTCGCGCGCGTGGCATCGTCCGGCGCATGCAGGGAAACGGCCAGATTGATGTTCAGGTCCGCCGCCGCCATCGCGTCGATCCCGGCCACAATCCCAACGGTCGAAACAGTGATCTGCCGCCAGCCGAGCGCCCCGAGGTCTCCGCCCGCCATGCGTCGGACGGCCTCGAGCACGTTCTCGAGATTCAACAGCGGCTCGCCCATGCCCATGAACACCACCGTCTGCAGCCGCCGGCCGGCCTCCTTCGCTTCGCGGCGCAGGTGGAGAAACTGCTCCACCATTTCTCCCGGTGACAGGTTTCGTTCGAACCCGCTTTGGGTCGTGGCGCAAAAGTCGCAGGCCAGAGCGCAGCCGACCTGCGAGGAAACGCAGCCGGCCACCCGGTCTTCCCGGTAAGCCGGCATGACCACCGACTCGACGGTCTTTCCGTCCGCCAGCTTCAACAGCAGCTTGATTGTTCCGTCCGCGGCAACCTGCCGCGCCGCCAGCGCGGAGACCAGCCCGCCGCATTCCGTTTCAAGCCGGGCCCGCAGTCCGCAGGGCGCGCCCAGCCCCGGCCATTCCACCGCCCCCGCATTTGCGTAAAAGCTCCGCAACAGCGGCTTCGCATGCGCGGCCTTGAAACCCCATGCCTCCAGTCGCTGCTGGAGTCCTGCGAGGCTGTATTCCGATAGGGAATTCATGTTCATGCGATGGCCGCGAAATGGCCTGTTTCCACGCGGAAGACCTGCCAGTGGCCCAGCGCGGCATCGTCGGGCAGGCTCGTGCCCGTGGCAATGATCTGCAGCGTCGGGTCCAGTGCGGCCCAGAAGCGTCGGCGCCGCTCGGGATCGAGTTCGCCCAGCACGTCGTCGGCGAGCAGGACGGGCGGCACACCGGTGCGCTCCTGGAACCAGGCCGCCTGCGCCAGCCGCAGCGCTAGCACGAGGCTGCGCTGCTGGCCTTCCGAGGCCACTTCCCGTGCCGGATGGCCGTCGAGCGTGAACTCCAGGTCATCGCGATGCGGCCCGCGCTGCGTGGTCTTCAGCAGTCCGTCCCGCTCCCGGCCGGCCGCCAGCACGGCGGCAAAAGCCCCTTCGTCCGGCTGCGCAAAATCCGGCGCATACGCCAGCCCGGCGGCTTCCGCCGCGGGCGCGATGCGGGCGTAGGCCGCCCCCAGGTGCGCGGCCAGCACGTCAACGCTTTCCGCGCGCAGGGCGATGAGCCGGGCGCCCGCCGGGACCAGCTGCGTTTCAAACGCCGCGAGCTCCGCGCCATCCCGCCCGGCCTTGAGCAGGCTGTTCCGTTCCGCCAGCGCGCGGTGGTAGGTCTGCAATGCGAAGAGGTATTCCGGATTCGTCGCCGCCAGCGCCAGGTCGAGCCAGCGGCGGCGCGCGCCGGGCGCGCCGCGCACGAGCAACTGATCCTGCGACGAAAACACCACGGTCGGGAACCGGCCCACGTAATCCGTCAGGCGGATGATGCGCTCCTGATCGCACCAGACTTCTTTGCCGTCCGCGCCCAGTTTGATCGTCACGGTGGTGTCGCCGAGGCGCTCGTGTTCCAGTTCACAGGCAACTGCGGCACCGGCCTGCCCGTGCGCAATCACCAGGCGGGCCTCCACCGTCCGGAAGGAGCGCAGGGCGGTGAGAAAGCCCGCGGCTTCTAGCAGGCTGGTCTTCCCCTGCCCGTTCGCACCGACCAGAAAATGCTGCCGGCCCTCGAAGGCGAGCTTCGCCAGCGTCACATTGCGCCAGTTTTGGACCGTGAGTTTGCGCAGGCGCATGATCTCCCCTCAGGCTTGGATCAGCCGGGTCGATGCAGTTGAGGTGGGGCGCGTTATCCCTAGCGCGCCGCTTTGCCGACGCCGGGGGGACGGCGGTTTAGCGATAACCCGCCCTACCCCCTGGCGTGGATACTTCAAAGGTAGACGCGGTCCAACTGCATGAATCCGGACTAGACCGGGCGACCGTGACATCCGCCGTTCAACTTCGGGCGAAAGCATCGCTGCGCGGTGGTCGAAATACGCCATGAATGATCCTTTCAGCACCCGGCCCACGGACGCAAGCTGCGGCCGCGGCGCGCCAAGAATTCCTTCGCGCTCTCCGCGATCTTCTGTCTAATCCAGGCCATGAACTTCGACACCTGCCTGCAGGAAACCGTGCGAACGTTTCAAGCCCTGCAAACCATCCGCCCGCAGGTCGATTGTGCGGGCGACATGATTCTCCGCACGCTCCGGGCCGGCCAGAAGCTTCTGATTTGCGGCAACGGCGGCAGCGCTGCCGAGGCGCAGCATTTCTCAACCGAGCTCGTCGGCCGCTATTTCAAGACCCGCCGGTCGCTCCCGGCCGTCGCGCTGACCGCCGACGGCACGCTGCTGTCCTGCATCGGCAACGACTTCGGCTACGACGACGTCTTTGCCCGCCAGATCGAGGGGCTCGCCCAGCCAGGTGATCTCGTGGTGGTCTTCACCTCGAGCGGCAACTCGGAGAACATCCTGCGCGCGATCCGGGCGGCGCAGCGGCTCCAGCTGGAGAGCATCGCCTTTCTTGGTCGCGGCGGTGGTAAGGCAAAGGGACTGGCAACCTGTGAGCTGATCGTTCCCGGAACCAGCGGTCGCGCCGCGCAGGAGGCACACCTGTTCCTGCTGCATACGTTCTGCGAACGGATTGACGCAGAATCGGCCTAGGCGGTCGAGGCGGCGGCTGCACCGCGCTGCTTCCGGCAAGCTCGCTTTGTTTCTTGCTCGCCGACGCGGCCGGCCTCTTGCTCGCGCCCTTATGAGCACAACTTCCACTTCCGCCGAACACGCCGTCATTAAGACCTCCTACGGCGAAATGACCGTCGCCTTCTGGCCCGACGTCGCCCCCAAGACCGTCGAGAACTTCAAGAAGCTCGCCCGCGAGGGTTTCTACAACGGCACGGCGTTCCACCGCATCATCAAGGGCTTTATGATTCAAGGCGGCTGTCCCAACACCCGGGAAGGCGCCACGGGCATCCCCGGCACCGGCAGCCCCGGCTACAAGGTCAAGGCGGAGTTCAACGCCAAGGCGCACGAGCGCGGAGTCCTGTCAATGGCGCGCTCGACGCATCCCGACTCGGCCGGCAGCCAGTTCTTCATCTGTCACGGGGCCGCGCGTTTTCTCGACAAGCAGTACACCGCGTTCGGCGAGGTCGTGAAAGGCCTCGACGTGCTTGACCGGATTGCGAACGTGCCCTGCTCCGCGACCGGCGGAGAGAAGAGCACGCCCATCGAACGCATCGCCGTGGAGAGTGTGGTGATCGTGCCGGCCGCGTAGGAACCTGCCCGCTTCTGGCGGGATCAATCACTCGAGAGTCGCGCGACGGGCAGCGAATGCCAGGCCGGCCGCGTCGGATCCGGGCGATTGTCCGCCTGCGCCTGGCTCCGCCGGCCCACGAGCGCGCGATGTTCGGCCCTCGACCTTCGCCTGCCTTCAACCGGCGTCAGGCCGGCTTAGGGCCGTCCGGTGGCCCTACCGGTTTCTCCATCTTACGGGGGCAGGTCGTGAGGCCGAACGGCACGTAGGCTGGGCAGAATCGCACGGCCGCGGTCAGAAGCGGCAGCAGGCCGATGAGGCCCCACCAGCTCCGGCCCAAAACCCCCAGGCCGAGGATGACGAGACCGAGAATCACCCGGATAGCGCGATCCGTGGTTCCAATGTTAATCTTCATGACTGCCTCCTTTTTTCGACCGCGGTCTTGAGGAGATGCCGCGGCATCTTGGCCATGGGGTGGCCATCCGCACGATCTATTCCTGCCGACAGTGCCGGTCAAGCCGGACGGACCCGTTCGCATCGGCCCGGCCTTCCTTACCCAGCCGACGCCTTCCAGATTCCGCGACAAGCGCAGGCTTGGCAGGGAGGCCGTGATCGGGCACAACGCTGGAGCATGAACACCGCGGTCGTTTATGCCCCGGCAATCGGTGTGGTCCTCGGCCTGCTCTTCCTTTGGGGCAGTCTGCGTCTGCGGCGGAAGCGCCGCCTGATCGACGACCTGCCCACCGCGAAGACCCAGGGAGTCTTCATCGGCCTCGTGGAACTGAAGGGCACCGCCGAGATCGAGGCGCCACTCACTGGGTTCCTCAGCGGCCAGCGGTGCGTGCAATATCACTACCAGGTCGACGAGCACTGGTCGCGTACCGTCACGGAGACCTATACCGACAAGGAAGGGAAGTCCCAGACCCGTACCAAACAGGAAAGCGGCTGGACCACCGTCGCCCAGGGCGGGGAATCCAGCGCCTTCTATCTGCAGGATGACACCGGTACGGTGCTCGTGCGGCCCGAGGGTGCCAAGATCGAGCCGGCGGGACTCTACGATCAGACCTGCGACCGCAGCCACCCGCTCTATTACGCAAAGGGACCACCGCAGGCCGTGGCCAACTCCGACCACCGCCGCCGTTTTGTTGAAACCGGCCTTCCGCTGCATGCGCCGCTCTACCTCGTCGGCCAGGCGCGCGAGCGGACCGACGTGGTCGCGCCCGAGATCGCCGCCGACAAGGAGGCCCCGATGTTCCTGATCTCGACGCGCACCGAGGAAAAGGTCCGCGCCGGCCTCGGGCGCGGACTTTGGGCGCTCGAAGTGCTGGGCGGTCTCGTCTTCGTCGGCGGATTTGCGCTGCGCAACCACGGACTCAACCACATGCTGTTCATGGATTGCCTGCCGCGGTACGCGGAGCTGGCAGCGGGCTACACCGCTCTCGCCTTGATCGGCTGGGTATGGATGGCCTACAACAGCCTCGTCGGCCTGCGCAACCGCGTGCGGCAGGCGTGGTCGCTGATCGATGTGCAGCTGAAGCGCCGGTACGACCTGATTCCGCGGCTGGTCGAGACCGTTGCCGCGCTGCGCACGCATGAAGCCACCACCCAGACCGCGCTCGCCGCCATGCGCAACCAGCTCGCCGCCACGCCGCCCGGCGTGAGCGGTCCGGATTTCTCCGGCTGCGTTCCGTCGCTGCGCGCTGTCGTCGAGGCCTATCCGAACCTCAAGAGCGACTCCGCTTTCCTGGCCCTGCAGCAGCAACTCATCGAGACCGAGCAGCGCGTCGCGCTGGCCCGGGCTTATTTCAACGACATCGCCACCTTCTTCAATACCCGGCTGGAAATTGTCCCCGACCGCTGGCTCGCGGTCCTCGGCCGGATGCAGCCGCAGGCGCTGCTGGCGGCCGCGGACTTCGAGCGCGCGTCCGTCCAGGTCAAGCTGGCGGAGTAATCACTTCTTCTCCGCCACGAAATCGCGCCCGCCCTGGTGCAGCACGAGCCCCGTGACCAGGCCCGACGCATCGCGCTGGAAGGCGATCTGCGCATCCACAGCCTTGTAGAAGAACTTGTCCTTCGCCGAGGCAAAGACCGGCAGGCGCGATTGGCCGGTTACCTGCACCGCCAGTCCGCCGTCCTGCACTGTCACGTTCAACAAAACTGCGGGCGTAAGGGCATAATCTCCGACGTAGCCCTGCAGCTGTTCAACTGGCAGCGTAATCTCGACGAGAAGCGCCACTTCGCCGCGCTTCGCCCGCTGGTCCATCCCGTTCTGGTGCAAGACCAGCGCAACCACCTTGCCGGCAGCATCGCGTTCGAAGGAAACCTCGGCCTCGACGTCCTTCACTTTGAAGCGGTCAATGCCCGCCGGGACCAACAGGAGCTGCGATTGTCCGGTGGCTTGGAGAAACAATCTCCCTTGGTCCGTTGTCACTGACATGACAAAGGTCGGCGCCAGCGGGTAGCGGCCAACATAATCTTCGAGATTGGCCGGCGAGGCTGCGCCGGTCGCAGCGGGCGCGGGCGTGTTCTTATTGCCCCGCAGCAATCCCATCGCCAGCCCGTCCGGGCTCTGGGCGATGTTGACGAGGACGACGACGCCACGTTTTCCGCGCGGATCGAAGCCGACGAAGCTCCGACAGCCGCCCGTGCCGCCGTTGTGCCAGATAACAGGCGGATCGTCGGCCGTCAGGTGCCAGGCGAGGCCAATGGAGCCAACGAGCCCTACCAGCGGCCTCATGGGTTGTGCGGTGGCGGCAAACGAAGCCGCGAGCGGTGTCTCCCGCAGGCCCAGGCACGCCTGCAGGAACAGGGCCATTTGCCGCGCCGACGAGCGGATTCCGCCGGCCGGGGCGACCGCGTCCCACGTCCAGTTTGGAACCGAGGTGCCTTTATCATCGTGCCCCGGCGCCAGGTCGGCCAGCGCCGCCGCGCCCCGCAGTCCGAGCGTGGTCTGTGATAATCCGAGCGGGTCGAGCACGTGCTGGCGCAAAGCTTCGGCGTAGGACTGACCCCACGCCGCCGCGAGCACTTGGCCGAGCACAGCCGCGCCATAATTCGAGTAGGCATAGTCCGCCGGCGGCTTCACGCTTCCGGCGCTCGTGGCCAGCGCCGCAAGCAGTTTCTCCTGCGTGAAGTCCGCATATGGATCGCGCATATCCGCGGGGAGGAAACCGGGCAGCAGGCGCGGCAGGCCCGAGGTGTGGGTGGCCAGCATCAAAAGCGTGATCTTCTCCAGCCGCGCCAATCCCTCCGGGTTCGTCGGGACCTGAAGATATTTCGTGACCGGATCGTCGCGGTTCACCTTGCCGGCGCGCTCGCTCTCCGCGAGCAGCAGCGCCGTGAAGACTTTGGTGACGGAGCCGATCTCGAATTGGGTGTCGGGCGTGACCGGCCGGTCGTCGCCCTTGGCGAAGCGGCCAGTCTGAAAGAACTGCACCCCCTGCTCATCCACCCAAGCGACCGCCACGCCGCCGGGTTTGTCCTTGTTCCAGGTATCGATGAGAGTCTGCACGTCAGGAGTGGCCGCGGGGCAAAGGGAAATGAGCAAGAGAGAGAACGCAACGCCAGCCGCGTTCCGCCGGATTACCCGGGAGGTTACCAAGGAGTTCGTATTCATGATTGAGAAAGGAGAGCCTGATGCAGGTCTTCGAGTTCGCGCAGGCGGGGTTCAATTTGTTTCAGAACCGCCCGGCGGTTGATTTTCCAGGCGCCCCAAAAACAGAGCGGCAGGACGACGGCGACATAGAAGATGACCCAGGCCAAGGCGGCCGGATTCCCCCGTAACGCCGAGAAGAACCCAGGCGGAGCTTTGATGATCAGGACCCGCATCACCGTGGCGCCCGCGATGACGATCGCGCCGCCGCATGGCAGCAAATACCATGACCAGATATTGAGAAGAAGGTAGCGCTGACGGTGAAGCTCAGCGACGTCGGCTTCGACCTTGGCGACCAGCGGCGCATCCGGGCCCAGTCGGAGCCGGTGAGTTCGGAATCGTTCGCGGATGAAGAATCCGGAGATTCCGAGAATCAGCGCGATGGCAAATGCCATCGGCCAGGCCTCCTTTCCCATGTGCCACCAGGAGTAGGCGAAAACCCCCGCGACGACTACGCCGGCCGACGCTTCGAGGAGGTCGCGCGCAAAGAGGGTGGCGGCGAGCTTCCGGCGTTTCTTCTCAAAAGTCTCCTTCAGGGCCGCCAGATCGGCGCCCGCGCCGACCGGCAATTCCTGGCGTTTCCAGACCGCTTCGTAATCACTCCAGTTCATCGGTTACTCCTTTCAACAACACAGCGAGGCGTTTGCGGGCGCGCGTCAGGGCCACGCCCACGTGGTTTTCGGTGAGTCCGGTCACCTCGGCGATTTCGCGGTAGGCCAGATCGTCAAGCATGAGCAGCACGAGCGCCCGTTCGGACGGCTGCATGGCCTGCAGCGCCGCGTAAAGCTGTTCCAGCATATCCTGGTGTCCGGCAACATCGGCGGGAGTCGCCGCGTCAGCCGTCAGCCGCGAAATGTCTGCCTCCGGTTCGAGGTGACGTTCCCGGCGCTGAGTGGCCCGGCGCCAGGTCAGCGCGGTGTTGAGACATACCCGGTAAATCCACGTTGATGGTTTCGCCTGACCAGCGAAACGCGGCAGGGAAACCCACAACTGGAACATCATTTCCTGCTCCAGTTCCGCGACATCGGTCGCGTCCTGGGTGAACGACCGCGCCACCTTTATGAAGATGCCGCGATGGTCCTCCAGCCAGGATTGGAACAGTGATTCGTTGGCGACGGACTGACTCATTACAGCTGATTAGTCGCCGCCGGGCACCAATCCTTACACCGATCGGCCAGATTTTTCCCGCGCGGCGTGGGCCCGCGAGACCTCGACGTATTTCTCGGCCCAGTGGCGAAGCCCGGCTTGCTCCTTCTCGCTGAGCTCGCGGGCAATCTTCGCCGGCGCGCCCAGCACCAGCGAACCGGGCGGACAGGTGAAATCCTGGGTTACGAGCGCGCCCGCGCCGACGATGCTCCGCGCGCCGATGCGGGCGCGGTCAAGAATGGTCGCCCCCATGCCGATGAGGCATTCGTCCTCGATCGTGCAGGCGTGCACGATGGCGGCGTGGCCGATCGTGCACCAGGCGCCGATGACGGCGTCGCCGTCGTCCGCGAGGTGCACGATGGCATTGTCCTGAAGGTTGGTGCCCTCCCCCACGACGATGCGCGCAATGTCGCCGCGCAACACAGCGCCATAGAAGACGCTCGACTTTGGGCCGAGCGTCACGTCGCCGACGACCGTGGCGGTGGCGGCGACCCAGCTCGCCTGGGCAGTGTCAGGGGTTTTGCCGAGATGGGCTTCGAGTCGTTCCTGGATCGTCATGAGGCGCCGGGTTCAGTCTTCCTTGGCATACGGCACCCCGATGGCCTTGGGTGCGACGGCCTTGCCGACAAACCCGGCCAGCAAGAGTACGGTGAGCACGTAGGGCAGCGCCAGAATGAACTGCACCGGGATGACGCCGACAACCGGCAGGGCCACACCCTGGAGCCGCGCGGCCAGCGCGTCGGTAAACGCGAACAGCAGGCAGGCGCCGAGCGTGGGATACGGTCGCCATTTTCCGAAAATCAGTGCGGCCAGCGCGAGGTAGCCCTTGCCCGCGGTCATGTCGCGCACAAAGCCCGCGCTGGCGGCGGTCGAAAGGTAGGTGCCAGCCACGCCGCAGAGCACACCGGAGATCAGCACCGCCTGGTAGCGCAGGCCGTTGACCGACAGGCCGGCCGTGTCCACCGCTGCCGGGTTTTCCCCCACGGCTCGCAGCCGCAGGCCGAAGCGCGTACCATGCAACACCCAGGCCGCGGCCGGCACGAGCGCCGCCGCGAAGTAGACGAGCAGGCTGTGGCCGCTCAGCAGCTCTGCATAGAGCAGGCCGGGCGCCGGCGTTGCCCGCGCCTGCTCGGCCCACGGCCAGGTGATCTCCAAAAATCGCTGGCTCGGCGCGTTGAGCTGCGGAGTCTGCCCACCGAGACCGAACCACGCCAGGGCCAGTGATGGACCGAGTCCGGCCACCATGATGTTCACCGCCATGGCGGCCACCACCTGGTTGCCGCGGTGGGTGATGCCCGCGAAGCCGATCAGCAGCGCCAGCGCTACGGACACGAGAATGCCCGCACCCAGCCCGGCCCATGCCGAGCCGGTGACCGCCGCCACGGCGGCGGATGCGAACGCCGCGCCGAGCATTTTGCCCTCGAGGCCGAGGTCGATCACCCCCGCTCGCTCGGAGAACATTCCGCCCAGCGCCGCCAGCAGCAGCGGCGTGGCCACGCGGATGGTGGCCGCCAGCAGCAGGACGATGAGCGTATAAGTTTCCATGGTCTATTCCGCCTCGTTTTGCGGCCGCCGGGCCAGCACCGCCGTGAGCGGCGCGCGAAAGAGGTTCTCCAGGGCACCGCAGGCGAGAATCACGAGTCCCTGGATGACCACGATCATGTCACGGTTGAGGTGCGGCAGGTCGAACGACAGCTCCGAGCCGCCCTGGTAGAGCCCGCCAAAGAGCACGGCGGCGAGGATAATGCCGACCGGGTGGTTGCGACCCATCAGGGCGACCGCGATGCCGACAAAGCCGGCGCCGCCGGGAAAGTCCAGCAGCAGGCGATGCTGCACGCCCATGACCTCGTTCAGCCCGAGCCCGCCGGCCAGCGCGCCAGAGATCAGCATGGCCGTAATCGTCACGCGCGAGGGCGAGATGCCGGCGTACACCGCCGCGACCGGATTCTTCCCAGCGGTGCGCAACGCGTAACCCCAGCGGGTGCGCCAGAGGTACACCCAAACGAGGGCCGAGGCTGCGAGCGCGAGCAGAAACGCCAGGTTGAGCGGCGACGGACTGAGGTGGATCCCGAGGGGGGCCAGCAATGCGCGCATGCCCGGCAGGCAGGCGGCGGCGGCGAGCTCGCGTGACTCCGGCGACTGCTGGCCGGGCTTGATGAGCACGTTGACCAGCAGGTAAGTCATCAGCGCCGAGGCGATGAAATTGAACATGATCGTGGTGATCACGATATGGCTGCCGCGCCGCGCCTGCAGCCACGCCGGGATGAACGCCCACGCCGCGCCGAAGACGGCGGCGGCGCCCACCGCCGTCGGCAGGATCGCCCAGAACGGCCAGTGCCGGTCCAGCGCCAGGCCAACTAGGCCGACGCCCAGGCCGCCGAGGTAGGCCTGGCCCTCGCAGCCGATGTTGAACAGCCCCGCGTGCAGCGCCACCGCCACTGCGAGACCGGTGAAGATGAAATTGGTCGCGTAATAGAGCGTGTAGCCGACGGCCTCCTGCGACCCGAACGCACCCGCCGCCAGCAACCGGAGAGCCGTCCAGGGATTCTCGCCCGCGGCGGCAATGATCGCGGCCGAAACGGCAAATGCGGCGACCAAGCTGACAATCGGCAATAACCCGACGTCGGCCCAGCGCGGCAGCCGGCCCGGGGCGCTCATGCCGCGCCCTCCTTCACTCCGGCCATCAGCAAGCCGAGCTTCTGCTCGGTGGCCTCGGCGCGAGAAAGCTCTGCGACGATCTCGCCGCCAAACATCACGAGAATACGGTCAGAAAGGCCGAGGATCTCGTCGAGTTCGACCGACACTAGCAGTAGGCCCTTGCCCGCGTCGCGCAGCGCCACGAGCTGCCGGTGAATGAATTCGACCGCGCCGATGTCCACCCCGCGCGTGGGCTGGCCGATCAAGAGCACCTGTGGATCGCCGTCGATTTCGCGCGCCAGCACCAGCTTCTGCTGATTGCCGCCGGAAAAGGCCGAGAGAAGCCGCCCGGGCTCCGGCGGCCGCACGTCGTAATTGCGCAGCTTGTGCTCGCAGGCGGCGGCGATGGCGGCGCGGCGCAGGAATCCTCCGCGGCTGAACGCCGGCCGGTCCTGCTGGCCGAGGATCGCGTTGTCCTGCGCCGTGAAGTCGCCGATGATGCCCATGCGCAGCCGGTCCTCCGGCACGTGCGCGAGGCCGAGCCGGCGCCGCTCGCGCGGTCCGACGCGGCCGCGCACCAGGTTCCGGCCCTGGAGGACAATTTCGCCACGGGTGGGCGTGAGGATGCCGGCCAACGCTTCCAGAAGCTCGGTCTGGCCGTTGCCGGCCACGCCAGCGATCCCGAGGATCTCACCAGCGCGCAACTCGAAGCTCGCGCGCCGGACGCGCGGCACCCCGAAGCGGTCGCGCACCTCGAGGTCCTTCACCGCCAGCAGCACACCGCCGGGCCGAGCCGGGGTTTTTTCGACCTGCAGCAAGACCGACCGGCCGACCATTTGCTCAGCCAGCGCCCGCTCGGAGGTGGCGCTGGTGTCGGTTTCGTGCACGACCGCACCTTGGCGCATGACCGTGACGCGGTCGGTGACGGCCATGATCTCGCGGAGCTTGTGGGTGACGATGATGACGGTCTTCCCCTGCTCCCGCAGCCGCCCGAGCAGCGTGAACAGCTGGCTGGTCTCCTGCGGCGTGAGCACGGCCGTCGGCTCGTCAAGGATGAGGATCTCCGCGCCGCGGTAGAGCGCCTTGAGGATCTCGACCCGCTGCTGCATACCGACCGGCAGTTGTTCCACCACGGCATCTAGCGGCACCGCGAGACCGTGGTTGCGTGCGATGCGCTCGAGTTCGGCTCGCGCGCGGGCAAGCCCCTGCGCCAGCCAGCGGCCCCCCTCGGCGCCGAGCACCACGTTCTCCAGCACCGTGAAGTTCTCCACGAGCATGAAGTGCTGGTGCACCATGCCGATGCCGGCCGCGATCGCGTCGTGCGGCCGGCGGAAGTCCGCACGGCGTCCGTGGACGCGGATCTCGCCGGCGTCGGCCCGGTGGTAGCCGTAGACGATGTTCATCAACGTGGACTTGCCGGCGCCATTTTCGCCGACCAGACCGTGCACGGTGCCGGCGGCTATCGTGAGCGAGACCGACCGGTTGGCGTGCACCGCGCCGAAATGCTTGTCGACACCTCGCAGTTCCAAGGCGGGAGGTTCATTCCTGGCCGGGCCGGCCGGCTCCCCGGGAGGCTGCACAGGCACCACGTTCACGGCGTCTTGTATTCGGGCACCGGTAGCTTGCCGCTGATAATGTCGGCCCTCGCCTGGTTGACGCGCTGTTCCATCCCGGGCGTCACGAGCTTCCTGTTGTATTCGTCGAGCGCCCAATCTACGCCGTCTTCCGCGAGGCCGAGGAACCGCGGTCCGGCGTGCCACGCGCCGTTTTTCGCGTCGAGGAACGCCTTGTAGACCGCCACGTCCACTCGTTTCACCGCCGACGTGAGCACGCTGCCCGAGTGAAGATAGTTCTGGTTGCTATCGCAGCCGATGCTGAATTTGCCCTCGTCCGCGGCGGCTTGCATCACGCCGAGGCCGGTGGCGCCGGCCGCGTGGAAAATCACATCGGCACCCCGCCCGAACTGGCTGCGCGCGAGCTCGGCGCCCTTGGTGGGATCGCCCCACGCGGCCGGCGTCGTCCCGGTCATGTTTTCGAAGATCTCGATGTCCGGCCGCACATACCGCGCCCCGGCCCGGTAGCCCAGGGCGAACTTGCGGATCAGCGGGATGTCCATGCCACCGACAAATCCGACCTTGCCGGTCTTCGAAGCCAGCGCTGCCAGCATGCCGCACAGGAAGGACGACTCCTGTTCGCGAAAATTGACCGACTGCACATTGGGCAGATCCACGGAGCCATCGATGATCGTGAACGCGACGTCGGGGAAGCGGCGGGCCACGTCCTCGACTGCGGACGCCTGGGTAAAGCCGACCGCCACGATGACCGTGGCGCCCCGCCGCGCCAGCTGGGTCATCACCTGCTCGCGCTGCGCGGCGTTGGTGATCTCGAACTCGCGGAAAGCGATCCCGGTATCCTGCTTGAAACGCTCCGCCCCGACGCTGGCCGACTGGTTGAAGGAGCGGTCGAATTTTCCCCCAAAATCATACACGATGGCGGGCGAAAAATCCTTCGCCCGGGCGGCAGGAAGCAGCGCCGGCAATGCCACCAATGCAGCAAGCCAAGGCAGGAAAACAGCGGGTAATTGTTTCATGGCGGCGGCCGGTCGAACGCCGCCACCGTGCAGGAAAGGATTCGATTATTCAACTCCGGAGGTCGGTTGCCCCGCAGTCGGGTTACGCCGGTGGTCGCCGCTCGTCGATTCAGTGAAACAGAAGTTCCCACGACAATTCCGCGTTCGAAATGCGGATGTAGGAGCCTGCTTGCAGGCGATTCCTCGATCGCCATCCTTTCTCGCCAAAGCGACAGCGGACGGGTTGCGAGCAAGCTCGCTTCTACAATTGGCCTGGAAACGACTAAATCGTCACCCGCCATCGACATCCGGCAGACCGAGTTACGCGATCGAGGCATTGGTGATGGCGGTCATTCGCCCAACTGATTATTGGCAGGCGCGGAGTTAGGCAGCTTGATAGGCGATCGCCGGTACCTCTAGGCTTGTCACTTCCCTCAGGAAAACCCTCTCAAAATGCCCCCCGAGACCGTTCATTCGGAACTATCCACCGCCCAACTGACTGCTTGGAAGGACGAAGAAGCCTCCCTGCTCGAATCGCTGGAGCAGATCGAACACAAGCACGGCTTCATCCCCCGCAATATCGCCGAGGAGATCTCGCGCGTGATCGAGGTCAAACTCGACCGCCTGAAGAAGCTCCAGACCAAGGTCGAGAGCAACGTGCGCAAGGAGGTCGACACGCTAGTCGAGAAGTGGAAAGACGAGGAGGGGTCCCTGATCCTGATCCTGCACGAGATCGAGAACCAACACGGCTACGTGCCGCGGGAAATCGCGATGGAGGTCTCCTATGCGCTCGGGGTGAAGCTCGCCCGCATTTACGAGGTCCTCACCTTTTACAACTACTTCAAGCTCAAGCCCCCGGGGCGGCACAACATGGCCCTCTGCATGGGCACCGCCTGCTACCTGAAGGGCGCGCCCGCGATGCTCGCGGAGGCCAAGACCCTGCTCAAAGTCGAGGAGGGCGCCACCACCGCCGACCGCGAATGGCACCTCGACGTCGTCCGCTGCATCGGCTGCTGCGGCATGAGTCCCGCGATGGTCGTCGACGGCAAGACTTACGGCCGGCTGAACGCCTCCGACGTGTCGCGTATTGTCAATCAAACCACCCAGCCCAAGGCCGCGTTATGAACAAGCTTACCTTTGCCGATCTGGAGCCTTACGCCAAGACTTGGGCCGACTCGGGCCTGAACTGGGTGCGGGTGAGCATGGACACCGGCGGGATCGCGGCCGGGGCCGACACGGTCTGCACCATCTTTGAGAAGGGGGTTGGCACCCTGGGATTCCCGGTCGAGGTCCGCCGCGTCGGCAGCCTCGGCTATTCCTTTGCCGACCCGCTCGTCGAAGTCGCCCGCGAGGGCATGCCCCGCGTGATCTACGGCCGCGTCGACGACGAGGTCGCCCATGACATTCTCGAGCGTCACCTAGCCGGGAAGAAGCTGCTCGACGATCATATCCTTGCCTGGCGCAACCGCGCCCTGACCTTCGACGGGCCGACCACCTACATCCTCGTCAAGGACACCAGCAACGAAAAGGGCGACAAGTCCCAGTTCTTCCAGTTCTCCCTGGCCGAGGAGCTCAAGCGCTGCAACCTGCAAGACAAGGTGCAGGTGGTGCGCGCCGCCGACATGGGGGTGTACGACGAGGGCGTCGCGGTGCAGTTCCTGCCCTCGCGCGTCACCTACACCAACGTGCTGGCCCCCGATGTGGCCCGCATCGTCAAGACGAGCGTGCACGGCAAGAAGGTCATCGACGATCTGCTCTACAAAAAGCCCGACAAGCAGGTGCGGGTGGTGATGCGCAACTGCGGCAAGTTCGATCCGGAAAACTTCCAGGACAGCCTGCGCTACGGCGTCTACCAGGGCCTGATCCGCGTGCTCCGCGGCATGAAGCCGGAAGATGTGATTGCTGAAATGAAGACCAGTGGCTTGCGTGGCCGGGGCGGCGCCGGTTTTCCAACGTGGCTCAAGTGGCAGATCACGCGTGCGGTGCAGCGCACGCCTAAATACATCATCTGCAACGGCGACGAGGGCGACCCGGGCGCTTACATGGACCGCAGCGTGCTGGAGGGCGATCCACACAGCGTGCTCGAAGGCCTGATCATCGCCGCCTACGCCATCGGCGCCACCCGCGGCTATTTCTACATCCGCGCCGAGTATCCGCTGGCCGTAAGCCGGGTACAGAAAGCCATTGCCGACGCGCGGGCCGCCGGCCTGCTGGGCGAGAACATCCTTGGTTCCGGCTTCTCTTTCGACGCCAAGGTCCGCCTCGGCGCCGGGGCGTTCGTCTGCGGCGAGGAGACCGCGCTCATCGCCTCGATCGAGGGCAAGCGCGGCAGCCCCAGCCCGCGGCCACCCTATCCCTCCGAGCGCGGCCTGTTCGGCCACCCCACCGCCATCAATAACGTCGAGACGCTGGCCGCGGTGCCAGCGATCCTCGTGCGGGGCGGAGACTGGTATGCCCAGCATGGCGTGGACAAATCCCGCGGCACGAAGGTCTTCGCGGTCACCGGCAAGGTGCGCAATCCCCAGCTGGTCGAGGTGCCGCTCGGCGTCAGCCTGCGCGACATCGTCTTTGACCTGTGCGGCGGCGTCTTCGGCGGCAAGACCATCAAGGCCGTCCAGACCGGCGGTCCCTCCGGCGGCATGATTCCCGAGCATTTGCTCGATACGAAAGTCAGCTACGAAAGCCTGCAGGAGCTCGGCTCGATCATGGGTTCCGGCGGCATGATCGTCATGGACCAGGACGACTCGATGGTCGAGGTGTCGCGGTTCTACCTCCGCTTCTGCGTTGACGAGTCCTGCGGCAAATGCGCCCCCTGCCGCATCGGCGGCTACCAGATGCTGCAGATTCTCAACCGGGTGTCCCGTGGCCGCGGCGAGAAGGGCGACCTCGAGCGCATCCGCGCCATCTCGAAGGCCATGCAGAAGGCGTCGCTGTGCGGACTCGGACAGACCGCGCCCAACCCGGTGCTTTCCGCCCTCCGCTACTTTGAACCCGAGTTCAAGGCCTACCTCGAAGGCGGGGTGAGCTACGCGCGGAAGATGTCCGCGAACCGCCCCGCCGAGTCCGTCGCCGCCGAACCCGCCAACGCCTGACCCCTCCGCCATGGTTGCCACCGCCACTCCCCTTCCCGCCGTCAATCTCAAGATCAACGGCCAGCCCATCACCGTGCCCGCCGGCACGACCATCCTCGAAGCCGCCCGGCAGGTGCAGGTGAAAATTCCCACCCTCTGCCAGAACGACGACATTGAGCCGACCGCCGCCTGCGGGATGTGCATCGTCCAGGTCGCCGGCCAGTCGCGCATGCCGCGGGCCTGCTGCACCCCGGTTGTCGAGGACATGGATATCACCACCAACAGCGGCGAGCTCACCGAGATCCGCCGCACGGTGCTCGAACTGCTCCTCTCGACGCATCCCAACAGCTGCCTCACCTGCGGCCGCAACGGCACGTGCGAACTGCAGGCGCTCGCCGCCGACTTCGGCATCCGCACCGAGAGCATCAAGCGCATCGTCACCCCGATCCCGCCCGACAATTCCAATGGCTCCATCATCTTGGATTTCACCAAGTGCATCAAGTGCGGCCGCTGCGTGCAGGTCTGCCAGGAGTTGCAGGATGTCTGGGCGCTTTCGTTCCTGGACCGCGGCATCAACACCCGCATGGCCCCGGCCGGCGACATCACGCTTGCCGAGTCTCCCTGCGTGAAGTGCGGCCAGTGCGCCGCCCACTGCCCCACCGGCGCCATCGTCGAAAATGACGAGACCCCCGCCGTCTGGACGGCACTGCACGACGCCGCCAAACATTGCGTGGTGCAGATCGCCCCGGCGGTGCGCGTGGCCATCGGCGAGGCGTTCGGCCTGCCCCCGGGCATCAACCTCACCGGCAAGATCTACACCGCGCTGCGCCGCCTTGGCTTCAAGGCCGTGTTCGACACCAACTTCTCCGCCGATCTCACCATCATGGAGGAGGCCAGCGAGTTCGTGGAGCGCTTCGTCCACAAGCGCGGCCAGCTCCCGCTCATCACCTCCTGCTGCCCGTCGTGGACGGACTTCATGGAGAAGATGCACTACGACTTCATCGACAATTTCTCCACCGCCAAGTCGCCGCAGCAAATGCTCGGCGTGCTCGCGAAGACGTACTACGCCAAACAGCAGGGCCTCGACCCCGCCAAGCTCTACGTCGTGTCGATCATGCCGTGCACGGCGAAGAAATACGAGCTGGAGCGCAGCAACGAGATGTACGCCTCGGGATACATCGACGTCGACCTCGTCCTCACCACCCGCGAGCTTGCCCGCTTGATCAAGCAATCGGGGCTCGACTTCCTCAATCTCCCCGATGGCGAGGCCGACAGCATTCTCGGCGACTACACCGGCGCGGGCGCGCTCTTCGGCGTCACCGGCGGCGTGATGGAGGCCGCGCTGCGCACCGCGTACTTCCTGGTCACGGGCAAGAACCTCGAAAAGGTCGAGATCGAGCCGGTGCGCGGGCTGGCCGGCGTGAAGGAGGGCGAGATCGTCATCAACGGCACTCCGATCCGGGTCGCCGTGGCCCACGGCTTGGCCAACGTCGAAAGCGTGCTGGAAAAGGTGCGCGAAGCCCGCAAGACCGGCGGCGAGCCGCCCTACCACTTCATCGAGGTCATGGCCTGTCCCGGCGGCTGCATCGGNNATCGGCGGCGGCGGCCAGCCCTATGGCGTGAATGGCGGCGTGCGCGCCAAGCGGGCCGCCGCCCTCTACCAGCACGACCATGACCGCCAGCTCCGGTTCTCCCATGAGAACCCCGAGGTCAAGCGGCTCTATGACGACTTCCTTGGCCGGCCGATGAGCCACAAGGCCCACGAGCTGCTCCACACGCGCTATACCGCCCGGCCGTCGTACAAACGGTGACCGGCGCATTTCTCACCGCACTGTTCTTCGCCGGCAACGCCGTGTGCGCGCGGCGCGCGGCGCTGCATTTTGGCAGCACCACGGCCAATTGCCTGCGCCTGCTGCTCGCCGTCGGGCTGCTTGGCGCCTGGGCGCACGCCGTGGGCCAGGGGGTTGGCGGCGGCGCATTTGGCTGGTTCTTCGTCAGCGGCGCCGTCGGTTTCGGGATTGGCGGTCTCACAATGTTTCACGCGCTGCCGCTGATCGGATCCAATCTGAGCATGCTCATCGTGCAGTGCGGCTCGGCGGTGGCGGCCGCGCTCACTGAATGGCTCTGGCTCGGCACGCGGCTCTCGCCCGCGCAGGCCGGTCTTGCGGCCCTGACCTTGGCCGGGGTCGTCATCGGTCTGGCCGCGGTCGATCCCGGCGGGATCCGGCCTGCCCGCCGTAGGCTTGGCGAAGGAGGGCGATCCCGCCCTACAATGTCAGAGCCCGGAATTGCAGGGCGGGGTCTCCCGGCCCCGCCCATGCCGCCACCCTTCGTGCTCGGCATCGGGCTGGCCATCGTATCTGCCTGCGCCCAGGGCGGCAGCGCGGTCATCAGCCGCAAAGCTTTTATGGTGCTGCGCAGCCACGGCTTCCTCATGGACGGAGCCACCTCAGCCTACCAGCGCGCACTGGGTGGCCTTGCAGTTGGCTTGTTGGCAGTGGCCGTGTGGCGGTTGTGGCCGGCCGCAGGGCGCAAAGCGGCTTCCGAAGCCACCGCCGTCCCAGCCATGGCTTTGCCGCCGTGGATCTGGGTCGTGCTCAATACCCTCCTTGGACCCGTGTTCGGCGTAACCTGCTACCAGTGGGCGCTGCGCACCACCCAGGCCGGAATCGTTCTGCCGATCGTCGCAACGGCTCCCCTGCTAACGGTTCCCATCGCCCGCGCACTTGAGCATAGCCGGCCGGCACCGCGCTATTGGATCGGTGCCGTGCTCGCCGTGCTGGGCGCCGCCGGCCTGGCAGTCATCAAATAAGCCTGATTTCAAATCTGGCGGCAGAGCCGGCTTGACTGCGGGGGCCCGGGCCGGCTTACAAGCGGCACCACGATGAGTCCTTGCAGAACCACCGCCGCCATCATCGGCACGCTCCCCAGCGCGCTTGCTGCCGGATTGTGCGTCGCGGTGATGTGGCCCGCGGTCATTCGGGCGCAATCGGCGCCGATTGCCGATGACGAACTCGTCCGCCTCGACCTGATCACCGTGCGGGGAGAATCCGTGCCCGGGTGGCTGGACCCCGGTTCGGCGTCCTCCGGCTGGAACGTTCCCTCCAATCTGGCATCAACGGTGGAGACACTCCCCGGCTTGGCCATGCATCACATGGGCGCCGCCGCCGCCGAGCCCCTGCTCCGCGGCCTCGGCTCCGACCGGTTGGTGACAACGCTCGACGGCCTGCCATTGCCCAACGCCTCGCCGACACGCACTGCGTCGCCCCTCGCGTTGATCACGGGCGGGTTGACCGCCGGGGTGGAGGTCACCAAGGCTCTCCATTCCGTGACGCTCGGACCGCCGGCGAACGCCGGCTACATTGAGCTGTCGCAGGCGGAAGGCACGAATGCCGATCGGACGAATCCGACCTATGTGGGCACAGACTGGAACTTCGACCGGGCGGGCGGTGACACGCTGGCCCGGGAGATCGTCGGCCAGGGGTCATGGACGGTCCGCGCCGCCGCTGCGGTTCACTCGCTCGGCGACTACACCGCGGGCGACGGCACGGTGGTTCCCGCGGGGGACCGGAACGCCGGCGCCACGCTTCAATTCGACTGGCAGCCGGATCCGCAGCACCGGCTCCGACTCGGCGCGCTGTTCTCCCGCCAGGAGCTGGCGGTGAATTCCGCCTTGCCGCTTGACACCCGCGACACCAATACCACGGCGTTTACCGGCGGATACGATTGGGCGGTATCCGACACGACCTGGATCGATGCGCGGCTCGGCGTGGGCGTCACCCGGCCGCACCTCGACAACTCCGGCCGGCCCGCCCCCGCCAACATCTCTGCGGACGGCCGGACCCTCAGCGCGGCGGGCGGAGTCTCCGTCCGTCACAAGACGGCCGCGGGCGACGAAATCACAGCGGGTTTCGATGCGACGCAGGAGGAGCGCAAGCTCGAACGAAAACGCCCCGGCGCGGTGGATCTCCTCTGGCCGGACCTGCGTCAGGCGGATGTCGGCGGATTTGCGGAGATTACCCGCGCTCTGACGGCCGATTGGAAGCTCCGCCTCGGAGCCCGACTCGATGCGGCGGACAGCGAAGCCCGCGCGGCAGACGGACTGGCGTTCAACCGCCTGATTCGCGATCTCTATGTCGCCTACAATGGCCCGGCTGCCGCTCAGACGAATCGAAGTGAAATCGCCGGCGCAGCCAACGTGCTGCTCACCGGGCGCCTGTCGCCCGCCCTCACCACTACGCTCGGCGCCGGTTTCAGCCGCCAGCCTCCCGGAGCCAGCGAACGCTACCGGGCATTCTCCGACGCGCTTGGCGGCGGCTATGAGATCGGGAATCCCGCGGCAGACGCCGAGAACAAGTATGAACTCGCCGGCGGCCTTCACTGGCAGCAGCGGACGCTGGCGGTCAGCCTGGACCTGTTCGACAGCTTTCTGCCCAATTATCTGCACCGCACGCGCGTGGGTGTCACCACGCCGCCACCACCTCCGCCGCCGGGGGCCATCGTTTATGGCTACCGCGCGACCGAGGCCACTTTCACGGGTGGTGAGTTGGAAGTGCTCTGGCAGCCCTTCACTGACACGTGGGGCCGGCTGACCGCGGCCAGCGTGACCGGCACCGACCGCAATGCTCACCGTCGCCTGCCGGAAATCCCGCCGGCGGCGTTTACGCTCTCGGCCGGACGCGCCTTGTCGGGTGCCGCCCTCAAGCCATGGGTTGAGTGCAGCCTGCGCTCCACTCTTTCGCAGCAGAATCCCGCGCCGGACGACATGCCGGTCTTCGCCGACACCTCCGCCTTCACGCTTGCAGATGTGCGGTGCGGACTGACCTGGCGCGGCCTGCGGTTATCGCTCGCGGCTGAGAACGTCTTCGACCGGCTCCATTACGATTATCTCTCACCGCCCGCGGCGGCAGTGCCGCCGAGCGGGAGCCTGCTTCCCGGCGCGCGCATCCCCGGTCCCGGCCGCACCCTCACGCTCACGCTCAGCTACGGCGGGCGGTGACCGTGGACGGCGGCAGTTCGCCGGCGGCAGAAATGACCGGCCTGCCTGGAAGGCGCGACGGCGCGGGGCATCGCTCGGATTGCCTCCCTCGGTGTTTCAGGGTCTCTGTGGCGCGCAGCCATCCTCGGCAGATCTCAAGCCCAGTTCAAAATCCTCGTGCCGTGCGCCGATTCTGCTAGATCGTGAGAAAGCACAAACACCCAATTCTCCCACCCATGAAATCCCCGCTTCTTTTCGCTGTCCTTCTCACGACTGCCGCGCTGATTCCGGCGGCTCGGCCTGCGGTCACTCCCAATGTCCTTTTCTCGGATAACGCGGTCCTCCAGCAGGGTCGGGAGGTTCCAGTGTGGGGCTCGGCGACCGACGGAGAGCGTGTGACCGTCAAGATCACCGGCCAGGAGGTCGCGACGACCGCGCAGAACGGCCGCTGGCTCGTGCGGCTGAAGCCGCTGCCGGTGGGCGGCCCTTACACGATGACGATTTCGGGGGCGAATAACGCAGTTACCATTTCAAATCTTCTCGTCGGCGAGGTCTGGATCTGCAGTGGGCAGTCGAATATGGAGCGCCATCTCGGACTGCAAGAGGGACAGAAACCAATCACGAACTGGCAGGAGGAGGTCGTCGCAGCGAACTACCCGCTGATCCGGCATTTTGGTGTCACCCCGAAGGCGGCTTTGTCGCCCGAGTCGAGCGTCACCGGCAATTGGGTCGTCTGCTCGCCGGAAACGGTCGCCGATTTCACCGCCGTCGGCTATTTCTTCGGCCGCGGTCTTTTCCAGGCTCGGAAGGTGCCCATCGGCCTGATTCACAGCTCATGGGGCGGCACGGCCGCCGAGGCGTGGACCAGCCTTGACGCCTTGCGGAAGATGCCCGACTTCGCAGAACCGGCGGCGCAAGTCGAGCGGACGGCGGCGGCGCGCGCGGCCGGCACCTACGATTACCCGAAACAGATTGAGACCTGGTTCACGGCGAACGATCCGGGAGCGGCGGGCAAACCCGCCTGGTGCGCCCCCGAACTTGACGAGGGCGGTTGGGAGCAGCAGGTCCTGCCCGGTCTCTGGGAAACCGCCGGGCTGCCAGGATTCGATGGCGTGGTCTGGTTCCGCCGAACCATCGACCTGCCGGCATCGTGGTCGGGCGCGGATGCGGAGCTGCACCTCGGCAAGGTTGACGACGCCGATACCACCTGGGTCAACGGCGTCCAGGTTGGCGCGACCAGCGGCTATCAGATCCCGCGGGTTTATCGCGTGCCTGCCGCAGTGCTGCAGCCGGGCCGCAATGTCATCGCGGTGCGGGTCCTCGACACCGGTGGTGGCGGCGGGCTGTGGGGCGGCAGCGACCGCATGCGACTGGTTTCCTCGAAGGGCGGCGAAAGCACTGCGATTCCCCTGACGGGTCCCTGGTCGCGGAAGGTTTCGGTGTCGCTCGCGAGTGTCACCCCTCCCCCAGTCGATTTCAGCCAAAGCCCCGCCACGCCCAGCTCGCTCTACAACGGCATGATCGCGCCATTGCTACCCTACGCGATGCGGGGCGTTATCTGGTACCAGGGCGAAGCGAACGTCGGCCGCGAAAAGCAGTACCGCACCCTCTTCCCGGCGATGATCGCGGACTGGCGGCGCGCCTGGGGCGAAGGCGATTTCCCGTTTTTGTTTGTGCAGATCGCACCGCACAAGGACATGACCCCGGAAATCCGCGAGTCCCAGTTGTTGACGTTGGAGCATACGCCCAACACCGCGATGGCGGTCACGATCGACTGCGGCGATGCGAATGACATCCACCCGACGCACAAGCAGCCGGTTGGCGCGCGCCTCGCCCTGGCCGCCCGCGCCCTGGCCTACGGCGAGAAAGTCGAGTACTCCGGACCCGTTTTCGAATCGGTGCAGTTCACCGGGCCCCGCGCCGTGCTGCACTTCACGCACCTGGGCGGCGGGCTCGTCGCAAGGGACGGAGCGCTGGCCGGCTTCACGATTGCCGGAGCAGACAAGGTCTTCCATTCCGCCGGCGCCGTGATCGAAGGCGCCACCGTCGTGGTCTCGACGACCGACGTGCCGCAACCGGTCGCGGTGCGTTATGGCTGGGCCAACGTGCCGTCGGGCAATCTCGTCAACGCCGCCGGCCTGCCCGCCTCGCCGTTCCGCACCGACGTCGACTGAGTCGACGCCAATGTCCGCCCTCCTTCGTTGCGCCTACTCCTCGCTCCGCCCGGCATTATTCTCATGGTGGCGGCAGTCTGGACTCGATGGTTACCGCCTGCCGGCCGGGGTGCAGCGGAAGCGTCCGCCCCTGCCAGACAAACTGGCCGTTGAGACCCGCGGGCAGCGTGACTTCCCCTTCGATCCCTTTTTCCGTGCGGTTCAATCTCACCTCAATATCCCCGGCGGGATGGGGCACCGTGCCCTGCACGTGCTTCAGGTAGCCAAGATGCGGTTCGATCTTGACCGTTTTGAATCCAGGCGCAGCCGGTTCGATGCCGCAGACGGTGGCCAGGAATTCGTAGTTGGGCGAGGCGCTCCACGCATGACAGTCGCTGCGGGTCGGATCGGGGCGTTCGGCGAAGGTCGTCAGTCCTCTCGCCAGCATGTCATGCCACGGTTGGAGCATTGAGACATATTGGTTGCCCAATCCCACCGCCTTCATGGCCCGCAGCAGATAGAACCGGAAATATTGCGTGCATTGGGTCAGCCCTTTCTCCGTGTTCAGCCGCTCTACGAGTGCCCTGGCCTCCTCTCCTTCCACGCATCCCGACAGGACTGCCATCACATTGGCATGCTGGCTGAACGCCTTTCGCTCCGGGGTATCGGCGAACAAGCGCCTCGGTTCGTCCCAGCAATGCCGCCGGGTCGCCGTCCTCAGGTTCCGGGCCAGTTCGCGGTAATGATCGGCGAGCGGCTTCTTCCCGAACCCGTCAAACAGCTCCGCGGCGTGGTTCAGTGAGCAGACCAGTTGGAGGGTGACGATGGAGGAGCCTCCCTCGGCCGCGCCATCGGGCTGACCGCCAAGGTGCTTGTCATTGTCCCAGGGCCATTCATCCGGCCAATCGACGAAGCTCCAATAAGGCAGGCCGCCCAGCATCCCGGTTTTCGCGTCGAGGCGTTTTTCGAACCAGTCAAGGACCGCCTGGATGCCCATCAGCCGGGCCTCAATGAAGGCCGGATCGTCCCGGTGCATCCAGTAATCGTGCACCATGTCGATCCAGAAGAGCGAGAAGGTGGTGATGACCTGGGGGCGGGAGGACGGGACGCGGCTCTGGGTCAACCCCTCGGGGATCCGCGACTGGTCGAACAGCGCGATGGCGTTGCGCATCAACCGGTCGTCGCCCGTCACGTACAGGGATATCAGGCTCTGGATACGGGTGTCCCCCACGTACTGCATCTGCTCGTAATAGGGGCAGTCAAAATAAGTCTCATAGGCGCACAGGCGGGCGGTTCGCCAGCCCACCGTCCAGATATCGGAAAGCCGGGAATCGTCACAGGCGAACGAACCTCGCTCCCTAAACGGATAGCCGGTGAAGTTTCCGTAGAAATCATGCACCGTCAGCGGTTCGGCCCCGGTCTCGATCGTCATCTCAATGTAACGGTAGGTCCTGAACCAAAGCGTGGTGAACCGGCGGTTGGCCCCTCCATCAGGAACAAATACATCGCTGGCGCCGATCACCTCCCGGCCGGTAATCTCGTTGCGGTTGCCTTTCTCCTCCTTCTGGTCGAAGAGGGCCTCACCGTAGATCAGGCGGATCGTACTGCCCTTGCCGCCGCTGACTTGAAGCTGGGGGTAGGCGTTGGTTTCGAAGGACTGGTCGAACAGCACAACGGCCCTGGTGTTCGCCGGGATCCTGAGCGGCGCGCCGCCGCGCAGAAAGGCGGGATCGACCTCGATGCCCTGCGTTCTTCTCACCGCGGAGATCCGCTGGGGAACCTCTTCCATGAGTGGAATGGTTCTCGGGACCAGCCACCAGTCGACGTCGGTCCCCAGGCCATGGGGAAATCCCTGGGCGATCAACTGGGGTTGCTGCCAGCGCGCCTCATCAATCTCCGCCCCCTGCCATCCCCACGGATAGGCATTGCCATCGATCCGGTCGCCCGGACCGACCACCATGAACTGGTTGATTGCCCGGGGGGCCACCGACTCCGGGGAATAAGCCTCGTCTCGAATCACCTTCCATGTTCGATTGGTGTTCACCACCTGCTCGGACGGCGTGTTGCCCTGCACGATCAACCCCGTGCGCAGACTCACCTGGGCCCACGGTTTCAGCAGACCGAAGTTCCAGACGACCGCGGCCAGCACATTTCCCCCCGGCTTGAGATAGGGGGCAAGGTCCACCGTTTCGAAGCGCCAGTGAAAAAGGTCGCCGCGGGCCGGCCCGAAGCAGACTGGAGTGCCATTCACAAAGAGCCGGTAGCGGTTATCAGCCGAGATATGGATGACGAACGAAGCGGGCTGGGCCTCCAGATTGAAGGACTTGCGGAAATGAAAGACCCCGTAGTCGGTCGCCGGCGCCGTAGGATGAGCGATCCACGACGCTGGCCAGGCCCGGTTTAGCAGGTCGGGATTGATCGAGGGAGCGGGAACGGCTGCGCGGGAGAAATGAATCGCGATGCAGAGCATAACCAGAAAGAGAAGGGGACGCTTCATTGGGGGTGGGCATGAGGCTAATCGGTGCCTGGGGCGGGAGGCAACGGATTCCGCCCGGCAACCTTTAGCACCCTGGGCGTGCCGTTCGCACCACCACGACGCAGCGGGCCTCGCTCGTGCCATCGCAACCAACTCATCCTCCTCGACCCGGCGATGAACCGACGGCTGGATTGCACAACTGCATAAAAAAGATGAATCCGCAGGCTGGACAACGGAAAGCGAAGGATAGAAAGACACGGGGTGATGACTGGGCCAGAACCGCTGATTCCGCTGCATGGTGGCTACCGGCACTTGAAGAGCTTTCAGGTCGCCCAACTGGTCTATAATACCACTGTTCGCTTCTGCGATAGGTTCATCGACAAACGCAGCCGCACTCATGACCAAATGGTGCAGGCCGCACGGTCCGGCGTACTGAACATCGCCGAGGGTAGCCAAGCAAGCGGCACTTCGAAGAAGACTGAACTGAAACTGACCAATGTGGCCCGCGCCAGCTTGGAGGAACTGCGGCTCGACTACGAAGATTTTCTCCGCCAGCGCGGCTTGGCACAGTGGCCGCCAGAGCATCCGGCACTCAAGCGGTTCAAAGTGAGACGTTGCGCCACGCTGGAGGAGGTGCGCGCGTGGGTGGCGGACGAGCGCCACGGACCGGCCCGGACTGACAAGGACAGTCACGGACCGGCGAGCACAACAGGAAGGTCGGTGTCAGTCAGTGAATGTCCGTGTCCGTCCGTGTCTTCTGCCGAACTGGTGGGGAATGCTGCTCTCTCGCTGCTGAATCTTTGCTGTTATCTTCTTGACCGCCAATTGGCAGCCCAGGCGGCCGCCTTCGAGCGAGAGGGCGGCTTCACGGAGCGCCTGTATCGCGTGCGACAAAGGCGCTGACGCCGCGCCAAGCGCTCATCGCTGCGGGCCGGCCCTTTCCCAAGGGGTCAGCCGGGCGTCAGCGTTAGGTCCACGCGCTTCACTTCCTTTACCGGCCAGCGGGTGACAGTCAGGCCCTTGGCGGAACGGTTGCTGACGGGCACCCGGCTCAGGTCGAAGTCGAACTCGCGAACCCGCGCGCGGCTGCGGCCGTCAAGCGACACATGCAGCGTTTTCGCCACCGCTTGCTCGCTCGCATTGATCTCAAGATAGACAACCTTCGAGCCCGGGGTCTTGACGAGCAGGTAGAGCTTGTCGCGGGTGACGCCGCCAATCTGGAACTTCTTGGCAAACGCCTTCCCGGTCGCCTGATCCTGATAGACCATCGTGTAGAAGGATTTGTCGCCGTCCTTCGGCAGCACGGCGCACCGCAGGATGTCGCGGCCCATAAACACCTTTTCGCCGACGCGCGCGACCTTCATGGAGCCGTCGGCCATGATACACACCACGTCGTCGAGGACGGAACACTCCTGCACGAACTCGTGCTGGCGCCAGTTNNGCCAGTTGAGGCCGATGAAGCCCTCCTCGCGGTTGACATAGAGGCGCTGGTTGGCTGAGACAACCTCGGCCGCGCTGATCTGCTCGATTTCCTCGTATTCCGTGCGGCGTTTGCGGCCCTTGCCGTATTTCTCCTGGAGCGATTCAAACCACCGGATCGCGTAGGGCGTAAGGTTCCTGAGGTCGTGCTTCACGCCCTTCATGTCCTCTTCGATCCTTTGGATCTGCGCGTCGGCCTGGAAACGGTTGTAGGCCGAGATGCGTTTGATCCGGATCTCCGTGAGCCGGACAATGTCGTCATCGGTCACGGGCCGGCGCAGCTGTCGGCCGAAGGGTTTCAAGCCCTCGCGGATCTCTGCCAGCACGCTCTCCCAGGTCTTCGACTTTTCAATGCGCCGGTAAATGCGTTCCTCGATGAAAATGCGCTCGAGCGAGTCCCAGTGCCATTGCTGTTCGAGCTCGCCGAGCCTGATCTCGAGCTCCTGCTTTAGGAGCGCCCGGGCCTTCTCGACGCTCCGCTTGAGGATCTCGCGCACACTGAGAAAGGCCGGCTTGTCGTCCTCAATGACGCACGCGGCCGGGGAGATCGCCACCTGGCAGTCGGTGAACACATAGAGCTGCTGGATGATCTGCTCGGACTCGCTGCCCGGCGGAAGGTGGACGAGGATCTCGACCTTGTCGGCCGTGTTGTCGTCGACGTGCTTGATCTTGATCCGGCCCTTGGCGTTCGCGGCGAGAATCGAGTCGATCAATGATTCCGTGGTAGTGCCGAAGGGGATCTCGGTGATCGCGAGGAGGTATTTACTGCGCGGCTCGATGCGGGCGCGGACCTTCACCTTCCCGCCGCGCTCGCCGTCGCTATATTCGGAAAAATCGGCGATGCCGCCGGTGGGAAAATCGGGGAAAATCCGGAAGGTCTTCCCCTGAAGATGGTTGATGGCCGCGCGGCAGAGGTCGTTGAAATTGTGCGGCAGAATCCGGGTCGCGAGGCCGACGGCGATGCCTTCGGCTCCCTCGGCGAGCACGAGGGGGAATTTGACCGGCAGGGTCACCGGCTCTTTCGCCCGGCCGTCGTAGCTGAGCTGCCAGGTGGTGGTCTTGGGATTGAAGACGACCTCGCGGGCAAACGCGGTGAGGCGCGCTTCGATGTAGCGGGCGGCCGCGGCCCCGTCGCCGGTGAGCACGTTGCCAAAATTGCCCTGCGGTTCGACCAGCAGGCCGCGCTGCGCCATGCCCACGAGCGCCGCCTCGATCGAGGCGTCGCCATGGGGATGGAAGCGCATGGTGGCGCCGACCACGTTGGCCACCTTGTGGAACCGGCCATCGTCCATTTCCCACAGGGTATGCAGGATGCGGCGCTGGACGGGCTTCAAGCCGTCGTCGATGTGCGGGACGGCGCNNGGATGACGTAGCTGGCGTAATCGAGAAACCACGTGCGGTAACTCTGCGCCAAGGGCGCCTCTCCGGAATTGCCGGTCTTCGACTTGCGACCGGCAACGGCGGGGGCGGACGAAGCGGCCGGCGCCGGCAGGATTTTAGCGGGCGCCGGGGCGCCGCTGGGCGCATCGCCGGGACCGGAGGCTGGCCCGCGGTCGCCGGCCTTTCGTCTCTGTCTCGCCGGTGTTCGCGCGGCACCCGGCTCGCCGGATCCCTCGGTTGGAGACTTGGGATTCTTCTCCGCTTCTCCGGCGCCACCATTGAGCGGCAGTTCGATCTGTTTGCTGTCTTTCTTGCGTCTTGGCATGTGGTGAAAGCATCAGGGTTGGGTGAGGATCCGCCCGGCGGTCTCCAGGTCGGGATCGCGGCCCGCCCGCAGGTCGGCCAGCGTCGTCGGCGGCGGCGTGGTATCCGGGATCACCCCGTTGCCTTCCAGGCGTCGGCCCTGCGCAGTCAGCAAATCGCGATCGCTGAACTCGAGCAGGCCCCCGGCCGGCAGCGACCGGAACTTGGCCGACAGCACCGCGCCGCCGGTCTGGCGTCCAATGATCGTGGCCCGGTGTTTTTCCTGCAGCGCCGCCGCGAAGATCTCCGCCGCGCTACCGGACACGTGGTCCACCAGCACCGCCACCCGGCCGTGATAACGGGCGGAGCCCAGGATCAGGACCCGGAGCTGATGCCGGCCGCCCGAGCGATCGACCGACACCGCGTAGGTGAAACCCCGGTCGAAGAATTCACCCACCATGAAGTCCAGCGCTAGCAGCGCGCCCCCGGGATTGTGTCGCAGGTCGATGACCACCCCGGGAGCATCCTGGTGCCGTTTGAGCTGTCGGCTCAGCCAGTGCATGGTCGACAGGTCAAATTCGTCAAACCGCAGGCAAACGACGCCGCCGGGGAGCTGGCGCCCCTCCCGGAGGGCGATGGAAACCCGGCGGGCGGTGAGCGCGAGCGCGACCGGCTGATCACGGGAGTTGAGAAACTCCCATCGCACTACTTCGCCGCCTCGCAGGACCGGGAGCTGCAGTCGCTCACCCAGCGGCCGCCCGTCCCGAGCCAGCACGATCCAGCCCGGCTTCACCCCCGCTCCCTCGGCTGGGCTTCCGGGAAGCACCTCGTCGACCGCCCAGCGTTCACCGACGCGCAACAGACGAAAGCCTGTCATCGCGCGCTCCTGGGTGTGGTAGTCCTTCGCCTGGGCGGGAGTGAAGGCGCCGGTATGGCCATCGTGGAGGAGACCGAGCATCGCGTTGAGCGTGCCGTAGAGCCCGGTGTCGTCCTTCGCCGCCGCCGCTTCCGGCCCATAGGTCACTGCGGCCGCGTTCCAATCCACGCCCTGAAACTTCGCGTCGTAATACTTCCGGTTCACGGTGTCCCAGACGGTGTCGAAGATCCGGAGATTCTGGGTGGCCTGGCGGAGCTGGGCGGCCGATAGTCCCTCCGGGGCCACCCGCGGCGCGGGTGAGATCGGCGTCACACAGCCGGCCAGAAACGCGAGCGCCGCAGCCGCCAGCAGCCATGCCACGCCCCCGGCCGGGAACCGGCCAGGAGCCCGGTGGCAAGATGGTTGACGGCGGGTCATTCGCAAAAGGGTTCTTTCACCACGCCTGACCGGAAGCCTCGGAGCGGCCCCTGCAGATCCGTCGTTGTGCCCGCGCTGCCTTCGTGGTGAACATCGGCTCAGGATTCGACGAGGTCCTTTTCGACCTTGAGGTGGTCGATGATGAACTCCTGGCGCTCGGGCGTATTCTTGCCCATGAAGAACGAGAGCAGCTCGTCGCTGTTGTGCAGGTGGGTCAGCGACACCGGCTCGAGCCGGATGCCCGCGCCGATGAAGTCCTGAAACTCCCCGGGCGAAACCTCGCCGAGGCCCTTAAAGCGGGTGATTTCGGCAGCGGAGCCGAGCTTTTCCACGGCGGTCCGCTTCTCCCCTTCCGCGTAGCAGTAGAGCGTCTCCTTCTTGTTCCGCACCCGGAAGAGCGGCGTTTCCAGGATGAAAAGGTGGCCGCGGGCGATCAGGTCGGGAAAATACTGGAGGAAGAAAGAGATCAAGAGGAGCCGGATGTGCATGCCGTCCACGTCNNNTAGGTGTTGAGCGGCTTGCCCTTGAGCGCAAAGACGGCCTGCGTCTGCACATCGCGGCAGGCGGTGAGTGAACCGGAGGCGGAGTCGCCTTCGACGATGAAGAGCGTGCTCTCCTCGGCCCGCTCGTCCCGGTCGCCGAGATGCAGTCGGCAGTCGCGCAGCTTGCGGTTGTGNNATGCCGGCGAGCTCCTTGCGCTCGCGCTCGTTGTCCTCGAGCTTGCGCTTGAGCGCCTCCGCGCCCTCGCGATTGCGGTGCAGCCAGGCGTCGAGATGCTGCTGCACGAAGGTGCCGATGAACTGGCGGATCGGCGGGAGGCCCGGCCCCATGTCAGCGGACCCGAGCTTGGTCTTGGTCTGCGACTCGAAAACCGGCTCGATCACGCGCACGGAGATGGCCGCGACGATCGACTGGCGCACGTCGGCGGCATCAAAGTCCTTTTTGTAGAAGTTGCGCAGCACCTCGACGACCGCCTCGCGAAACGCCTGCTGATGCGTGCCGCCCATCGTGGTGTGCTGCCCGTTGACAAACGAGTAGTATTCCTCGCCGTAGTGCGAGCCATGCGTGAACGCGATCTCGATGTCCTCCCCCTCGAGGTGGATGATCGGATACAGAATGTCGCCGCTGAGGCTTTTCTCGAGGAGGTCCTTGAGGCCGTGCTCGGACCGGAACGGCTTGCCGTTGAACGTAAGTGTGAGGCCGCGATTGAGAAAGGCGTACTTCCAAAGCAGGTCCTCGATGAACTCGCCGTGGAACTTGAAATCAGGCCCGAACAGCTCCTCGTCGGGGGTGAACTCGATGATGGTGCCGTTGCGCTCGCCGGTCCTCGCGATCTTGCAGTCCTTCTTCAGCTTGCCGCGCACGAACTCGACCACCTTGGACTGGCCCTCGCGAACGGCCTGCGCCCGGTAGGCGGACGAGAGCGCATTGACCGCCTTCTGGCCGATGCCGTTGAGCCCAACCGCCTTCTTGAACGCCTCGGAATCGTACTTGGCTCCGGTGTTGATGACCGATACGCACTCGAGGACCTTGCCCAGGGGGATGCCGCGGCCGTAGTCGCGCACCCGCACGGATCGTTCGGTGAGCTCGACCTCGATCTTCTTTCCGCAACCCATCGTGAATTCGTCAACCGAGTTGTCGATGGTCTCCTTCATGAGCACGTAGATGCCGTCCTCGGCGTGGCCGCCGCCGCCGAGCCGGCCGATGTACATGCCTGGACGCAGCCGGATATGCTCCGTCGAGGAGAGGGTTTTGATGCTCGCTTCGGTGTAATCGTGATTCGCCATGAGTCGGTTGCTGGGGGGAAAAGAGGGCGGGTCGCAGGTCGTGACAAGCGCAATCCTGATGACAGCGCCGGCAAAATCCAAGACTGACGCGCATTAAATCCTCAGGCAAACTTGCCTCATGCAACCAACCTTCTCCGGGATTCCTTTCTTCGTCTACCCGGTTCGCGACATGGCCCGGGCCAAAGCCTTTTACGGAGGCGTGCTCGGCCTGACCGCCGGGCAGTCGTGGGAGGACAAATGGGTGGAGTATGAAGTCGGCACGGCAACTCTCACGCTCTCCAGCGTTATGGCGGGCGCCCAACCCGGCGCGAAAGCCGGCGCCGTGGCGCTCGAGACGGAGCAGTTCGACGAGGCCGTCGCCCACCTGAAGACACACGGGGTGAAGTTTCTTCTCGAGCCGATCGACACGGGGGTCTGTTGGTTCGCGCGCTTCGAAGATCCCGACGGCAACCACCTGGTGCTCCATAAGAAGCATCTCTCCCCAGGCTAGGAAGCCCGCTGCTGGCCAGCAGAGAGGGTGCTGAATCAATCGCCAGCAACGTTCCTGCGAAATGCCCTCGTGCCGCGAGGAAAGCCGGGCCCCGTCGGTCTTCCCACCTTCGTGCCCGGAGCAGGGCGGTCCCGAGATTTGCCATTCATCCAGGTCTGACTCTATTTCCGCCATGCGCCACCGCACCACGCACGGTTCCGCCCTCGCCGTCCTCGCCGCCGCCGCGACCTGGATCTCCGCATGCCGCGGCGCCAGCGACGCTCCCATGAAATCTTCAAATGCCTCCTCTGCGGCGGCCTGCACGGTCACCGATGAAAAGTCCGCCTGCGGCCTGCCGTCCAACGCGGTCATCGACATGAGCAAGGCCCGGGTGCGGCATACCGACACCGAGTGGCGGGCGCTCCTGACGCCCGAGCAGTACCGGGTCGCCCGCCAGCAGGGCACCGAACCGGCGTTTCGCAATGCCTATTGGGACAACCACGAGGACGGCGTCTATTTCTCGGTGTGCAGCGACACCCCGCTGTTTGACAGCCGGGACAAGTTTGAAAGCGGCACCGGCTGGCCGAGCTTCACCAAAACAATCGAACCGAAGTTCATCACCGAAGAGACGGACACGAGCTGGGGAATGACCCGGACGGAAATCAGCTGCTCGATCGACGGAGCCCATCTCGGCCACGTATTTGATGACGGGCCGGCTCCCACCCACCTGCGCTATTGCATTAATTCGGCTTCGCTCCGCTTCATGCCGCGCAAGGCGTACGACGCGTGGGTGGCGCGCCGCGCTGCGCAACCCGCGCAGCGCGATTGAAGAAGAAACACGAAAAACCAAAGAACCCTGGCATGGGGCCAGGACTCGGGTCAGTGACTTTCGATTCACCTAGTCGGTTTTCGTACGCCATCGGCTCTTTGCCCACCGCGGTGCACGCCAGCTGCAATCCACTGGAATCGGTTTCTGCCAGTGTATCCAGCTGGGAAACTCCTTCATGAACTTCGGCGAGAGCATTCCCGGAAATCACTTCTCTCTTTCGTTTTGGTTCTTCGCTCTTCGGTCGGCGCTTCGCCGGTTGACGCGACGGCAACCTTCGCTGAACTTCCCGATATGGCCGATGTGACCCTCACCTACTATCTCGAAGTCCTTTCCTCCTGGTGCCATTGGGCGGAACCAGCCTGGGCCGAGCTCAAGACGCGCTTTGTCGGCCGCGTGCAGTTCGACTGGAAGATCGCGCTCATGAATCCCGGCGACTATCCCGTTTCGCGTGCGCAGTGCGACTGGTTCTATCGCCGGAGCGGCATGATCATGCGGTCGCCCACCATGCTCAACTCGGGTTGGTTCGAGCCCGAGCGCAAGGGCGTCTACCTCGCACCCAACCTGGTGGCCGAGGCCGGCCGGGATTTCGGCATCACCGACGACCGGCTGCGCCTGGCGCTCACCGCCGCGGCCGAACGCGACGGCCGCAAGCTCGGGGACATGGCGGAGGCCGTCGCCGTCGGCGCTGCGGCCACGGGAGTCGATCCGGCGAAACTCCGCGCCCGCGCCGAGTCTCCGGAGGTAAAGGCCCGCGTCGACGCCTCCACTGCCGAGTTCCATGCCCACCAGATATCGCAGCGCCCTGCGTTCGTGCTAACGGACGTGATCGGCGACAAAGCGGTGTTCTCGGGCCTGGTTCGCGCCGAACCGCTGGCCGCAGCCCTCGAGGCGATGCTCGCCGATACCGCCGCTTACGCTAGCCACGCAGCGCATTTCGGCCAGCTACCGCCGGTGTAGCGACGGCCTGAACCCCGTCGGCTGCCCGGCACCCCGTCGCTTTCAATCCAACCGGCATGATTGAGACTAAATGGCTGCTTTCGCAGGCTCGCGGCTATCTCGGCCTTGGCATGATTGAGGAGGCCTCAGGTGAGCTTGACCAGGTGCCGGCGGAGGCGGCACAGCAGACGGATGTGCTGGCCCTGCGGGCCCTCGTGCTGCAGGAACAGGCGAAGTGGCCGCCGCTGGCGGAAATCGCGCACACCCTGGTGGAGCGGCAGCCGGCGGAGTGCGGCTGGTGGATAACCTGGGCGTATGCCACCCGGCGGAGCCGGTCGCTGGAGGCCGCGGAAATCATCCTGCTCGAAGCGGAGCGGACCCATCCGAAAGAGGCGGCGATTCAGTTTAATCTCGGCTGCTACGCCTGCCAGCGCGGCGATCTCGTCGAGGCGCGCCGACGGGTCGACCGGGCGCTCGCGTTCGACCCGTCTTTCCGTGAGGCGGCGGCGAGCGACCCGGACCTCGCGCCCCTGCGCGCGGCCGGCGGTGGTTCACACCAGGGTGCCCAGGGCGCCTCGTGATCGGCATTCGTTCAATCTGCGTGTCATCGCGAGTCCGGCGGAGCCGGGTGTGGGCGCCGACGCAGGATCACTCGTCGCGATCCAGTTGGATTGCTTCGTCACCTACGGCTCCTCGCAATGACAAACGATGCCAATACCGCGTGAGGCTCAGCCCACCTTGGGCAGGTGCTGCAAGGCCTCCGCGATTTTCTCCTCCGGATGCTCGTAATCCTCAAGGTCGCCGGCGAGGTGGGCATCGTAGGCGGACATGTCGAAATGGCCGTGGCCGCTGTAATTGAAAACGATGCATTTGCCGTCGTCCTTGCGCGCCTCGTCGATCGCCGCGCGGATGGCATGCGCGGTCTCCGGGGCGGGAATGAAGCCTTCGGTGCGGGCGAACTGCAGTGCGCCCTCGAACACGGCATTCTGCGTGTACGCCTTCGCCTCAATGATCCCGAGTTTGGCGAGATGGGCGATAATCGGCGCCGTGCCGTGGTACCGCAGGCCGCCGGCGTGGATGCCTTCGGGCACAAAGGTGTGGCCGAGCGTGTACATTTTGACGAGCGGCGTGAGCTTGGCGGTATCGCCGAAATCGTAGGCATAAAGGCCCTTGGTCAGCGACGGACAGGCGGACGGTTCGACCGCCACCAGGCGCAGTTTTGGGTTGGCGAGTTTCTCGGCGAGGAACGGCATGCTGAATCCGCCGAAGTTGCTGCCGCCGCCGACGCAGCCGATGAGCACGTCGGGGGTCTCGCCAATCATTTCGAGCTGCCGCTTCGTCTCAAGACCGATGACGCTTTGGTGGAGGAGGACATGGTTAAGCACACTACCGAGCGTGTATTTAGTGTCACCATGTGTGGCGGCGTCCTCCACGGCCTCGGAGATGGCAATGCCCAGGCTGCCGGGTGTATCCGGGTCGGCGGCCAGGATCCCGCGTCCGGCGTTGGTGCGTTCGGAGGGGGAGGCGAAAACTTCGGCACCCCAGATATGCATGAGCGACCGACGGTAGGGCTTTTGGTGGTAGCTGGATTTCACCATGTAGATAGTGCAGCCCAGACCGAAGAGCTGGCAGGCGAACGCCATCGCGGAACCCCATTGGCCCGCGCCCGTTTCGGTGCTTAGCCGGCGCACGCCTTCTTTCTTGTTGAAGTAAGCCTGGGCGAGCGCGGTGTTGAGCTTGTGGCTGCCCGCGGGGCTGACGCTTTCGTTCTTGAAGTAGATCCGGCAGGAGGTCTTCAGCGCCTTCTCAAGCCGCACGGCGCGGACGAGGGGCGTGGGCCGCCAGATCTTGTAGAGTTCGCGAACCTCCTGGGGAATGGGAATCCAGCGCTCCCCACTCATCTCCTGCTCGATGAGCGCCATCGGAAAGATCGGCGCCAGATCTCCAGGCGTGAGCGGCTGGCCGGTCCCAGGGTGCAGCGGGGGTGGGAGCGGCTTGGGCAGGTCGGCGAGGACATTGTACCAAGACGCGGGGATTTCGTTGAGGGGCAGGTTGACGCGTTCCTTGTCCATAAAATGAGGCCTTCATCGCTAGGAGAATCCGCTGCCTGAAGCCATCTTTTTTCTAGCCGGAGCTCTGCCTTCCCTTTCTTGGCAACGAAAAGAAGCTGCAATCCTCCCACCCCTCCGTTAATTGGCTGTTTCCCATCGCCATGAAACGATTCTGTCTCTCCCTCGCTTTTTGCCTCTTCCCGTTTTTCGCCTCGGCTGCCGCCGGCCCCGAGGTCGTGCCGCTTTGGCCGCACGGTGCGCCGGGCACGCCGCCAGGCGTCACGGAGCAGGAGGTCTACGTTGCAGCCACGCCGGAGCGTAACTACAGCCAGCTTTCCCGGGTGCACAACCCCTCGGTCACGGTTTACCTTCCGCCGAAGGAAATCGCCACGGGCGCGGCAGTGATCATCTGCCCCGGCGGTGCCCATCGTTTCCTCGCGATCGACCACGAGGGATACGACGTCGGTCGCTGGCTCGCCCGGACCGGCGTCGCGGGCTTCGTGCTCAAGTACCGTCTGGCCCGGACTGAGGGTTTCCCGTACACTGTTGACCTCTCGGTCGGCGACGCGCTGCGGGCGATCCGGCTGGTGCGCAGCCAGGCAGCCGAATGGGGAATCGACCCGAAGCGTGTTGGGATCATGGGATTCTCGGCAGGCGGCGAGGTCGCGGCGCTGGCGGCCGCGCGTAATGACGCGGCCAGCCCGGACGCATCCGATCCGGTAGATCGGGTGTCCTCCCGTCCTGATTTTCAGATCCTCGTTTATCCGGGCGGTCTGCTGGTTGACGCACTGAAGGTGCCGAAGGACGATCCGCCGGCCTTCCTCACCTGCGCCTACGACGACTCCGTCTCAAATGTGCTGCTTCCCCGGCTCTATCTCAAATTCCACGAAGCGGGCGTCCTGGCCGAATTGCACATCTACGCCCACGGCGGACACGGTTTCGGCATGCGGGACAGCCAGCTGCCGGTCGGCGCTTGGACCGTGCGCGTGCAGGATTGGATGGCCAATCTCGGTCTGTTGTCGAAGCGGTGACCGTCTCGGCTTACGGAAATGAAGCTGCACGTGCTGGGAGTCTTTGGACCGCTGGTGTCAGTCATCGGTTTGGTGCTTTGCAGTCTCTTTCCGGCGCAGGCGGCTGAAAGCGCCGCGGCGAGTTCGCCCGCACGCAGGTCCACCGTCTCCATCGTTGGCGACGAATTTCTCATCAATAGCCGACCCACCTACCCCGGGCGCGTCTGGCAGGGCCACAGGATCCAGGGATTGCTTCTCAATGCGCGCCTCGTGCAGGGCATTTTTGACGACCTTAATCCCGCGACGGCGCAGCGCTGGGCGTACCCGGACACTGGCCGGTGGGATGCCGGGCGCAACACGCGGGAGTTTGTGGCGGCGATGGCGGACTGGCGGCGGCATGGGCTGCTGGCCTTCACGATCAATCTGCAGGGCGGTTCGCCCGAGGGTTACGTGAAAGATCAGCCATGGCACAACTCCGCCTTCGCGCCCGACGGCGCGCTGCGGGCCGATTACCTGGAGCGGCTCGAGCGGATTCTCGACCGGGCAGACGAACTGGGCATGGTCGTGATCCTGGGGATCTTCTACTTCGGCCAGGACGAATACCTGCAGGACGAAGCTGCGGTCATCCGCGCAACCGATGCGACGATCCACTGGCTGTTCGCGCGTAACTACCGCCACGTATTGATCGAGATCAACAACGAGTGCAACGTGCGGTACGATCACGCCATCCTCAGACCCGATCGCGTTGACGAATTGATTGCTCGCGTGAAGGGCACGTCCCGCGAGGGTCGGCGTTTCTTGGCAGGCACTTCTTATGGCGGTGACACCATTCCGGGGGAGAATGTTGTGCGGGCCTCCGACTTCCTGCTCATCCACGGCAATGGCGTGACCCAGCCCGGTCGCATCGCCGAAATGGTCCGGCAGACCCGCGCCGTTCCCGGGTATGCGCCAAAACCGGTTCTCTTCAACGAAGACGACCATTACGGTTTTGATCAACCGACATGCAATTTCACCGCGGCGATCGGCGAATACGCCTCCTGGGGTCTCTACGATCAGGGGAAGAATGACTATGAGGATGGATTTCAATCGCCACCGGTGAACTGGGGCCTGAATACGGTGCGCAAACGCGCGTTCTTCCGGCTGGTGGCGGCGATCACCGGAAGCGAGGACCCCGATACGCGATCCGCCGGCGCACCGGCCCCGGGTTATTCCGAATAGGCATCCTGCCGGGCACCCAAGAAGGGAGGAGGGGTCCCGCACTGCCGCCGGCGGTTCGCAGGCGTCCCATCCAGAACCCGTCTTTCTTATGCGTAGTAGGATTGAAATTGAGCCAGGCCCCGTTCCAAATTCACTCGTAATCCGAATGTCATTGACGCTAGCCTGACCGGGTTGAAATTTTGCAGATTACCCCTGCTTGATCAGTTTCTTTGATGGTCGTTCGCACTCCTGCTCCCCCGAAAATCCATCCAAATTCGGCACAACCGGTCTTTGTCCGGGTCGCGGCCCGGAAATGCCGATAATTCAAGCATCGCAACAGGCATATGAGAACCCTCGAGGAATCGATTGAGGTCTACGTCGGAGAAGATGGCGCAGTCTGCATCGCCCATGTCGACATGAGCGAGGACTGCTGTGTGGCCATCCCGCCGGAACAGGTCGACGTTTTGATCAAATGGCTCAAGGCGAAGCGAACCGAGGCGATCAAATACCGCCGCACGCTGTCCGCCGCGAAATAGCGCGCATCGGCAACAAGCCGTAGGAAGGTCGCTTGCGACCGATGATCGCCCGCAAGCGGGCTTCCTACACCGACACATCGGTCGATGCGCGCGGGCTTGGGGTTTCGCGCAGCGGAGCCGTGCCAGGCCTTCTCCCAATGCCCATCCATCCCGCCATTCCGATCTTGACCACTGCCCGGCTCCGGTTGCGCGACTGGCGGGACTCGGATCTGCCTGCTTTCGCCCGGCTGAATGCCGATCCGCAGGTCATGGTTTTCATGCCCAAGATCCTCAGCCGTGAGGAAAGCGATGCGTCCATCGGACGCATTAGAGAGCATTTCGACCGCCATGGCTTCGGGCTCTGGGCAGTTGAAGTTATCAACGGGGCGGAGTTTATCGGGTTCACCGGCCTGTCGATTCCCCGCTTCACGGCTTCATTTACACCTTGCGTGGAAGTCGGCTGGCGGCTCGCCACCGAACATTGGGGCCGGGGCTATGCCACCGAGGCGGCAGGCGCCTGCCTCGGCTTCGGCTTCAGCCAGCTGGGGCTGCCAGAAATCGTTTCATTCACCACGGTGGCCAATCTCCGCTCGCGCCGGGTGATGGAGCGCCTCGGCATGACGCGCGACCCCGCTGACGATTTCGAACATCCCTCACTTCCTGCCGGCCATCCGCTCCGACCCCATTTGCTCTATCGGGCGGCAAGCCGCCAGACTTGAGGTCCTCCTCCCTCCGGAATTATAAGGAACCAGCCACATTGACCTTGGGTCTTAACAGAACAGACTGTGGCATCCTCGTCATGAGTTTCTGGAGAATCCTCGCCCTCGGTTGTTTGCTGACGGCCATCGCGCCCTGCAGCCCGGGCCAGGATGGCCGTTTTTCGAAGACCTTGACTGCCTCCGAGCAGACCGACGCGGGTCTGGGGAGGCTCTCGGTCGACCAGCTGGCCGTGCTGGATGCTTTGATCCGTCGTGACGAGAAGATCAATGCGACGCCAGATGCCGCTCATTTGGCCCCCGCCCGTTTCTCGCAGCGGCTTTCCCCTGAGGAGCGCGCGAGCGCGGGTCTGGATTCGTTGAGCGAGGCCGAGCTGACCCGACTCGACGGATTGGTGCAGCAGCGGGTATTCGGCAACCTCTCGCCCTTGGTGGCCAAGGCGGCCCGTCCGGCCCTGCAACCAGAACCCTCCGGCCCGGCTCCCGAGATCCACGGAGTGATCTCGTTCACTTTTGGCGGCGGCCGGGGCGGCTACCGGGAAAAAAGCGGATTCATGATGCTGGACTACCAGGATCCGGCGCACGGTCTGGAGCTGCTGGTGGGCTACGGGGAATCGCGGATTAGCGGGCCGTTGATCGGGCGGGGCGGCTACGGCTGGTATCCCCGGTAGCGTGGACCGATTCCCGGGAAACTCGCCGGGAGCATTGCTGGTCTGAGGCTCGGTTGTCATCAAGCGGTCGTCCGCATGCAGAACTGATTCGCGGCGGCGGCGCGGAGGAGCTTGAAACTCGGGTCAAATCGGCATGGCGTAGGCTTGTACATGACGTCAGCGCGCCGCATTCAGCCGTTTGGTGCCACTGCACCCTGCCCTTCTCCGGTTGATCGCGGTCACCTGCCGAATTGGATTGCGGGCGCGGTGCTCGCGACTGCGGCGATTGCGGCATACTGGAACGGCCTGTCCGGGCCTTTCGTGTTCGATGACCTGCCCTCGATCGTTGAAAACCCGACGATCCGGCACCTCCAGGAGATCGGTGCGGTGCTGAGGCCCCCGCACGAGGTCGGTCTGACGGTCAGCGGCCGGCCGATGCTGAACCTATCGTTTGCGCTCAACTATTGGCTGAGCGACCGCAATCCGTGGAGTTATCACGTGCTGAATCTGGTGATCCATTTTCTGGCGGCCCTGACCTTGTTCGGGATCGTCCGACGGACATTGCAGCAGCCGACGCTGCGGGCCCGCTTCGGTGCAGGAGCATTCCCCGTGGCTCTGGCCACTGCCGTCCTCTGGATGCTGCACCCATTGCAAACAGAATCGGTCACCTATGTATCCCAACGGGCCGAATCGCTGATGGGTCTATCCTACCTGTTGACGGTGTACCTTTCCCTGCGCGGCCTGGAATCTCCGCGGCCGAGTTTTTGGTCAGCGCTGGCAGTGGCCGCAGGCCTGCTGGGCATGGCGACGAAAGAGGTGATGGCCAGCGTTCCCGTAATCGTGCTGCTCTATGATCGCACCTTTGTCGCCGGATCGTTTCGGACGGCATGGCAGCGCCGCCGCCGGTTTTACCTTGCGTTGGCCGCGACCTGGCTGCTGCTGGGCTATCTGGTGGTTTCGTCCGCCAATCGTGGGGGAACCGCCGGCTTCGGAACCGAAGCCAGCTGGTGGGCCTACGCATTGACGCAGTGCCGGGCGGTTGTGCACTACCTGCAGCTCTCCGTCTGGCCCCATCCGCTGGTGTTTGACTACGGCACGGCGGTGGTGAACCGTGTCGGAGAAGTGTGGCCCGAAGCCCTGGGGCTCTTGTTGCTGGCCACCAGCGTGATGATCGCGTTGTGGCGGCAGCCACCGCTCGGATTTCTCGGCGCCTGGTTCTTCGCCATTCTGGCGCCTAGCTCGAGTGTGGTGTCTGTGTCGACCCAAACGGCGGCCGAACATCGGATGTATCTGCCATTGGCGGCGGTCATCGCGCTCGCCGTCGTTGCTTTGCACGCGCTGCCGGGCCGAAGCCGGACACTGTTGGTCGGCCTCGTGGCCTTCAGCTTCGCGATGTTGACGGTGCGCCGCAATGCGGATTACCGGACTGACTACTCGCTATGGGAAAACACCATCGCCTGGTGTCCGACCAATCCACGAGCCTACACCAGCCTCGGCAACGCCTATGCGCGGGACGGCCTCTGGTTGAAGGCGATTCCACTCTATGAGCACGCGGTGCACATGCAACCGGACTTCGCCCTCGCGCATAACAATCTTGGGGCGGCCCTGAGCCGGGCCGGGCGGACCGCCGAGGCCCTTGCACAGTACGAGGAGGCGGATCGCCTGATGACTGGGGACCCTGACATTGAATTCAACGTCGGCTGCGCCTATCTGCAGGCCAACCGGTTGCCGGCTGCAATCACCCACCTCGCGGCGGCGCTGCGAAGTCGCCCGGGCTTTGCGGCAGCGGAAAACAACCTGGGGGAGGCCCTGGCTCGCGTGGGGCGGCCGGAGGAGGCTTTCGCTCATTTTGGCACGGCGGTGCGTTTGCAGCCCAATAACGTCGAGGCCCTTCTGAATTGGGGCAACGCGCTGGTGCAGGCAAACCGCCTGCCCGACGCGGCAACGAGGTACCAGGAGGCGTTGCGGCTCAAGCCCGATCTCGCCGACTTGCACTACAATCTGGCGAACGTGTGGCTGGCAATGAACCGGCTGCCCGAAGCAGAAACGGCCTATCGGGAGGCGCTGCGGCTCCAACCCGACTCGGCGGCGGCGCACCACAACTATGCACAAGCCCTGGTACGCATGGGAAGACCCGCCGAGGCCCTGGCGCACTTTGAAGCGACCGTCAGGCAACTGCCGTCCTCGGCGCTCGCCCATCATAATCTGGCCTCAACCCTGGCGACATTGGGCCGGGTACCGGAAGCCATCAGGGAGGAAGAGAACGCCTTGCGGCTCGATCCCGCGTTGACGGCCGCCTGGGAGAATCTGGCCCGCTTGCGTCAGCGCTAGGCGCCGGGGTTGATCACGGCCGCCCAATCGGAGAGACTCTTCGCCAGAAGCGCGTGAACCATCCTCACCAGAATTTCGCTCCCCAACGCCTTCGGCCCGCACTGCTCGCCGCCGGGTTGCTCCTGCTCGCCGCGATCGCTTTTTACAATACGTTCCAGGTCCCCTTCCTGTTTGATGATATCCCTTCCATCCGTGACAACCCCGCCATCCGAGGTTTTTCCACGGCGATTCTGCCCTGGCACGGTTCCGGTGGTTTGACCGTGAATGGCCGCCCGGTTGTAGGCCTGACCCTGGCTCTCAACCACGCAGTGAGCGGCAACCACGTCTGGAGCTATCATGCATTCAATCTGCTCATCCATGCGCTGGCCGGACTGATGTTGTTCGGCATCCTCGGCCGCACCCTGCGGTCAACCGGGTTGCGGGCAGGATTTGGGGACCAGGCGGTGCCGCTGGCCTTCATGGCGGCGGCAGCATGGATCGTGCATCCCCTGCAGACGGAGGCGGTGACTTATGTGATTCAACGGACAGAGGTCCTGGCCGGCCTGTTCTATCTGCTCACCATCTATGGCTTCATCCGCGGCGTGGACTCCGCCCGGCCCTGGCGATGGTATGTCGTATCAGTTTCGGCCTGTCTCCTGGGGGCCGGTAGCAAGGAAGTGATCGCGTCGGCGCCGCTGATTGTCCTCCTTTATGATCGCACGTTTCTCTCCGGCAGTTTTCGAGCAGCGTGGCGCCAGCGGTGGCGCACCTATCTCGCGCTGGCCAGCTCCTGGTTGGTGCTTGGATGGCTCGTGGTGGCGGCGCAGGGCCGAGGCGGCACGGCGGGCTTTGGCTCGGGGGTGTCCGTTTGGTCGTACGCCCTCACGCAATGCCGGGCGGTAGTTCTTTACGTGACGCTTGCCATCTGGCCGCACCCGTTGGTGTTCGACTATGGCGAGATGACGGCGCGGAGCTTCGCCGAAGTCGCGCCGGCTGCATTGTGCTTGTGCGCGTTGCTGGGAGCCGTGGCGGTCGCGCTCCGTCGCCGACCGGTTCTCGGATTTGTCGGCGCGTGGTTCTTTGCGATTCTAGCACCGAGTTCCAGCATCGTGCCCATCGCCACCCAGACGATCGCCGAGCACCGGATGTACCTGCCGCTGGCGGGAGTGCTGATGTTGGTGATGGTCGGGGTAGGCCGGATCGCCGGTCGCTGGGGGACCATCGCGGGATTCACGATCATCGTCGCGCTCACGGGCCTCACCGTGGCCCGAAACCTGACCTACCAGAGCGCACTCATGCTTTGGTCCGACACCGTCGAAAAATGTCCGGAGAATCCGCGCGCCCATAACAGTCTCGGCCAGGCGTTGTTCGATTCCGGACACGTCCAGGAATCGCTGGCGCAATACCAGATCGCGGTGCGACTCGATCCGACCTATGCCGAGGCCCACTATAATCTCGCGATTGCGCTGGCCCGGCTGAAACGAACGCCCGAGGCGATCGAACATTATCGGCGGGCCCTGCAGCTTCAGCCGCGCAATACCGCGGCGCACATCAATCTCGGGCTGCTGCTGAACGAGGCGGGACGGAGCGTCGAGGCGATCGACCATTTGCAGCAGGCGGTGGGACTCCAACCGGATTTCGCGCCGGCGCACAACGACCTGGGGATCGCCTTGGCGGACGCCGGACGATGGGCTGAAGCGGTCACGCAGCAGGAGACCGCGATCCGGCTGCAGCCCGACTACGTCGATGCCCACTACAACCTGGGCAATGCGCTGGCTCAGCTCGGGCGGCTGTCGGAGGCCGCCGATCATTTTGAGCAGACCCTGCACCTCGCCCCGGACGACCTCATGGCGCACAACAACCTGGGCAACGTATGGGTTGGACTACACCGCTGGGCGGAGGCGCGGGAGCACTATCAGGCGGCACTCCGACTCAACCCGGATTTCATTCCCGCCCGCCGCAATCTGGCGAATCTGCTGGTGGAGATGGACCGTCTGCCAGAAGCCCTCCACCACTTGCAGATTCTGTCACGGCTGCGGCCGGACGATCGGGAAATCAGCGCCGAATTGGCGCGATTGCAGGCGCAGGTTGAACATCATTAGAACTGAGCCGTCCCATTCTCAACCTGCTTCGGGAGCGATGACGCGCGGCGCGATCAAAGAAAAGGCGGCCGCGTTGCCGCAGCCGCCTTCGGGTGAAGAGCCTCAGTTGGAACCGGGTTTTAGAACCGGATGCGCACGCCCATCTGCACCTGCCAGCGCGAAGCCGGCGTGTCGTTGACGGTGATCGGGACGGCGTCAAGCGTGCTCGAATTGAAGTTGTAGGTCCATTGACCCTGACCGCCGTTGGCCGTCGCATTATACGAAGCCGAGGCGACTCCGCGACGATACGAGAACGGGATCTCCTCCAAATAGCCGAAGTTTGCGGGGAACCAGTGGACGTTGAGTTTCTGATTGATCAGGGCCGGGAGATTCAGGAAATCGAAGTAAATCTCGGAATGCACCTTCTTGGAAAGCGGAATCTCCTGCGTGAACTTGAGATCGAGCGTCTGGTTCCATGGTGAAGTCGTGGAATTCCGCGGTGCGTTGGAACCCATGTAATTCTTCAAGTCGGTGTTAGCAACGAAGTTGAAGAATGCGTCCCGCTCGGTTGTGCTCGTCCACGCAACGCGGGGATCGTTCGGCCCGGTCGGCACATACAACAGGTCGTTGAAGGCGTAACCGTCGCCATTGGCATCTCCCCGGAACACCCACGAGTACGGGTGGCCGGTGCGGGCCTGGTAGACGAACGCCAGCGTGGTCTTGAATTCCTTGATGAAGTTGAATTCCCGGGTGAGCGTTACGACGAACCGGTCCTTGATGTTGGTGTTGGAGATCGACGCAACGTCCTCGTTGGGGTTGCGGCTCGCCCGGTTCGAGTAATTGGAGCCGGCGGTCGATGAGGTGATCGGGCTGACTTCCGTGGCCCGCCCGTGCGTCCAGTAGGCGGACCAGCCCCAATTCTTCCGCATCGGCCGGGTCAGGCCGAGAGTCAAACCCGACGCTTCGCCCTTGTTGGTGTTGGTCAGATAGAAGACGTCGTTGAAACCGGTGGCCGGATTGGTGCGGGCGGTGACCTGGGTGCTCGTGTTGCTCGAGGTCGACGTCCCAACGGCGGCGTTATAATGGATGCGCCCATCGGGCATCAGGGCCGGACCGGTGGTCGCCAGCCGATAGTTCAGTTCGACGGTGTTCAGGGCCTCGGCCACCTTGTTGTAGTAGTACTCGGCCGTGAAGGTCATCCCGAGGTACGGCAACTCATGGTCGATCGCAATGTTCGACTTCCACATGGACGGCTGCTTGAATTTCGGGTCCGTGACATTGAGGTAGGCAGTCGGATTGGCGGTTCCGGGGACGGTCTGGGTGGCCGGGTTGGCGTTAAACGTCAGTCCACTCAAGTCCGATGTGGCGGCATTATAGATGTAAGTGGCGCCGGCATTGGAGTAGGCGTTCGAAAGCCAAACCGCGGGATTCTTGCCTTGGAAGAGCCCGACGCCGCCACGAATCTGGGTCTTGCGGCCTCCCAGAATCGACGGGAGCCACGACTTCGGGGTCGCATAGGTGAAGCCAAGGCGCGGACCGAACGTCGCGTTGCCGGTATTCGTGGTGTCGCTGCGAACGATGGACTGGCCATTGTAACTGAAACCCGCCGTTTCGAAGGTTTTGCTTTCCGGCGGCGCACCGTCGATGTGCGGATCATCGTAGCGCAGGCCGTAAAGCAGGGTGAGTTGTTGGCTCGGGCGCCAGGTGTCCTCCACAAACAGCGCGTAGGCGTCATATGACCACCCCGCGATGGCATTGTTGATAGTGTACCCCGCATAGGGCTTCTGCAGGGTGTAGGAGGTGATGGGCGAACCGTTCTGCCAAGCCGAGAGACCGCTACCGCTTACCGTGCTCGTGCCAAAACTGTACGAGCCGGCCGTGGACTGGAGGAAGACGTTCTCATACTTGGTCGAGATATCCTCGAGTCCGGCGCTGATAGTATGCTCGCCGACCGAATAGTTGAAGATGACGTGGCCATTCTTCTCCTTGGTGTGGATGAAATTCAACTGCCGGGACGAGTCAGTGCCGATAACCAGCGTGCCAGCGGTCGTGGATGCGCCCTTGCTCAGGTCCATGCCGGAAAGGCCGTTGATCGTGACCTGGGGGAACAGGCCACCGTTTACCTGCGGCGTGCCATTGTACTTGGTGTACGACAGCGCGACTTCCGAGCTGAGGTCTGACGTCCAATTGCTGAACAACTGGGCGGTGTAGCTTTCGGTGTTGCGCGGCTGCTGGAACCAGGTGCCGCTCAGGGAAGTGGTGAGGCTGGTGCCGGTACCCAGCGACGCAAAAGAGGTGTCGTGCCCGAAGTTGCGGCGGTAGGTCAGCGACGCCCGGTGCTGGTCGGAAATGTTCCAGTCGAGTTTGCCGATGAGTGTCTTTTGAGCGGAGGTATTGACGGCGTTCATCGTGCCGGGGTTAAAGCCGAACGATTGCGCGCGCGCGACGATCGCCGCCAGTTGCGTGGCGTCGGGTATGAAATTGGTCTGCGGCGGGGCGGCGGTGCGCTTGAAATCGTCATAATCGAGAAAGTAGAAGAGCTTGTTCTTCACGATCGGGCCGCCGACGGTAAAGCCAAAGGTTCGCTCGCGGAAGGGTTCCACGACCTTGGTGACGGGGTTCTTTTGCCGCAGGGACTGGTCGGAGTACTCGTAGTAGGCGCTCCCATGAAGCTCGTTGGTGCCGGATTTCGTGACCGCGTTCAGCAACGCGCCGGTGAAGCCGGCATAGCGGGCGTCATAGGGCGAAAGATCGATGTTGAGGGTCTGGATCGCCTCAAAGGGGATGGGGCTGCGCAACGAGGAAAACCCGTTGCTGTTCAGGCCGAAGGGATCCACCGCCTGCACGCCGTCGACGAGGAACGAATTGAAGCGGAAATTCTGCCCCTGGGCACTCAGCTGACCGCCTTGGTCGAGCGACATGAGCACGAGCCGCGAATCGAGCACCGCGGCATCCTGGACGTTGCGGCGCACCGACGAGAGATTGGAGAGGTCCTGATCGCTGAGGCTGCTGCTCACGCCCATCTTGTTACTGTCGAAAGTCGTGTCGCGGGTTCCGGCGACATGGAAGGCCTCCATCGCGACGACTTCCTCGGAAAGCGTGAAGCTGACCTCCTGGGACTGGCTGAGCGTGAGGTAGATTTCCTTCTGCGTGGCAGCTCGGAGATCCTTGGCGGAGGCTGTCACTGTGTAGGGCCCGCCCACACGCATGCCCGACAGATCGTACTGACCGTTGGGACGGGTGGTGGCAACCGAACGAGTGCCCGATGGCTCGTGCACAATGGTCACCGTGGCGCCCCCGATGGGCTGCCCGGCTTTGTCGGTCACAAAACCATTGATGGCCGATGTTGTGACACCTTGGGCGAAAGCGGAGGTGCCGAACGCCAGAAGCAGCGAGGCGACTCCCGCGATGAGGAGACATTTCAGGAATGATCTTTGCATGGTGACTAGAGCTGGAGCTCTTGGTTAGGTAGACGATATGGCGTCTCGGACGCCAAGATGGTCGGGGTTGGCTGGAGAGAAGCCCGGAGAAAACGGCAAGTCAAGTGCCGAGAAAGGCTTCATGCAGACCCGACCTCGACGTTGCAGAAACGTGACACGCCATAGCACCGCTGCTAATACTGCACGCGGCAGTGGTCGTTGGCCTGCGGCATGCGTGCCGCGCAAAAAGAAAGGCCCGAGCCTCCTGTTCGGAGCGCTCGGGCCATAACCCGGCAACGACCTACTCTCGCGGGACCTNNCCCTCGCCTGTGATCACCGGGAAGTGACGCTCCGACGGAGTCGGAGCAAGGGATGGGAGAGCTGTAAGCGTTAAGCTCAAAGCGCCAAGCTCCGTCCGCGCGAGCCCAGCAGCTTAAAGCTTATTGCCTATCGCTTCCTCTAGCTCAGAAACTGGAAGGAGGTAAAATAAACGCCCG
>PMBT01000132.1 GCA_003153035.1 Opitutia bacterium
GTCGAGAATTAGGATCGTGATGTCGCGGAGATTGATTTCGCCGGTCTTCAAGTAGTCCATCAGACGGCCGGGCGTGGCGACGATGATTTCGACACCGGCGAGAAGGGCGCGAATCTGGGGCTGTTCGCCGACTCCGCCGAAAATGACGGCATGCCGGAGCGGCAAATGGCTGCCATAGAGCGCAATGTTCTCACCGATCTGGGCGGCCAGCTCCCGCGTTGGCGTGAGAATGAGCGCGCGGGGGCGGCGGGGATTGCGAGGCTGCGGCCGGGCCGCCAGACGGTGCAGGATGGGCAGCGCAAACGCTGCCGTCTTGCCGGTCCCGGTCTGAGCGCAGCCGATCAGGTCGCGTCCCTCGAGGAGCGGCGGAATCGCCCTGGCCTGGATGGGCGAAGGATGCGTATAGGCCTTTTCGACCAGCGCGCGCAGGATGGGCGCCGCCAGGTTCAACGAGGCAAAAGTGACTGTAGTTGGAACTTCTTGATTCATGTATGGATGCGTTCGGACACGATAGGGTGTCCGACGCGATCCGTCCGCGAGGCGGACGGAGGATGACGCTGCTTTGTTGATCAAGCGGTCCCGGCGCGACAACAGGCACGGCCGAAGCTTGAAGCGCGGCCGGAGCGAATCATGCCGCCGGTGACAGGTTTGATCGGTTCGATGAGTGATGAAGACCTCTGAACGGTCTCTCATCGAAGAAGAAACGCCCGAAGGTAAGCGAACGAACTGTCTTTCGCGAAAATCGCGACCCCGTCCGCATTACAATTCAGAGAGTCGCAGCCGGGTTGGTGGATAGCAAGGGATTATTCTCCGCCGAAGCCCGCCAAACCGAGATTCAGCTCTGAAACCGGCGGCAGAATATCTCGATTTTCCCTGAATTACCCAGCGCGTTTTCAACCCCGCGCTTTCCACCGGGCGAGTGCCTGACCGGTAAGCGAACGGGATTCCCGTTCAATCCCGGCCCGCGAACCGGCAAAAACGATCTCGCCGCCTTCGTTGCCTCCCCCGGGTCCGAGGTCAATGATCCAATCGGAAAGGTGGATCACATCGAGATTGTGCTCAATGACCACGATGGTATTGCCGGCATCGCGCAGCTTGAAGAGCAGATCCATCAGCCGCTGAATATCGACCCAGTGCAGGCCGGTGGTCGGTTCGTCCAGAAGGTACAAAGTCTGACCCTGCTGGCGCCGGCTTAATTCAAGCGAAAGCTTGAGCCGCTGGGCCTCGCCGCCGGAGAGCGTCACCGCTGACTGGCCGAGTCGCAGATAGCCAAGGCCAACGGCGTCCAGAGTCGCCAGTTTCTCCATGATGCGCGGAACGTGGCGGAAGAGCTGCATGGCTTCCCCAACCGTGAGGTCCAGCACGTCGGCGATGCTTTTGCCGTGGAAGCGCACTTCGAGGGTTTCCCGGTTGAAGCGTCGCCCGCTGCAACTCGGGCATTCCACATAGGCGTCGGCCAGGAATTGCATATCGAGGCGAATCTGCCCGTCACCCTGACAGCGCTCGCAACGGCCTCCCCGCACATTGAAACTGAAGCGGCTCGGCCGGTAACCGCGCACTTTGGCAAGAGGGCACCGGGCAAACAAATCGCGCAGGAGGTCGAGCAACTTCGTGTAAGTGGCTGGATTCGAACGCGGACTGCGGCCGATGGGCTCCTGATCGACCCGCACGGTCTTCTCGAAGTGCTCCAAGCCCTCCAGACCGCGATGGCGGCCGGGCAAGACCTTCGCGCCGTTGAGCTTACGCGCGGCGGCCGCGGCCAGGATATCGTTTACCAGCGTGCTCTTGCCCGAACCGGAGACGCCTGTGACGGCGGTCAGCAAACCGACCGGGAATGCCGCATCGCAGTTCTTGAGATTGTGCTCACTGGCGCCACGGACGGTGAGCCAGCGCCCGTCGGGCACGCGCTGCCTCGCGTCCTTGCCCACCCGGAGCTTCCGGGCAAGGTAGGGCCCGGTCCGGGAAACCGCGGCCGGTTGCAGCGCGCAGGCGGCGGGCGAGCCCTGGAAAAGCACCTCACCGCCTTCGGTGCCGGCGCCGGGTCCGAGTTCAACCAATTCATCGGCGGCGCGCATGGTTTCCTCGTCGTGCTCGACCACGATCACCGTGTTGCCGCGATCGCGNNCTGGGCTCGTCGAGCACGTAGATGACCCCGATCAACCCCATGCCCAGCTGCGTAGCGAGCCGCACCCGCTGCGCCTCACCGCCGCTGAGCGTCGTATACTCGCGGTCGAGCGTCAGGTAGCCGAGCCCGGTCTCGAGCAGAAAATGCAGGCGCTGTTCGATCCCCGCCACCACCTCGCGCAGGGATTCAATTCCGGCCAGCCGCTGCTGCAGGCCAAGCGCGAAGGCGTGCGCCGAGGCAACATCCAGGGCAAAGAAATCCGTGATGCCGGCGCCGCCGGAACTTGAAGCCGTGGGAAGCGCCGCCCCCTCCAGTCGCACCGCTGCCACCCGCGGGTTGAGCCGGGTGCCCCGGCAGGCCGGGCATTCCGCACTGACCTGGAAGGTCGTCAGTCGCGCGCGAAAACCGTCGCTGCGCGTTTCCCGCCAGCTCTGATCCAGCAGGGCGAGCACGCCGGCAAACGGCATGAGCTTGGGCTGTTTCATGCGTCGCAGCCTGAAACTGAAAAGCCGCTCCCCCGCCCCGTACAACAGCGTGTACCGCACCTCCTCCGGCAATTCTTTCCAGGGCCGTTCCGGATCAAAAGGCAGCTGCTCCGCCAGCTGCTTCAGGATGGCGTTATGTTTGATGATGAGGTTCTTCCCGCCGATGCGCCAAGGCTTGAGCGCGCCCCCGCGCACGGATTTCTCCGGATCGGGCACGACCAGCTCCGCGCTGAAGGTCATCTGGCGCCCGAGCCCACCGCAGGCGGGACAGGCCCCTTCCTGGTGGTTGAACGAGAAATGCCGTGGCGTCAGCCGGTCATAGACCTCGCCGCAAACCGCGCAGCTCAGGCTTTGGCTGAGCGCGATCTCCCGCCAAGGTGCGTCCGGGGACTTCTGCGCCAGGACGGCGGCCCGATCCTGACCCTCGCGGAAGGCAAGCTCAAGCGAGTCGGCCAGCCGGCTTCGCTGGTCGGGCGTCGCCACCAGCCGGTCGATGACGAGATCCACCGCAAGCTCCCGGGTGCCCGCCGTCAGCAGGTGCGGATCGTCGAGCGATTTGATCTCTCCCCCAATCCGCACACGTTGAAATCCCCGCTGGCGCAGTCCGGGGAGTTCATCCCGCAACACCGCCGGCTTCGCATGCATCCAGGGAGCCAGCAGCACGATCCGCTCGCCCGCCGCCTCCTGCAATACGCGCTCCACGCAGTCGTCCAGGGAGCGCGGCTCGATCCGGCCGCCGTCCTTTGGGCAGTACTGGCTTCCTTGCAGGGCCCAGAGCAGCCTCGCATAGTCGGCCAGCTCCGTTACGGTTGCGACGGTAGCGCGCGGCGACCCCCCTCCCCGGCGCTGCTCGATGGCCAGCACGGGGGAAAGTCCATGGATGAAGTCGACGTCGGGCCGCCGGAACTGCTCCAGCACCTGTCGCGCTTCGGTGGACAAGCTTTCCATGTATTTGCGGTATCCCTCGGCGTAGAGGGTATCGAAGACCAGCGATGATTTGCCTGAACCGCTTGGGCCGGTGATGACTACGAGTCGTCCCCGCGGCAGGCGCAGTTCGAGATTCTTCAGGTTGTGCTCCCGCGCGCCCTTGATGTGAATGTGCGAGGCCGCCTCCATGGCCTCATCAACTCACGGTTTGGCCCGCCACGTCAAAGCGGGAATCATGGGCCGGGCCCCGAGAGGCGCCTCTCCCCCCCAAGAAAAGTGGACTTTGGCGCCGCGCGTGGTTTGGGAGACCAACTGATCCGCGCGGGACCCAGATTGCCGGTTTTAGTTCTTGCCGTCGCTCCTGAAAGGCCGCTTCATTCCGCCTCGTTCGACTCATACCGTCGGGTCAGCCCTGCACCCCAAAACCTCTAACCTCCCTGTGTGGAGGTTTTCGTAGTCTATACACTCAGCTATGAAACTTCGTTATACCTCCCCTGTCCCTGCCTGGCGGCGATTCGGAGTTGTTTTCGCGGTGACCACGTTCCTGTTCCTTTCGGGCGCGGTTTCCCTTCACGCGTTTGTCTTCGCCCTCGGTGAGGTGAATGGCAACTTCGACACAACCCTCTCGGTGGGCGTCCTTTCCCGCCTGGATAACCCCGATCCCGCCCTCTACGGCCTCACCAACAGCTTTAATGGTGTCCCGGGACAGGCCTATTCCGTAAACGGCGATGACGGCGACCTCAATTATCCCCGCGGGATAGCCTCCATCCTCTACAAGGTTACAAGCGATTTTGAGATAAAGTGGCGCAATCTCGGCGCCTTTGTGCGCGGCTACTATTTCTACGATCCCAAGAACCAGGACACGGTCCGGCGCACGCCGCTTTCGAAGCTCGCCAAGGAGCGCGTGGGGTCCGATGGGGTGATGCTCGACAACTACGTTACCGGCAAATTTGAGCTCGGCGGCTCATTGCCTCTCACCGTACGCCTCGGCCGGCAGGTCATCAGCTGGGGCGAGAGCACGTTCATCCCCAATGGGATTAACGTGATCAATCCGATCGACGTGTCCCGATTGCGCACGCCCGGCTCGGAATTGCGCGAGGCGCTGCTGCCAGTTTACGCTTTGGATGCCTCAGTCGCGCTGACGGACAAGCTTTCTCTCGAGGCAGTCTGCCTGCTTGAATTCCGCCGCACGGAGATCGATCCGGCCGCCACTTATTTCAGCACCAACGACTTTGCCAGCCGGGGTGGCCAGAATGTCATGCTCGGCTTCGGTGCGCTCTCCGATCATGTTCTGTTTAACGACGGCACGAGTAGCTTCCTCCTCGGCGCGATCCCGCGGGGCAAGGACCATGAACCCAGCAACTACGGACAATGGGGCCTGGCAATGCACTATCTCGCCACGAACCTCAACCATACGGACTTCGGCTTCTATTATCTTAATTACAGCAGCCGCCTGCCCGTGATCAGCGCCGTCACGCCGACCGATCCGATCAGCGCCAGCTACGTGCAATCGTATGCCTCCTACCTCGGCGCGACCCAGCTGGCGCCCGGGATGATTGCCGCCGGCTACCCGCCTGCGCTCGTGCCCGCTGCCGTCAACTCTCTGCTCGGGGCCGCTTTCCTGGGTTATCCGGCATCCGCGCTCCCCCCCAGCTTGCAGCCCTTCTATCCATCAGCCACCAGCATCGTGGCGGGCTCCAAGAAGGTCGGTTTGCTGAAAGCCGCTGCCACTGGCAACTACTTCGTCGAGTATCCAAAGGGAATCGACATGTTCGGAGCCAGCTTCAACACCGACGTCGGAACCACTGGAATCTCCCTGCAGGGCGAAGTGTCCCACAAATCTCACGTCCCCCTCCAAATCGACGACGTNNGCAGGCGCAGACCACCGCGACCAAGGCATTCGGCCCGATGCTGGGAGCCAGTCAACTGACGGTAGTCGCCGAGGTGGGCATCACGGAGGTCCCCAATCTGCCGACGAAGGACGTGCTCCGCTTTGACGGCTCCGGCACTGCGACGGCTGGCTCGACGGCCGAGATGGTCAATACGGGCAATGGCACGAGTCCGGCCACCCCCCTCAGTGCCTTCCCGGACAGGACTTCATGGGGTTATCAGGTCCTCGCCAAACTCGACTACAACAATCTCTTCG